>DAINQO010000112.1:0-10660 GCA_036742625.1 Microvirga sp.
ACCATGCGCACCGACCAGATCGAGGCCTCGTAGAGGGCGAGCGTCGGGATCGCGAGCGCGAGCTGCGAGATCACGTCCGGCGGCGTCAGCACCGCCGCGATCACGAACACGATGACGATGGCGTAGCGGCGCTTCTCGACCAGGAACTGCGAATCGATGATGCCGGCCTTGCCGAGCAGCGTCAGGATCACCGGCATCTGGAAGCAGATGCCGAAGGCGAAGATCAGCGTCATGATCAGCGAGAGGTACTCGTTGACCTTCGGCAGGAACTGGATCTCGGGGTTGCCCTCGCCGGTGCCGAACTGCTGCATCGAGACCGAGAACCGCATCAGGAGCGGCATCGCCATGAAGTAGACGACGAGCGCGCCGAGGAGGAACAGGAGCGGCGTCGCGACGAGGAACGGCAGGAAGGCCTGACGCTCGTTCTTGTAGAGGCCCGGGGCGACGAACTTGTAGATCTGGTTCGCGATCACCGGGAAGGCGAGGAAGCCGGCGCCGAACATCGCCACCTGGAGCTGCGTGAAGAAGAACTCGAGCGCATGCGTGTAGACCATGTGCGCCTTCGACGGATCGCCGACCGCCCAGACATAGGGCTGCACCAGGATATTGTAGATGTACTTCGCGCCGGCAAAGCAGCCGATGAACATCACCACGAAGGCGATCAGCGCGCGGATGAGCCGCGTGCGCAGCTCGATCAGGTGGTCGATCAGCGGCGCCCGGGAGGCCTCGACTTCATCATCCTCAGGCGTCGTCATGCCTTGGGGCTCTCGGCCGGGACAGGCCCTGCCGCCGCGGTCGCGTCGGCGGGCTCCGGCAGCGGCCCCGAGAGCGCCGGCGGCGCCGGCAAGGCGAGGTCGAAGGCCGGCTCGCCGGGGAGCGGCGCGGCCTCCGCAGACGCCGCCGGCTCGGCGGCCGGGGCATCCGGCGCCGCGACGGCAGCGTTCGCGGCCGGCGTCGACTCGATCGCCCCCTTCAGCTCGTCATGGATGGTGCCGAGCGGGTTGAACGCGCTCACCTGCTCGTTCAGCCCGGAGACCTCCTTCTTGATGTCGTCGAGCTCGGCCTCGCGCATCGCCTCGTTGAACTGCGACTGGAACTCGGACGCCATCTTCTTGACCTGCGAGGTCATGTTGCCGAGCGTGCGCAGCGCCTTCGGCAGGTCCTTCGGACCGATAACGATGAGCGCGACGGCGCCGATCACCAGCACCTCACCCCAGCTCATGTCGAACATGGTCGGTCCTCGACGCCTCGCGCCGTCCTCGGCGCGGCGGCGGACGGCAGTCTCGCCGCGCTCAGCCGGCCTTGCGCTCGCCGACCGGGGCGGCGGCGGTGGTCGGCTGTGCCGGCGCCGGCGACTGGTGCTCGATGGTGCGCACCGGATCGGCCGGGGTCGTCGCCGCCGGCGTCGTGGCGGCGGCCGCCTCTTCCTCGCTCATGCCCTTCTTGAAGGCTTTGATGCCCTTGGCGACGTCGCCCATCATGTCCGAGATCTTGCCGCGTCCGAACAGCAAGAGGACGATGACGCCGACGACGAGCCAATGCCAAATGCTTACGCCACCCATGGAAGTCCTCCTGCGCCGGCGTTGCCCCGGCGCGGTGTTGCTTGGTTTCTGGCGCCAAACTAGGGGTGACCTGCGGCGAAAACAAGAACTTCGTCCGGGTCGATCTCGACGCCGACGTCCTCGCCGGCGTTAACCAAAACCGGCCCGCGCACCCTCGCCTGCAGCGGGTGGTCGAGGCCCTGGACCGCGACCTGGACAAGCTCGACCTCGCCGAGGAAGCGCCGCGACAGGAGGCGCCCGGGCAGGCAGAACCCGGCAGGCTTGAGCCGCACGCCCTGCGGCCGGATGCAGACGACGGCGGCGGCGCCGTCCGCCACCTGCAGCGCCGGAAAGAGCCCGACCGGCGTCTCGACCCGCCCGCCGCGGCCGACGCCCTCGACTTCGGTGAAGTCGCAGAAGAAGCGCGCCGCGAAGATGTCGGCCGGGCGGCGGTAAATCTCCTCGGCCGTTCCGGCCTGCATGATGCGCCCCGCCTGCATCAGCACGATGCGGTCGGCGATGCGCATCGCCTCCTCGGGATCGTGCGTCACGACGACGGTCGTGGCGCCGGTCTCGCGCAGGATCGCCACGGTCTCGTCGCGGATCGCGTCGCGCAGGCGCCGGTCGAGGTTCGAGAACGGCTCGTCCATGAGGAGGATGCCCGGACGCGGCGCGATCGAGCGCGCCAGCGCCACCCGCTGCTGCTCGCCGCCGGAGAGGACGTGCGGGTAATCGGCGGCGTAGCGCTCGAGCCCGACCCGGGAGAGCGCGCGCTTGGCGGCGATCTCGGCGTCGCGCGCCGCGAGCCCGCGCAAGCCGAAGGTGACGTTCTCGATGATGCTGAGATGCGGGAACAGCGCGTAATCCTGGAACATCAGGCCGATGCCGCGGGCTTCCGGCGGCAGGAACAGCTTCGGGCCGGTGACCTCGCGCCGGTCGAGGAGGATGCGCCCTTGCGTCGGGCTCTCGATCCCGGCCGCGACCCTGAGCAGCGTCGTCTTGCCGCAGCCGGATTGGCCAAGCAGGCAGACGAGCTCGCCCGCCGCGATCGACAGCGAGACGTCGTCGAGCGCGCGCAGCGAGCCGTAGACCTGGCTCACGCGATCGAAAGCAAGCTCCGCCGGGATCGAGGCGCCCGTCGTGCCGCGCTGGCCCCAACGGGGAAATCGCAACCGGTCACGCGGGCGGAGGGGGTCCGCCGTCATTCCTGCGACAGATAATCCTCGCCGGCGGCTTCGTCATCCGGCTCGGCTTCCGGAAGCTCGGCCTCGGGCTCGAGCGGAAGCGGCTGGAACAGGTCGTCCTCGAGCGGGTCCTCGTCGGCGCGCAGCGTCGTGTCGTCGGAGGGGACGGGCACCGACAGGCCGGGCGGGATGCGGCCGTCGAGCATGCCGGCGCCTTTCAGCTCCTCGAGGCCGGGCAGGTCGTCGACGGCGTTGAGGCCGAAATGCTCGAGGAAGCGCGGCGTCGTGCCGTAGGTCACGGGCCGGCCCGGCGCCTTGCGCCGGCCGCGCAGCCGGATCCAGCCGGTCTCGAGCAGCGTGTCGAGCGTGCCCTTGGAGGTGACGACGCCGCGGATCTCCTCGATCTCGGCCCGCGTCACCGGCTGGTGGTAGGCGACGATGGCGAGCGTCTCCATCGCGGCGCGCGACAGCTTGCGCGGCTCGACGACATCGCGCGCGAGGAGGAAGGACAGGTCGCCGGCGGTGCGGAACGCCCATTTGCCGGCGACCTGGACGAGGTTGACGCCGCGATCGGCGTAATGCTCGGCAAGGTCGGCGAGGACCGCGGCGACGTCGCTTCCCTCCGGCAGCCGGCCCGCAAGCTCCTGCGCGGCGAGCGGCTCGCGTGCCGCAAACAGCAGCGCCTCGGCGATGCGCAAGGCTTCCCCGTGATCGGGCGCGGTCGCGACATCGACCGAGATCTTGCGGGCAACGGCGCTCATTGACTTGTCCATCGTGACATCAGGATTCAGCCGGCTCGGGCTCGGGCGTCAGGCCGCGCACCCAAAGCGGCGCGAAGGCGCCGTCCTGGCGCAGCGCGAGCCGGCCCTCGCGGACGAGCTCGAGGCTCGCCGAGAACGCCGAGGCGATGACGGTCGGCCGCTGCTCGGGCGCCGAGATGTAGCGGACGAGATAGCTGTCGAGCACGGTCCAGTCCTGCGCCTGGCCGAGAAGCCGCTCGAGCGCCTCGCGGGCGTCGACGAGCGACCAGACATGCCGCTTCGGCATGACGACGCGGCTCGTCATCTGCTTCTGGCGCTGGCGGGCATAGGCCGAGAGCAGGTCGTAGAGCGTCGCCTCCCAGGCGACCTCCTTGCGGATCGCGATCGGCTCCGGGGCGCCGCGGGCGAACACGTCGCGCCCGAGCTGCGCCCGCTCCTCCATGCGCTTTGCCGCTTCGCGGATCGCCTCGAGGCGCCGCAGACGCAGCGCCAGCGCCGTCGCGAGGTCGGCGGCCGAGGGCTCGTCGCCCTTCGCGCCCTCGGGCAGGAGCAGGCGCGATTTGAGGTAGGCGAGCCAGGCCGCCATGACGAGATAGTCGGCGGCGAGCTCGAGGCGCATCTTGCGCGCCTCCTCGATGAAGACGAGGTACTGCTCGGCGAGCGCCAGGATAGAGATGCGGTGGAGGTCGACCTTCTGCCGGCGGGCGAGCTCGAGCAGGAGGTCGAGCGGCCCTTCGAAACCGTCGACGTCGACATGCAGGATCGGCTCGCCGATCGCGCGCTCGGCAAGCTCCACGTCCTCGAAAGGCAACGACTCGGCCATTACGCCCAACTGATTCGTTTCCCGGAAGAGCTTTCGCCTGTCAGGCGACGGCTGCAAGCGCGGCCGTGAAGCGGGCACGCGCGTCCACAGCATTCAACGGCTCGGGCTCATGCGCGATCCGGGCCAGCGCCGCGGCGGCCCGGCGCCCCGCCTCGCCGGCGAGCTCGGGGGTGTCGGAGGCGACCGCCTCCATCTCGTCGAGGCGGCCGTTGCAGTGGAGCACCATGTCGCAGCCGGCCGCGAACGCCGCCCGTGTCCGCTCCGCGAGCGAGCCCGACAGCGCATTCATCGAGATGTCGTCGCTCATCACGAGGCCGTCGTAGCCGATGTGGCCGCGGATCACGTCCCGCATCACGTTGGCCGAGGTGGTCGCCGGGTGCTCGGGATCGAGCGCCGTGTAGACGACATGCGCCGTCATCGCGAGCGGCATGTCGGCCAGATGCCGGAACGGCACGAAATCCTGCCGTTCGAGCTCCGCGCGCGAGGCCTCGACGACCGGCAGGTCGTGGTGGCTGTCGGCGGCGGCGCGGCCGTGCCCGGGAATGTGCTTGATCACCGGCAGCACGCCGCCGGCGATCAGCCCCTCGGCGGCGGCGCGGCCGAGCAGCGCGACGGTCTCCGGATCTCGCCCGTAGGCGCGGTCGCCGATGACGTCGTGGGCGCCGGCGATCGGGACGTCGAGCACCGGCACGCAATCGACGTTGATGCCGACGGCACGCAGATCATGCGCCATGAGCCGGGCGCCGAGACGGGCGATCTCGCGGTGGTAGAGCGGGTCGTTGCCGGCAAGCCGGCCATAGGCGCGTCCCGGCGGATAGGCCGGCCAGTGCGGCGGTCCCATGCGCTGGACGCGCCCGCCCTCCTGATCGATCAGGATCGGGGCGTCGCGGCCGACGGTCTCGCGCAGCGCCGCGGTCAGCGCCGTCAGCTGCGCCGGGGTCTCGATGTTGCGCTTGAAGACGATGAAGCCCCACGGCGCCGCGGCACGGAAGAACGCTTCCTCCTCGGCCGTGAGCACCGGGCCGGAGCAGCCGGCGATGAAGGCGCGCGCCGTCATTGCGGCCGAAAACGTCGGATCACGAAGGGCTCGCGTGCTGGCGGCGTTTCAGTTCTTGGCGACGAAGCAGGGCCCGCCGGCCGCCTTGAGCTTGGTGCAGAGCTCGGTGGCGTCGTCGCGCGACATCGGCCCGACCCGCACGCGATAGATGGTCTTGCCGTTGACCTCGGCGGCGCGGATCAGGGGCGAGCGTCCGGCGAGCGGACCTGCGTATTTGCGCTGGAAGGCCTGGTATTGCTTCTTCGCCTCGTCCTCGGAGTTCATCACCGACAGCTGCACCGAGAACCCGCCGACGGCGTTCGTGGCCTCGGCCGCGACCGGCGCCGGCCGCGGCACGGAGGCGGTGCGCTGCGCCGCCGACGGCGGCTGAGCCGGGCTCGGCGCGATCTGCAGCGAGCCGTTGGCGGTCGCCGGAGGCGGCGCCGGGCGGGCCGCGGCGGCCGGCTGGGCCGGAGCGGCCGGCTGGGCCGGGGTGGCGGTCTCGGCCGCTGGCGTCGGCCGCGTCTCCGGACGCGGGCGCTGCGGCGCTGCGGCCGGCGCGGGCACCGAGGCGGGCGTCGTCGCGCCGGTCAGGGCGGGACCTCCGGCGGCGGCGGCCGGCGCGGCGGAAAGGGCCGTGGAGCCGGGCGGCTGGTCCGGGCTCACGATCGTCCCGTCGGGACGCACCGAGACGGTGCGGACGCGCTTTGGCTCGCCAAGGCTCGCGACGGCGGTGTTCGGAGAGATCGATGGCGCGTTGCCCGGCGTCGCCGTCGAGGGCGGCACGACGCCGGCGGCCTGGCCCAATGCCGCGCCTTGCGCCGTGCGCGCCGCCTGCTGGACGTCGATCGGCTGCTCCTCGCGGTTGACGACCCGGGTCTGCTTGTCGGCGCCCGCCCGATCGTAGACCTGCGCGTTCTGGTTCGGGATCTCGACGCCGCCGGGGTTCTCCGGCTGGACCTTGAGCGGCTCCTTGTCGGCCGTGATGGTCGGCGGCTCGCCGGTGGCGGTGACTTGCGCCGGCGTGCGCAGCGCCAGCGCGCCGGCGACCGCGGCGATCGCCGTGCCGAGGACGAGGCCGACCGCGATCACCCCCTTGCGCGAGCGACGCCGCTCGAGCGGCTGGAAATCCTGATCCGGACCGGCATAGGCGGCCTCCGCGTCCGCGGCGCCGGCATACGCGGCGCGGTCGCCGCGGGAGGCGTGAAGGTCGTGCCCGTCGCGGCCGCCATACGGCTCCGGGTC
Source organism: Microvirga sp. (assembly GCA_036742625.1). GTDB lineage: Bacteria > Pseudomonadota > Alphaproteobacteria > Rhizobiales > Beijerinckiaceae > JAJKJG01. The sequence goes on from DAINQO010000112.1 coordinate 6,591, forward strand.
GACGAACAGCGCGTCGCGGTCGGTCGGCGCCGGACGTCGGGCCTGCTTCTCGCCGGCAATCAGGGTCCGGAACGGGTCGTCCTGCCCGACGATCCGGGCGAGCTCGGCCAGGGGATCGTTCTTCGGCGGCGGCGGAAGCTGCGCCTCCCTCAGCTGCCGCTCGATGTCGTCGAGGTCCAGGACGAGGCGCTGGTTCGATTGAGCCATGGACGGTCCGGGCCTCCGTTTAAGCGACGCAACGACCCGGCCGCGGCCGGGCAACACAGATCATACTATCGCATCTCGTCGGGGGCGGTGACGCCTAGAACGGCGAGACCGGAGACAAGCACGCAGCGCACCACATGGACGAGAGCGAGTCTTGCCTCCGTCGACTGTTGATCGTTTTGATTAACAAAGCGTAATTGCGGCAAGTCTTTGCCCTTGTTCCACAAACCGTGGAAGGCGGCGGCAAGATCGTAGAGGAAGAAGGCGATCCGGTGGGGCTCGTGGGCGTCGGCGGCGGCCTCGACGACGCGCGGGTACTGGGCGACAAGGCGAAGCACATCGGCCTCGGCATCGTCCGAAAGCCGGGAAAGATCGGCCTCGGCGAGCCGTTTCGGGTTAAAATCGGCCTCCGGGAAGGCCTCCTGCGCCTGCCGGAACACCGAGGCGCAGCGGGCATGGGCGTATTGCACGTAGAAGACCGGATTCTCCCGCGACTGCTCGAGCACCTTGGCGAGGTCGAAATCGAGGGTGGCGTCGTTCTTGCGGAACAGCATCATGAAGCGCACGGCGTCCCGCCCGACTTCATCCACAACCTCACGAAGCGTCACGAAGTCGCCGGACCGCTTCGACATTTTCACCGGCTCGCCCGCTCGAAGCAGGCGCACGAGCTGGCACAGCTTGATGTCGAGCTCGGCCGCGCCGCCGGTGACCGCCGCGACCGCCGCCTTCATCCGCTTGACGTAGCCGCCGTGGTCCGCCCCCCAGACGTCGATCATGGTGCTAAAGCCGCGCTCGAACTTCGAGCGGTGATAGGCGATGTCGGCGGCGAAATAGGTGTAGGACCCGTCCGATTTGAGCAGCGGCCGGTCGACGTCGTCGCCAAACGCAGTCGCGCGAAAGAGCGTCTGCTCGCGGTCCTCCCAATCCTCGACCGGCTGGCCCTTCGGCGGCGGCAGCCTGCCCTCGTAGATCAGGCCGCGGGCGCGCAGATCCTCGATCGTCGCCCGGATCGCGTCGTTTCCGCCCTGCGACAGCGAGCGCTCCGAGAAGAACACGTCGTGCCGGATGGCGAGCGCCGCGAGGTCGTCGCGGATCATCGCCATCATGGCCTCGATCGCGGCATCCCGCACGACGGGCAGCCATTCGGTCTCCGGCATCCCGACGAGCGAGCGGCCGAACCGCGCCGCGAGCGTCTCGCCGACCGGCTTCAGATAGTCGCCCGGGTAGAGCCCCTCCGGGATGGCGATCGCTTCGCCGAGCGCCTCGCGGTAGCGCAGATAGGCGGAGCGGGCGAGCACGTCGACCTGGGCGCCGGCGTCGTTGATGTAGTACTCGCGCGCCACCCGATGGCCGGCGAAGGCGAGAAGGTTCGCGAGCGCATCGCCGAACACCGCCCCGCGCCCGTGCCCGACATGCATCGGCCCGGTCGGGTTCGCCGAGACGAACTCGACGTTGACGGCGCCGCCGTCGCGCTCGCCGCGGCCGAAGGCCTTGCCCTGGGAAAGGACGGCGCGCATCACCTCCCGGTACACGCCCGGCCGGAGCTTGAGGTTGAGGAAGCCCGGGCCCGCCACCTCGGCCGAGGCGATATCGGCGTCGCTCCTGAGCTCGCCGGCGAGGAGCTCGGCCAGCGCGCGCGGATTCATCCGCGCCTCCTTGGCGAGCACCAGCGCGGCGTTCGTCGCGAGATCGCCATGCGCGGCGTCGCGCGGCGGCTCGACGAGCACGCGGCTCGCATCGAGGCCCGGCGGAATCTTGCCGCCCTCGGCCAAGCGGCCGAGCGCCTGCCCGACCCGGGCCTCGAAGGCGCGAAAGATGTTCATGCTGGTCCTGTCGAAGGCGCCGGGGTGTCGCTCGCCGCTCGGGGCGCATAGCAAGGCACCGCCAAGGTGTCACCCCGCAGCTACCGCAGCTCCGGCGTCGTCGGGAACAGGCGCCGGTGCTCGTCGACGGCGTAGTTGTCGGTCATGCCGGCGATGTAGTCGGCGACGCGGCGGGCGACGCGGGCCTCGCCCGCGCCCTCCAGCCCGGCGCGCCATTCTTCCGGCATGGCGCCGGGGTCGGCCATGAAGCGGCGGAACAGGTCGCGCAGGATCGCGTCCGCCTGCTCCCGGACGCGAACGACGCGGGGATGGCGGTACATCCGCGGATGCAGGAAGGCCTTGATCGCCCGGTCGGCGGCGGCGATGGCCCCGGAAAAGGCGACCGCCGGCCGGCCGGCCCGCCGGATCGCGGCGGCGCTGTCCGGCGCAAGCTCGGCGATGAGGCGCTCGCTCTCGCGGACCGCGTCCTCGACGAAGCGCGTGATCACGCGCCGCACGAGCTCGTGGATGCGGCGCGACGGCTCGAGGGCCGGATAGCGCCGGTCGATCTCGGCGAGGAGATCGCGCAGGAACGCGATCTCGGGGAGGTCGTCGATCGCAAACAGCCCGGCGCGCAGCCCGTCGTCGATGTCATGGGCATTGTAGGCGATGTCATCGGACAGCGCCGCCGCCTGCGCCTCGCCGCCGGCGAAGGTCGAGAGCTCCAGGTCTTGCTGGGCGGCGTAGTCGAGGATCGCAAGCGGCACGCCGGTTCCGGCGTAGCGCGGCGCCGGGCCGCCGTCGGCCTGGAGCAGCGGGCCGTTATGCTTGACCAGGCCCTCGAGCGTCTCCCAGGTGAGGTTCAGCCCGTCGAACGCGGCGTAGCGCCGCTCGAGCCGGGTCACGAGGCGAAGCGCCTGGGCGTTGTGGTCGAAGCCGCCGAACGGCGCCATGCAGTCGGCGAGCGCGTCCTCGCCGGTGTGGCCGAAGGGCGTGTGGCCGAGGTCGTGCGACAGCGCCAGGGCCTCGGCGAGATCCTCGTCGAGGCCGAGCGAGCGGGCGAGCGCCCGGGCAATCTGGCTGACCTCGATCGAATGGGTGAGCCGGGTGCGGTAGTGGTCGCCCTCGTGGAAGACGAAGACCTGGGTCTTGTGCTTGAGGCGGCGGAAGGCGCTCGAATGCACGACGCGGTCGCGGTCGCGCTGGAACTCGCTGCGGGTCGGCGAGGCCGGCTCGCGGTGCAGCCGACCCCGGCTCTCCCAAGGGTTGCAGGCATAAGGCGCCCGCCAACGCTCGCCGGCCCGCTGCAAGGCCCCTCCCCGATTGCGGCAACCCGCCGCCGCACTTACCTATAGGCGCAGAACGGTGGCAAGCGCCTGTCCCGACCAAGCGCCTGTCCGAACGAGGTGAGACGATGGCCGGCATCGCGCTGACGGAACGCGCCGCAAAGCGCATCAACGAGATCATGGCCGGCGAGCCCGCCGGCTCGATGCTGCGCATCAGCGTCAACGGCGGCGGCTGCTCGGGGTTCTCGTACGGCTTCGACGTCGACCGCACCCGGCAGGCGGACGATCTCGTCGTCGAGAAGGACGGTGCCAAGATCCTCGTCGACGAGGTCTCGCTGCAATACATGGAAGGCTCGGTCGTCGATTTCGTCGACGACCTCATCGGCCAGTCGTTCAAGATCGAGAATCCCCAGGCGACCGCCTCCTGCGGCTGCGGCACCTCGTTCTCGCTCTAACTCTCCCGCGAAATGAGTTCGGCGCCGCTTCGCGGCGGAGTCTTGCGCTGGGTCCCGGGTCGCATTCCGCTTTCGCTGCATGCGCCCGGGAAAGCAGCGGAGAGAGCTGCGCGAGCCTCTCAACAGCCCTTTCCCGGACGCCTGGAACGGAGCGAAGCGGAGTGGAAGGCGATCCGGGACCCAGCGCAAGACTCGCGAAGCGCCGCTGACTCTTGATTTCGCAGAGATCTGCCTCCGGGAGAGGTGGCGCGCGGTGAACCCCTCTCCTGGAGGGAGAGGGGCAGGGGTGAGGGGAACCGGCCGCGGGACAGAAGGCGCTTGAC
>DAINQO010000113.1:0-10598 GCA_036742625.1 Microvirga sp.
CCGCCCCGGGCTGCCGCGCGTCTTCAGCCGCCCGGCGGCGCGACCTCGGGCAGGAGCGTGACCACGGCGGCGCCGTCGAGCTCGCTGTGGCCTTGCGCCACCAGCATGCGGAACAACGTAGTCGCCTGCGCCGCCATCGGCATCGCGAGATGCAGCGCGCGGGTCGCCTCGTGCAGCATCTCGAGATCCTTCAGCACCTGGCGGGCATAGCCGCGGGGCGCGAAATCGCGCTCCACCATGCGCGGATAGATCGCCTGCAGCACCGCCGAGTTGGCAAGCCCCGGCGCCAGCGCCGCCGGGATCTTGCGAGCGTCGACGCCATAGGCCTCGGCGAGGCGCAGGCCCTCGGCGACGACGCAGTAGTTCGTCAGGCAGAGCGCCTGGTTGACGAGCTTCGTCGCCTGGCCGGCGCCGGTCGGGCCCATATGCGTCACCTGGCCGAGCTCTTCGAGCAGCGGCCGCGCAGCGTCGACGGCCGCCGCCTCGCCGCCCGCCATGATGGCGAGCGTGCCGTTCCCGGCCGCCCCCGGCCCGCCCGAGACCGGGGCGTCGACGAAGGCGCCGCCGCGCGCCGCGATCGCCGCCGCGACGCGGTGCGTCACCGCCATCTCGGTGGTCGAGAAATCGACCACCGTCCTGCCGTCGAGGAGCCCGATCGAGGTCAGGCCGTGCGCCCCGATGACGACCTCCTCGACGGCATGGCTCGTCGTCACGCAGATGCAGGCGATGTCCGCCTCGGCGGCGGCCTCGGCCGGCGAGCCCGCCTCTTCGACGCCCCAGGCCCGCGCGGCCTCGCGCTTGCCCGGATCGACGTCGTAGCCGACGACGCGGTGGCCGGTCGCCGTGACGCGCTTGGTGAAGCCCGTGCCCATGAGGCCGAGCCCGATGAAGCCGATGGTTCGTGGCATCTCCCCTCCCCGTCAAAGCCGGTAGATCCGGACCGCGTTGTCGTGGAACAGCTTCCTGCGCTCCCCGCGCGGCCGGTCGGCGACCGCTTGCGCGAAGCCGGCGAAGATCTCGGCGAAGGTGCCGGCGAGGCCGTCGACCGGGAAGTTGCTCGCGAACAGGCAGCGCTCGACGCCGAAGATCGCGATCGCGTCGCGGATCACGGGGCCGTTCGCCGCGACCGTCCAGGGCAGGCCGGGCCGGCCGAGGCCGGAGATCTTGAGCGCCGCGTTCGGGCACGCCGCGATGGCCTCAAGACCGCGCCGCCAGCCGGCGAGGCCCTCGGGCGAGCGGTCGGACGGCAGGCCGGCGTGGTTGACGATGATCGGCGTCGCCGGGAAGTCGCGCCCGAGCTCCGCTGCGGCATCAAGGTGCCACCACGGCGTCTGCAGGTCGAAGGACAGCCCGTGCCGTTCGAGGAGCACGTAGGCGCGCCGCCATCGCGGATCATCCATCGAGCCGGCGGCGCCGCGGCGGGCGTCCTGCGGCCGCGCCGCCGCCGCCGGCTTGTGCCGGATGCCGCGCACGATCGGCCGCGCCGCCTGCCCGGCCAGCACCTCGGCGGCGTCGGCGCGGTCGAGCCAGGCTTGCGCGACGACGGCGCTCGGCAGCCCGTACTCGGCCGCGACCGCCTCGACCCAGCGCGTCTCGGCGAGCGGCGTCTTCGGGTCCCACTCGGCCTCGACATAGACGGTCTTGACGATGTCGAAGCCGGCGCTGTCGCGGCGGTAGTCCGCCGGCATGTAGCTGCGCTTGAGGCGCGAATAGTCGCCGTAGCGGAACGGGATCGGCTCCGGGTCGCAGAGCCAGGGGTGGTAGTTGCGCGACAGGTCCCAGAAATGCTGGTGCGCGTCGACGATCGGCAGCGTCTCGCTTGTTTCCATGGCCGGTCAGCCGGCGCGGGCGGCGGCCGCCGGCGCGCGCTGGCGATCGACCAGGAAGGCGCTCGCGATGGTGACGACGAGTGCTGCGGCCATGCAGGCGAAGGCGAGGCGCGCCTGGCGATGGTCGAGCAGCACGCCGATCATCAGCGGCGCCAGGACCGAGCCGAGATCGAGTCCCGAATAGACGAAGCCGAAGACCTTTCCGGTGGCGCCCGGCGGGGTCGCGGCGCGCACCAGCATGTCGCGCGACGGCGTCGTCGCCCCGGTGAGGAAGCCGGTCAGCGCCACCGCGGCGAAGAGGACCGCGGCCGGGAACGTCACATAGCCGAGGATCAGCGTCATGAGACCGGCCCCGGCAAGCCCGGCGCCGACGATCCGGGCGTGGTTCGGCGTCAGATCCGCGACCACCCCGCCGGCGAGGTTCCCGACCGCGCTGCCGATCAGGTACATCGTCGTCGCCGAGGCGGCGAGGACGTAGGAGACGTCCTGCACCAGCGGCAACAGCGTCGGCAGGAAGTTCTGCGTCCCGCCCTGGGCGAGCGAAAGCAGGGCGAAGTAGAGGAAGCAGGACAGGATCGGGCCCGTCAGCAGGAGGCGCCAATCGCCCGCCGGCGCGGGCGCGTGCCGGTGCACGTCGGCGCGCAGCTGCCGGTGCTCCAGCGCGATCACGGCCGAAAAGGCGATGCCGGCAAGGCCGGCGCCGATCAGCGCCGCGCGCCAGCCGAAGCGCGAGGCAAGCGCGATCATCGTCACCGGGGCCGCGGCCCAGCCGAGCGTCCCCATGACCGAGTGGACGCTGTAGGCGCGCGCCATCCGGCTCGGCGTCACGCGGGCGGAGAGCACGGCGTAGTCGGCCGGATGGAAGACGCTGTTGCCGAGGCCGGCGAGGATCGCAGACGGGATGAGGCTCCAGAACCCCTGCGCCAGGCCGGCAGCGGCCGTCGCGAGCCCGAACAGCGCGATCCCCATCGGCAGGACCTTCTGCGGGCCGAACCGGTCGACGACGAAGCCGGCCGCGACCTGGGAGAAGCCCGACACCGTGAAGAACACCGCCATGACGACGCCGAGCTCGGTATAGCTGACGCCGAGCGCGTCCTTCACCAGCGGGAACAGCGGCGGCAGCGCCAGCTGGAAGAAGTGGCTCACGCCATGGGCGAGCCCGATGAGCGACAGGACGCGGAGATCGCGGGCAGGCTGTACGGCAGCTTCAGCCATGGACGTTCGGACTCGAGATCTCCCCGCGCGCTTGCGGCGAGCGGTCGGGTGGGGTCGCGGCATGGAGCACGGCATTGCCGGCCGGCACGCTGGTATCAGCGCCGGCGCGTCACATCAAACCGAGGAGCTCCGACCCGTCTCGCTCCCGGCCACGAAGGGGTGGGAAGCAGGCGCGCGCGCCCGGGCGGGCCGATTCGATCAGCGCTTGTTCGCCTTGCGCCAGGCGGCGAAGTCGCCCTTCGTCTTCTCCTCGGTCGCCGGATAGAGGCCGAGGATCGAGCGTCCCTTCTCGACCTCGGCCGTGACGAAGTCCTCGAAGGCCGTCATCTCGACGGCCTCGGCCGCGATCTCGTCGGCGATATGGGCCGGGATCACGACGACCCCCTCGCCGTCGCCGACGACGACGTCGCCCGGCCACACCGGGGCATCGCCACAGGCGATCGGCACGTTGATATCGAGCGCCTGGTGAATCGTCAGGTTCGTCGGCGCGGACGGACGGTTGTGATAGGCCGGGATCGCCAGCCGCGCGATCTCGGGCGAATCGCGAAAGCCGCCGTCGGTCACGACCCCGGCGACGCCGCGTTTCATCAGCCGCGTGACGAGGATCGAGCCGGCGGAGGCGGCGCGCGGGTCCTTGCGGCTGTCGATCACGAAGACGGCGCCCGGCGGGCACTCCTCGACCGCCTTGCGCTGCGGATGGGCACGATCCTGGAAGACCGTGAGCGGGTTCAGATCCTCGCGCGCCGGGATGTAGCGCAGCGTGAACGCCTCGCCGACCATCGGCGCGCCGTTCGGGTTGAGCGGGTGGACGTCCTGGATGAACTGGTTGCGGAAGCCGCGCTTGTAGAGCGCGGTGCAGATGGTCGCGGTGCTCACGGTCTTCAGCTTGTCGCGGGTCTGCGGCGAAAGGGGCATGGTTCTTCTCCGGGTTTTCCCGTTTCAGGACGGGGAGCGGACGATGCGGCGCAAGCCGACGAGGCGCTCGACCGCGACGACCAGCACGACGATGAGGCCGACCTGCACGGCGGACGCCGCCGCGATAACGAGCTGCCCGCCCTGGAACTGCAGGTAGCTGAAGATCTCGATCGGCAGGGTGGTGACGCCGGGGCCGGTGAGGAAGAGCGCCGTGTTCAGCTCGCCGAGCGAGAGGATGAAGGCGAACAGCGCGCCGGCGACAATGCCGGGCCAGATCAGCGGCATGGTGACGAGCAGGAAGGTCCGGAAGGGGCCGGCGCGCAGGCTCTGGCTCGCCTCCTCGAGAACCGGATCGACGGCGAGCACGCTCGCCGACACGGCGCGCACGACGAACGGCGTGCCGAGGATCGCATGCGCGATCACGAGCCCCGGGAACTCAGGGATGCCGCCGATGAGCTTGAAGAACAGCAACAGCGACAGGCCGAACACGATCGCCGGGAAGATCAGCGGCGCCAGGAACAAGCCCTGCAGGATCGTGAACGCGAATCCGCGCCGCCGCGCGATGGCAAGCGCCGCCATCGTGCCGAGGACCGTCGCGACGGCGCAGGACAGCGCCGCCAGCCAGAGCGACCGCAGAAACGCATCGCGCAGGCTCTCGTTCTCGAAGAAGGCGTGGAACCAGCGCAGGCTCAAGGACGGCGGCGGAAAGACGAAGAACTCGGTCGGCGAGAAGGCGGTCACGAGCACGATCAGGATCGGCCCGAGCACGAGCAGGTAGGTCAGGCCGGCAAGCCCGATGAGAAGCGCGCGCGCCATCGCTCAGCCCCGCCCCTGCACCTTCTGCGGCCGCAGCACCGCCAGGATCAGCCCCGAGAAGGCAAGCGCGATCGCCAGGAGCACGAACGACAGCGCCGCCGCCAGCGGCCACCGGAACGAGGCGACCGAATCGAAGACGAGGCTGACGAGGAGCTTGGCGCGCGGGCCGCCCAGCACCGTGATCGTGACGTAGGCGCTCAGGGTCAGAAGGAAGACGAGCAGGAGACCGGAAGCGACGCCGGGGCTCGACAGCGGCCAGGTGACATGGACGAAGGTGCGGAACGGCGACGCCCGCAGCGACTGCGCCGCGTCGCGATAATTCACGTCGATGGCGGCGAGCGCGTTGGCGATCGAGATCACCATGTAGGGCAGGAGGATGGTCATGAGGCCGACGACCACCGCCTCGAAGGTGTTCAACAAGAGCAGCGGCCGGTCGATGATGCCGGTTCCGCGCAGGACGGTGTTGACGAGGCCCTGCCGGCCGAGGATCGCGATCCAGCCATAGGCGCGGATGACGTTGCTGACCATCAGCGGCACGAGGAGGAGCAGCAGCAGGAGCAGCCGCGTTCGCGGCGGCAGCGGGGCGATCACGTAGGCGGTCGCGTAGCCGAGCACCAGGGTGGCGGCGACGATCGTCGCGCCGGTCACCAAGGTCCGCAGAATGATCGTGTGGTAGAACGGGTCTTCGAGGATGGCGGCGTAGTTCGAAAGCGTCAGCTCGTCGGCATAGAGTGCGGTCTGCGAGGCGCCGTGGAGGCTTGCCCAGAACAGGCTTGCGAGCGGGGCGACGAAGAACGCGAGGAACAGCGCGAGCGGCGGCCCGAGGAGCGCCAGCGCCGCGCCGCGGCGGCCGAGGCTGAAGCCGCGCCTCATGACGCGCGCCGACCTTCGAGCACGACGACGCTGTCGGGCTCGAAATTCACCGCCACGGCCTCGCCGGGGCTCCAGCCGGAGGCGGCGCCGCTGTCGTTCTGGAGGAAGCTGATCAGGGGCAGGCCGCCGCTCTCCATGAAGACATGCAACCCGGCGCCCCGGTAGACCACCTCGCGCACCGTCGCCGGAAGCCCCGGGCTGCCGGCGGGGCAGACCCGCACGCGCTCGGGGCGAACCGCGAGCCGCAGCCGCTGCCCTGGCGCGAGCCCCGTGGCCGCGACCGCGAAGCGTCCGCACGCCGCCTCCACCAGGCTGTGCGCGCCGTCGCGCCCGGCCACGACCGCGTCGATCAGGTTGCTGGCGCCGAGGAAGGTCGCGACGAACTCGGTCGCCGGGCGCTCGTAGACCTCGCGCGGCGCCCCGAGCTGCTCGATGACGCCGTCCCGCATCACCGCGATGCGGTCCGACATCGTGAGCGCCTCCTCCTGGTCGTGGGTGACGAAGACGGTCGTGATGCCGAGCTGCCGCTGCAGCGAGCGGAGCTCGACCTGCATGCTCTCGCGGAGGTTCTTGTCGAGGGCGCCGAGCGGCTCGTCGAGGAGCAGCACCGCCGGCTTCATGACGATCGCCCGGGCGATCGCGACGCGCTGCTGCTGCCCGCCCGAGAGCTGCTTCGGATAGCGGTCGCCAAAGCCGTCGAGCTTCACGAGCGAGAGCGCGTCGCGCGCTTGCGCGGCCCGCTCGGCCCGCGGCACCCGAAGCATTTTCAAGCCGAAGATGACGTTTTGGAACACGTCTAAATGTGGGAACAGCGCGAAGTTCTGGAAGACCATCGCGAAGTCGCGCCGGAACGGCGGCACCCTCGTGACGCGCTCGTTGCGGATGAAGACCTCGCCCTCGTCCGGCTGCTCGAAGCCGGCGACAAGCCGCAAGGTCGTGGTCTTGCCGCATCCGGACGGACCGAGCAGCGAGAAGAACATCCCGCGCGGGATCGCAAGCGTCAGCGCGCTCACCGCCGCGGCGCCGCCATAGCGCTTGGTGACGCGCTCGAAGCGGACATCGGCTTGCGGCTCGGCGGTCTCAGTCATGCGTCGACACGATGGCATGGATTTCGGCGAGGCGCGCCCACGCCTCGATCAAGAGGAGCGCGAGCTCCAGCTCGAGCAGGAGCTCGGCCGGCCGGCGTTCCGGCGGATCGGCCCACGCGGCGCAGGCATGGCCGGCGATCGCCGTGAAGGAAGCCGCGATTCGCGCACCGTCCGCGCCGCATTCCGCGACGCGCGTCAGCCGATCGTCAAGCCGGCGCTGCGCCGGGTCGAGGCGCCGCTCGAAGTCGGCGAGAAGGCCGCGCTCGAGGTCGCCGATGCCGCCGGGGCTGGGCCGGAACGCCGCGCGCCGGGTCCGCCAGCCCTCGCCGAGCCGCCGGATCGCGGCCGAGGGGTCGTCGGCCGGACCTGCGCCGTCGGGCGCGCGCGCCTCGTCGGGCGAGCCGGCGCGAGCGCTTCGCAAGAGGTCCTCGACCGCATTGAGGATCATCAGGAAGCTACGCGATTCGGCCGGCGCGAAGCTGTCGACGGTCTCGCGCATGACGAGCGCGCCGCGGACCGGCAGGTAGCGCGGGACGTAGCTCTCGAGCGCCATGTATTTCCGCAAGAGATCGCCCATCTCCGGATGGGCCGAGAACAGCACCGCCTCGCCGCGCGGGCCGGAGGCGCGCAGGGCCGCGACGCGGCCTTGCATGTGCCGCGTGAAGGTCTCCTCCGCGAGCGGATTGTCGATGAACAGGCGCCCGTCGTCGTAACGCTCGCGAAAGCTGGCGAGCGGCGCGCAGCCGGGCCCGAGCTCGTCGTAGACGGGGCCGTGGAAGTAGGGGATCTCGAGCGTCGGCGGCAGGCCGAGGCGGAGCGGGCCGGGCTCGAGCCCGCAGGTGACGACGCCGACGCCGGTGCGCAGATACTCCTGCGTGAAGACCGGCCGCGCATCCGCGACGCCGAGCCAGGCCGGGCGGCCGCGCGACAGGTAATAGGCACCGCCGCAGGACGCGAGCGCAGCGCCGCCGCCGGCGAGAAAGCCGCGGAAGGCGGCGTCGGCGCCGGTGCTGCCTTCCTTGGCGTCGAGTCCCCAGTTCGAGAAGCCGCCGGGGAGCACGGCGATGTTCTCGCCACGGAGCACGCCCGCCGCGATCGCCGTGCCGTCGACCGCTGCGAAGGCATGGCCGAGCCGCGCGAGGGCGAGTGCGTAGTAGGCATAATAGGGATAGGCCGAGGCTTGGCCGGCGAGCACGGCGATGCGGGCGTGCCTCACCGGCTGAGCATCGGCCGGACGAGCGCCCGCCCATGGCTCGACCGCGATGCCGGCGCCGCGCAACGCCTCCGCGAGGCGACGGCTCACCTCGACGAGATAGTCTCCGGCCTCCGCTTCGCCGCTCGCCACAGGGCAGCGCCAGACCTCCCGGCCGGCGGCGGCGAGGCGGTTCGCGACGACCGCGACGTCGAGGCGGTCGCCGTTCGCGAACCAGGAGAGCCGATGCAGCCCGGGTCGTCTGCCGCCTTCCCGTTCAGCCCGCCGCAACGATGCGGTTCCAGCGGTCCGTCCACTCGGGGCGCTTCTCCGCCATGGTGGCGTGGTCGAGATCGATGAGGCGAGCCATCTCCTCAGGGGTCGAGCGGACGCGCTCTTGCAGCTCCGGCGGCAGGATCGCCTCCATTTTCGTGTTGGTGCCCGGATAGTTGAACTTCTCGGCGTAGATGCCCTGCATTCTCGGATCGAGCGTCAGGTTCAGGAACGCTTCCGCGAATTCGAGGTTCTTCGTGCCCTTGGCGATGCCGGTGCCGGCGCTGTAGAGGATCGCGCCCTCCTTGGGATAGACCCACTCGGCCGGCACCTTCCAGCCCTTCACGGTGTAGGTCTGCGACTTGTAGAGAAGCCCAATCACCGCGTCTTCGCCGCGCAGCGCGTTCATGATGCTGTCGGTGTCCTTCGCCCAGGTCGGCTGCTGGGCAACCATCTTCTTCAGCATCTCGAAGCCGGCCTCGGCATCGGTCGGCGGCTTGCCGGCGGCGATCGCGCCGATCGGGATGATGTAGGGGCCGATCGAGTGGCTGATGTCGGGCAGCACGATCTGGCCCTTGAACTCCGGCCGCCACAGGTCGGAAAAGGAGGTCGGCGGCGTCTTCACGAGCTTCGTGTTGTAGATGATGCCGAGCGGCGAATAGATCATCGCCACCCAATGGCTCTGCACGAACCGGGACGGCACGTCCTTCAGGTTCGTGAGCCGGGGCGAGCTCCTGTTCAACGGCTCGAGCACCCCTTGGGTGGTCGCGAGCGGGACGAGCCCGTCATGGAGCTGCACGAGGTCGAACTTCTGATCGGCGAGGTTGACCTTGATCTTGGTGATGCGGTCGGCCGGGCTGCCGCTGCGGTCCTGGACGATCTTGATCCCGGTTTCTTTCTCGAAGGCATTACCCGCGCCATCGCGCATCGCGTCGCCCCAGAGGCCGCCCCATGTCATGATCACCATCTGGGACGGCTTCGCTTGCGCGAGCGCGCTCTGCCGTAGGGCGGGAAGCAGCGCTCCGCCGGCGAGCGCGCCGGAGCCGATGAGCAAGTCGCGACGTTTCATCGTTCCCTCCCTTCGATTGTGCGAGCCGCCTACCAGCCGACCGCATAAGTCGAGCGCCGCGGGTCGGCGGCGGCACGGATGACGCCGGTCGCCGGGTCCCGCATCACCGCGCAGACCGCGCCGGCCTGGTTCGTCCATTCCGGCCAGGGTTGAGCGTCGTGCCCGAACCCTTCGAGCGCGTTCAGCGTCGCGTCGCCGATGCGCGCCTCGACCATGAGCCGGCCCGGCAGCTCCTCGTGCGGCTCGAAGCTGCTCGGGAAGCTGTAGGTCGCAAAGCGCGGCGCCTCGACGGCGCTCGTCAGGTCCATGCCGAAAACCGAGAGATTGAGCAGGACCTGCAGCATCGCCTGCGTCTGCACGTCGCCGCCGGGCGTCCCGAACGGCATCACGGAGCCGTCCTCGAGGATCGCGAGCGCCGGGTTCGGCGTCAGGCGCGGGCGCTTGCCCGGCATGATCTCGCTCGGATGCCCGCGCGCGGTGAAGGATTGCGAGCCGCGCGAGGACGGGCAGAGCCCGGTCCCGGGGATGATCGGCGTATCGTAGGAGGTGTCGCTCGGGGTCGCCGAGAAGGCGTTGCCGTGCCGGTCGATGACCGCCACGTAGGATGTGTCCGGTGAGAGCGCCGGCTCGCGCTCCGGCCTGCGCAGCGGCTCGGATGCCGCTGCCGCGAGGGGCGGAATGCCGCTCTCGGGCATACGCGGCGCGGCGCGGCGCGGTTCGGGTCGATGCGCCGGCGCCGCTCGGCCGCGAACGCCGCCGAGAGCAGCCGCTCGAGCGGCACGTCGACGAAACGCGGGTCGCCGTAGCACGCCTCGCGGTCGGCGAAGGCGAGCTTCATCGCCTCGGTGAGGACGTGGATATAGCCTGGACTGTTGTGGCCCATGGGGCCGATATCGATGCCGTCGAGGATCGCCAGGATCTGCCCGAGCAGCGGGCCCGTGCACCACGGGCCGCAGGTGAAGACCTCGACGCCGCCGTAGGTCGTGCGCACCGGCGGCTCGAAGGTCACCTCGTAGCCTCCGAGATCGTCGGCGGTGAGCCAGCCGCCGTGCTCGCGGTGATAGGCGGCGATCGTTTGCGCGATGTCGCCCTCGTAGAAGGCGGCTCGCGCCGCCGCGAGCCCGGCAGTGCGTCCCCTGCCGGCGTGGGCCTTCTCCTCGTCGACCATGTGCTGCAGCGTCGCCGCAAGCTCCGGCTGGACGAAATGGTCGCCGACCGCAACCGGGCGGCCGCCCGGCAGGTAGAGGGCCGCGTTCTGTGGGAATTGCGCGTACTGGGCGACGTTCTTCGCGACGAACTCCGCCATCGTCGGATGAACCGGGAAGCCC
>DAINQO010000114.1:0-10363 GCA_036742625.1 Microvirga sp.
GCTTGCGGGCTGCGATCCGCGCCAAGGTCGGGGCGGCGAACCTGCCGAATCTCGCCGGCGCTGCGCGCGAGACGGCGCGTGCGGAGGTCCGGAGCTACTTCGGCTTCGCCGAGCGGTTCCTTGAACCGGCGGGCCCGCGCCTCGTCGCCGTCGGCGGGTTATCGGGCACGGGCAAGAGCACGCTTGCGGCAGCCGTCGCACCGGGGCTACGCCCTGCCCCCGGCGCCGTGCACCTGCGAAGCGACGTCGTCCGCAAGCGGATCATGCAAGTCGGCGAAACGGCGCGTCTGCCGCCTGAAGGCTACGCCACCGCCGTGACCCACGACGTCTATGCGGCGCTCCGACGCCAGACCGCGCTTGCGCTGCGCGCCGGCTACAGCGTGGTGGTCGACGCAGTCCACGCCGAGCCTGCCGAGCGCGCCGGTCTCGAGACCGTGGCGAGGCAGTGCGGCGTCACCTTCCAGGGGTTCTGGCTCGAAGCACCGCTTTCGACCCTCCTCGAGCGGGTCGAGCGGCGTTCCGGCGACGCCTCGGACGCGGACGCCGCCGTAGTAGCGGCGCAGGCGGGACACGACTTGGGTATCGTCGCCTGGCAGCGCCTCGACGCGGCAAAGCCGGTCTGCGCGCTCCGCAGGACCGTGATCGGGGAGAGTACTGACCGGGGAAACTACTGACCGGCAGGTTTGACCAATCGCAAAGATTCACATTCGCGACCCGGTAGCCTACGGGCCGAGGGCAAGGCGACGGTCCTGAACAACGCCGCGCTCGGAACGGGCGGGCGTTCGCCAACGTGGTTTCCATCTTGGGGGCCGCGAACGTGCCCACTCCCAAAAGGGGGCTTCGATGCGAGCGGGTACGAGGCATGGCGGCGAGGCCGCCGCAATGGGCCCCTACACCGTCCTGCCGGGCACGGCTTGCGCCGCGGTCGGGCCGGAGGCCGGCATCCCCGACTACCTGAACGTCTACTACTGGTGGGCCTACGTCCACCCGAAGGCGGTGCGGGTGTTCGAGCGGCAATGGCTCGTGAACCTGATCCTGTGGGGCAATTTCGGGCGCCTGCGCGACGCGGCGCTGGCCGCGCTCGGCGACGCGCTGCCGGGGCGCACCCTGCAGGTGGCGTGCGTCTATGGCGACCTCACGCCGATGCTGAGCGACAGCGCCGCCCGCGGCGGCGGCAGGATCGACGTCGTCGACGTCCTGCCGGTGCAACTCTCGAACCTCCGCCGCAAGCTCCCCGCCGACGCCCCGGCGCGCCTGCTCAGGATGGACTCGACCGACCTCAACCTGCCCGACGCGAGCTACGACCGCGCCCTGATGTTCTTCCTGCTGCACGAGCAGCCGGAGCATTATCGCGAAAGGACGATCCGCGAGCTCTTCCGGGTGGTGAAACCCGGTGGCCGGATCGTCATCGTCGACTACGCCAAGCCGCGCTGGTGGCATCCGCTGCGCTATCTGTGGCGGCCACTGCTTGCGGCGCTCGAGCCGTTCGCGCTCGACCTGTGGCGCCAGGATCTGACCGAGCTGCTTGCCGAAGCCCCCGCCGCCGAGGTGCGGGCAAGCTCGTTCTTCGGCGGGCTGTACCGCAAGGTGGTCGTGACCCGCGGCGAGGCGGAGACCGGCGCCGAGCGCCTTGCCGCCTGAGCCGCAAGCGCTCGAGGATCGGCCGGTTCGGCGGCCGGCGCTGGAGGCATTGATGGAAGTCGGATTGTTCATCCCCTGCTATGTCGACGCCTTTTTCCCGGAGGTCGGGATTGCGACGCTGGAGATCCTCGAGCACTGCGGCCTAGACGTGTCGTATCCGCTCGACCAGACCTGCTGCGGGCAGCCAATGGGGAACAGCGGCTGTCAGGAGGACGCGGCGCCGGCCGAAGCCCTGTTCGTCAAGAACTTCAAGGAGTTCGACTACATAGTCGGCCCCTCAGGCAGCTGCGTGCACCACATCCGTGCGCATTTCGACGCCATCCCGCAGACCGAGGAGGTCACGAAACTCCGCGCCGCCACCTACGAGCTCGTCGAGTTCCTGCACGACGTGGTGAAGCTCAAGGCGTTTCCCTGGGCCGAGTTCCCGCACAAGGTCGGGTTGCACAACAGCTGCTCGACGCTGCGCGCGCTGCGCACGGCATCGGCATCCGAGATCGACGAGCCGCCGTTCTCGAAACCAATGAATCTGCTGCGCCAGGTCAGGGGCATCGAGTTCGTGACGCCGGCGCGACCGGACGAATGCTGCGGCTTCGGCGGCACCTTCTCGGTCTTCGAGGAGCCGGTCTCAGCCAAGATGGGCTACGACAAGGTCAACGACCATGCCCGCGCCGGCGCCGAATACATCGTCTCGGCCGACATGTCCTGCCTGATGCACCAGAAGGGCTGCGCCGAGCGCCTCGGCGTTCGCGTCAAGTTCATCCACATTGCCCAGATCCTCAACGGAGCCCGGGCATGAAGCGGCTCGATCATGCCGAGGCGGCGTCGCGCTTCATCGCCAGCACGGCGCACGAGGCCTTCCACGACCAGCGGCTGTGGGACCTACGTCAGAAGCGCGACCGCGAGGCGCATCACATCCCGGAATGGGAGGCGCTGCGCGAGCTCGCCTCGGCGATCAAGGAGCACACGCTTTCGAACCTCGCCGGCTATCTCGAGGCGTTCGAGCGCAACGCGACCGCGAATGGCGTCAAGGTGCACTGGGCCCGCGACGCCGCCGAGCACAACCAGATCGTCCACGACATCCTCTCCGAGCGCAGCGCCAAGACCCTCGTCAAAAGCAAGTCGATGCTCACCGAGGAATGCGACATGCGCCCCTTCCTCGAGGCCCGCGGCATCGAGGTGATCGAGACCGATCTCGGCGAACGCATCCAGCAGCTCGACGACGAGCCGCCGAGCCACATCGTCGTGCCGGCGGTGCACAAGCTACGCGGCGACGTATCGGAAGTTTTCGCCCGCACGCTCGGCACCGAGCCCGGGAACGAGGACGTGCACTACCTCGCCGAGAGCCAGCGGCGCACGACGCGGCCCTACTTCCTCGCCGCCGAGGCCGGCATGACCGGCGCGAACTTCGCCGTCGCCGAGACCGGCGCCTTCGTCGTCTGCACTAACGAGGGCAACGCCGACCTCTCGGCCAACCTGCCGAAGCTCCACATCGCCTCGATCGGCATCGAGAAGCTGATCCCGAGGACCGAGCACCTCGGCGTCTTCATCCGGCTCCTATCGCGCAGCGCGCTCGGCTCGCCGATCACCCAATACACCTCGCATTTCCGTAGCCCTCGCGAGGGGGCCGAGATGCACATCGTGCTCGTGGACCACGGCCGCTCGGCGCGCCTCGGCATGGCGGATTTCTGGCCGGCCCTGAAATGCATTCGCTGCGGCGCCTGCATGAATACCTGCCCGGTGTACCGGCGCAGCGGCGGCCTCAGCTATGGCGCGACCTATTCGGGGCCGATCGGCGTCATCATCGACCCGACCTTCGATATCCGGAAATATTCGAACCTGCCCTTCGCCTCGACGCTCAACGGCAGCTGCACCAGCGTTTGCCCGGTCAAGATCAACATCCACGAGCAGATCTACAAATGGCGCCGCGTGATGAGCGAGAAGCGCCAGCTGCCGCTGGTCAAGAAGGCGACCATGAAGGCGGCGGGCCAGGTCTTCGGCAGCCCGCGTCTCTATCGTGCCGCGATCTCGGCGACCGGCATGGCGATCGAGGGCCTGCCGCGCTTCGCGATCTACAACTGGTTCAACAAATGGGGGCGCCAGCGCGAGGTGCCTGATGCGCCGGAAGCGACCTTCCGCGCGTGGTACCTGAAGAACCGGGGCGGCCGATGACGACAAGCCGCGACATTATCCTGAACGCGGTTCGCGCCAATGCGCCGGCCGCCGTGGCGCTGCCTCATGTGTCGAGCTTCGACGAGGGCCTGCCGCCCGCGGCCGAGCGCTTCCGCCACAGCCTCGAGCTTCTCGGCGGGCAATTCGTCGAATGTCCGCCGGGCACCGACCCGGATCGGCGGATCGGCGAGCTCTTCCCGGATGCACGCGTCATTTGCTCGAACGTGCCGGAGGTTTCGGGCACGAGGCCGCTTCGCGCCGTGCGCGCCGCCGCCGAGCTCGAGGACGTCGATGTCGCGGTCGTGCGCGCCGCCTTCGCGGTCGCCGAGACCGGCTCGATCTTCTTGAGCGAGGCGGAACTCGGCCTCAATGCGCTCGGCTACTTGGCCCAGCACCTCGTGGCGCTCCTCGACCCGGCCGACATCCTCGGCAACCTGCACCACGCCTACCGGCACCCGGCTTTCGCGACGGCGCGCTATGCGGTCTTGATGTCGGGTCCGTCCGCGACCGCGGACATCGAGGGCGTGCTGATCCGCGGCGCGCAAGGCGTGCGCAGCCTCAAGGTCCTGCCGATCCCACGCCGGGGCTGAGCCGGGCGTCTGGCTGACTGGGGCATGGACCGGCCATTCGAAGGCGATGTCGAGGACCGCGATGGTCACGAGCGCTGAAGGACCCGCCGGCATTCGCAACGATGATGGATCACCGCGTGCCGATCATGCGGGCGTGTTGGATAAGGCCATGGAAACCGTTCCGTCGATCCATTCAACGTTCCATTTTGCGAGAGAGGCAGCGCCCGGGGAGATGGTCCCGCGGCACAGCCGGCGCAGACGCAGCTTCGGCTTTCCCGCTGGCTTCCGACGCCATCTCCGGCCTGATGCACGTATGGCTACCGTAAACGATGCCCCTTACACGCCCTTAACCTAGGTTTAATCGGTTGCGCCTTCGCAAGCCACCCGATAAGCTCTTGAGCGATTTGCTGGGTGCCGTCAATGCCCCACACCGCTGAGCTTTTGCGCTCCTTGAGTGAGTCCAACATCGAGCGCTTTGAGCGGCTCCTGGCGAAAGCGCGCGATGATGACGAACGCACGACCCTTGTCGAGCTTATCGCCGAGGAACGCGAGACCCTGAAGCGCTTGGCGTCGACACGAAAGGCCGACGGCGAAACCTCAGGCCAGCCCGGCCCGCCCTGACGCGCACCCTCGGGGTTGCAGTCGGAGATTGCGAGGACCTAGGGGAGCCTCGCCAGCCGCGACTGGCGGGTTTCTTTTTGCTGGCCGCCTCAGTCGCGAATTCAAAATCCACGGTCGCGCCACAGAGAGTATGCGCCGCCGGCCCGCCGCCAACGCCGCCCGATCCCGCAGTTGCCGCAAAAAAGGCGGCCCGCAGGCCGCCCTTCTTGTTCGGTGTGCCGGTCCTCAGTGGCTGACGACCATGCTCGTGAACGGCCAGATATAGGCCTGGAGCATCACCAGCACGCCGACGAGGCAGGCGAGCGCAATCGAGTGCCAGAACACGTAGCGCAGGATCTCGGACTCCTTGCCGTCGTACTTCGTGGCGATCGCCGCGACGACGATCGACTGCGCGTCGATCATCTTGCCCATCACGCCACCCGAGCTGTTCGCCGCGGCCATGAGGGTGGGAGGCAGGCCGAGCTGCTCCGACGAGATCCGCTGCAGGCTGCCGAACAGCACGTTCGAGGCCGTGTCGGACCCGGTGAGCGCGACGCCGACCCATCCGAGCAAGGTCCCGAAGAATGGGTAGAGGAGCCCCGTCTGCGCGAAGGCGAGGCCGAGCGTTGCGTCGAGCCCCGAGTAGCGGGTGGTGAAGCCCAGCGCCAGCATGGCGGCGATGGTCAGGAGCGAGAAGCGCACCCGCACCAGCGTCTCCAGGTAGACTTGGCCCATGACGCCGAACGACGCGCCGATGAGCTTGCCTGCGATAAGAGCGGAGATCAGGATCCCGGTGCCCGTCGCGGATAGCCAGTTGAGCACGTAGACGGCACCCTCGGGGGCCGGCTTCGCGACCACCGGCGGCACCCGCTGGATCATCTTGTCGAGGCCGTCGATCGGGAACCTGTAGACGGAGAGGCCGTCGAGGAGTCCCTTCATCTGGGGCAGGCCCCAGAGGAACACCACCACGCTGAGGATGATCCACGGTAGCCAGGCCCGCCACAGGGTCGCGCGCGAGTGGCTATGCGGCGGCGGCGGGGTAGCCAAGACGTCGTTCACGGCGGCCGCGCCGACGCCCCCGGCCGGCACGGCGTTGCGGTCGAAGGAACGCCAGATCGTCGCCGGCCTCCACACCTTGAGGAAGACCGTCACCGAAGCCATCGACACCAGCGAAGCGATCACGTCCACGAGCCAGGGTCCGTGGAAGTTCGACACCAGGAACTGCGGGATCGCGAAGCTCACGCCGGCGACGAGGATCGCCGGCCAGATCTGCATCGTGCCGCGCCAGCCGGCGAAGGCGACGATGAGCCAGAACGGCACGATGACCGAGAACACCGGCAACTGGCGGCCAATCATGGCCGACAGGTCGAGGAGCGGCAGCCCCGTCACCGCGGCGAGCGCGATGACCGGCGAGCCGAGCGCCCCGTAGGCGACCGGCGCCGTGTTGGCGATGAGCGACAGGCCGGAGGCCGCAAGCGGCGTGAAGCCGAGGCCGATCAGGATCGCGCCGGTGACTGCGACCGGCGTGCCGAAGCCTGCGGCGCCCTCGAAAAATGCGCCGAAGCAGAAGGCGATCAACAGGAGCTGCAGACGCCGGTCGTCGGTGATTCCGCTGATGCTGTCCTGCAGCACCTTGAATAGCCCGAGCTTCTCGGTGAGCTTGTAGAGGAAGATGATGTTGAGGATGATCCAGCCGATCGGCAGGAGGCCGAAGGCGGCGCCGAAGAGCGCGGTCTTGCCGGCCATCTCGGCGGGCATGCCGAACACGAACACGGCGCTGGCGAGCGCGACCGCAAGGCCGGCGAGCGCCGCGGTGTGGGCTTTCAGCCGGAACACGCCGAGCCCGGCGAGGAGCACGACCACGGGCAGCGCGGCGACGAGCGTCGACAGCCACGGGCTGCCGAGCGGATCATAGACTTGCGACCATACCATTGTTGCCTCCATGGCGCGTGAGGCAAGGGACCTTGCCCCCGTGTTGCGCGGATCGCCGTTTCCGTGCTCCGAAAGATCTCGGCGCGCGAGCGAACGGGACCGCCATGGAGGTCGAACCGCTTACGCGGCTCGGGCCTGCCGCACGATCGATCGCCACGATTTGGAATTAAGCAGATGAGGACAGTCGTGCTTTGATGCTGATCAACTCGTCGGTGCCGGACGACTTCGCTCGTTTCCGTGGGAATACGGAGGTCCCTATGCGGAGGGGAGCTGGATTGCCTCGGGGAGAGCGATCGGCGCCGGCGCACGGGCATGAAGCGCCTTGGCGCGCCGCTCGAAGGCTTCCACGAAACGGCTGAACGCCGTGTCGAGGACCGATCCGACGAGCCCGGCGAGCACGCCGCTCGGGAGCTCGTACGAGAGATGGAATTCGACCTCGCAGCCGCCGGTCTCGGCGGGCTTGAAGGCCCAGCAGATCCGGAGCTCACGCAACGGGCCGTCCTGCGCATCGATCAGGATGCGCCGGTTCGCTTTCTCGAGGGTAACCCGGCTGCGGAAGCTTTCGCGGAAGAACTTGTAGGCGACGGTCATCTCGGCGACGACCACCTCGGCGTCGCCGCGCCGCAAGCGGGAGTGGACGACGTTGCGTTCGCAGAGCGGCAGGAACTCCGGATAGCGCTCCATGTCGGCGACGAGGCCGAACATCTCGTCCGCGCCGTGCCGGACCCGCCGCTTCTCCCGGAACATGGGCATGCCTGTCACCGCCCCTTAGCGCCCGGCAGGAGACAACGGACACGCTACTTCGGCATTGATCTACTTCAATGCCGCACGGGCCTCGAGATGCACCTTCAAGCCAGCAGCGGGGATGCCCCAATGGACTTGATCTCGACCGACGTCGTCATTGTCGGCGCTGGCGGCGCCGGCATCCGCGCTGCGATCGCGGCGGTGGAGGCGGATCCTTCGCTGCGGGTCGCGTTGCTCTCGAAGGTCTACCCGATGCGCAGCCACACGGTCGCTGCCGAGGGCGGCGCTGCCGGGGTCGTGAAGGACAACGACAGCCTCGACAACCATTTCCACGACACCGTCTCGGGCGGCGACTGGCTCTGTGATCAGGACGCGGTCGATCTGTTCGTCAACGAGGCACCGCGCGAGCTCGTCCAGATGGAGCATTGGGGCTGCCCGTGGAGCCGCGAGCCGTCCGGCAAGGTCGCGGTGCGGCCGTTCGGCGGTATGAAGATCGAGCGCACGTGGTACGCCGCCGACAAGACCGGCTTCCATATGCTGCACACGCTCTTCCAGACCTCGCTCAAATATCCTTCGATCGAACGCTTCGACGAATACTACTCGACGGACCTCCTGGTCGAGGACGGGCGCTGCGTGGGCGTCCTCGCGATCGAGATGCGCTCGGGCCGTGTCGTCGCATTCAAGGCTAAGGCGGTGGTGATCGCGACCGGCGGCGCAGGGCGGATCTTCCCGTTCACCACCAACGGCGCGGTCAAGACCGGCGACGGCATGGCGATGGCCTACCGGGCCGGCGTTCCGCTCAAGGACATGGAGTTCATCCAGTACCATCCGACCGGGCTGCCCGGCACCGGCATCCTGATCACCGAGGGCTCGCGCGGCGAGGGCGGCATCCTCGTCAACAAGGACGGCTACCGCTACCTGCAGGACTACAACCTCGGGCCGCCCGACCCCTGGCCGCGCAAGAAGGCGATGGAGCTCGGGCCGCGCGACCGCCTGAGCCAGGCGTTCTGGCACGAGCAGCAGAAGGGCCGCACCATCCGGACGCCGCATGGCGATGTCGTCCATCTCGACATCCGCCATCTCGGCGAGAAGAAGATCGACGAGCGCCTGCCGATGGTGCGCGAGCTCGCCCGCGCCTATGTCGGCGTCGATCCGGTGCACGAGCCGATCCCGGTGCGGCCCGTCGTGCACTACACGATGGGCGGCATCCACACCAACATCGACACGGCGACGCCGCTCGCCGGACTGTTCGCCGCGGGCGAATGCGCCTGCGTGTCGATCAACGGCGCGAACCGGCTCGGCTCGAACTCCCTGGCCGAGATCCTGGTCTTCGGCGCCCGCGCCGGCCGGGCCGCGGCGGCGTTCGCCTCGGCCGCGCCGGCCGGCGCGTTCCACGCCGCCGCCAACGGCGCCGAGGCCGCGCACGCGCGCCTCACCGCGCTGTTCATGCGCGAGGACGGCACCGAGAGCGTGTCCCGCCTGCGCAAGGCGATGAACGAGACCATGGAGACCGGCGCCGGCATTTACCGCACCGAGCGCTCGCTCCAGGAGACTTGCCGGACGCTCGCCGAGCTGCGCGCGCGCTACCAACGGGTCGAGCTCGTCGACCGCAGCAACGTCTTCAACACCGATCTGATCCAGGTCCTCGAGCTCGGCTCCATGCTGCAGGTCGCCGAGGCGATGGCGCATTCGGCGCTGCGCCGCAAGGAGTCGCGCGGCTCGCACCAGCGCCTCGACCACCCGGAGCGGGACGACGACGGCTACCTGAGGCACAGCCTCGCCAGCTGCCGCGGCGAAGACCTGCCGGCGATCGACTATTGCCACGTGACGATCACGCGCTCGCAGCCGGCGCAGCGCGTCTATGGGGGAGCCGCCGCATGACCGAGACCGTCACGCTCGAGGTCCTGCGTTATCGGCCGGAGACCGACAGCGAGCCGCATTTCCAGACCTACACCGTCCCCTACAATGAGGACTGGGTGGTGCTCGACGCGCTCAATCACGTCAAGGACAACGTCGATCAGACCTTGTCCTACCGCTGGTCCTGCCACATGGCGGTGTGCGGCAGCTGCGGCATGATGATCAACGGCGAGCCGAAGCTCTCGTGCCACGCCTTCCTGCGCGACTACCGCGGCAAGACGATCCGGATCGAGCCGCTCGATCATTTCCCGATCGAGCGCGACCTCGTCGTCGTCATGGACAGCTTCATGGCGAAGCTGTCGAGCGTGAAGCCCTATCTGATCCCCAAGCCGGAGAAGCCGCTCGATGACGGCGAGCACCTGCAGACGCCGCTCCAGCTCATGGCGTTCAAGCAGTACACCCAGTGCATCAACTGCCTCCTCTGCTATGCCGCCTGCCCGCAATGCGGGCTCAACGACGACTTCGTCGGGCCGGCGGCGCTCGCGCTCGCGCACCGCTACAACCTCGACAGCCGCGACGCCGGCAAGGACGACCGCGCCGGCGTGGTGGCGAGCAACCCGGGGGTCTGGGAGTGCACCTTCGTCGGCGCCTGCTCGGACGTCTGCCCGAAGCACGTCGATCCGGCGGCCGCGATCCAGCAGACCAAGATCTCCGCCTCGCTCGACTGGTTCAAGGCGAAGCTGATGCCGGGAGCGAACTCATGAGCCGGCGCCCCTATGTCCGCAAGGTCGAGCGCAGCTGGTGGCTCGCCCATCCCCGCTACGTCGCCTACATGGCGCGCGAGATCACGA
>DAINQO010000115.1:0-10302 GCA_036742625.1 Microvirga sp.
CCTTCGGCCGAGTCGGTCCTCCCCACAAGGGGGAGGAGGAATGCGTCGGCGAGCCGGGAGCGTCGCCCGGATTCGGTCCGAGCGGATCCCGCGCTAGGGTTTGAACCGAACCAAGACGTTGCCGGGCTGCGGCGGTAGCGCTCGCTGCCGTCATTGCGTTCTGGTGCTGAACGCGCAAGGGACGTTCAACGACGTCAGGGTCTCTGCAACGCGTGGCCTTGGAGGTGCGAGGAATGGCACCATGAGCGATCGCTTCGTCGTTCTGTCAGGATGCTCTGGCGGCGGAAAATCGACACTGCTGGCCGAGCTTCGTCGCAGGGGACACGCGACGGTCGATGAGCCTGGCAGGCGCATCGTGCAGGAGGAGAGCGCCGATGGAGGAACGGCCCTTCCGTGGATCGACCGCGCAGCCTTCGCGCGGCGCGCCATCGAGGTTGCGCTCGCCGATCGGGAGGAAGCGCGCGAGCGGCCCGGCTGGGTCTTCTTCGATCGCAGCCTCGTGGATGCGGCGTCCGCGCTCGAACATGTCGCAGCCGAGCCCGTCCTTGAGCGGCTCGGCCTCCTGCATCGCTACCATCCGACCGTCTTCCTCACGCCGCCGTGGCCGGAAATCTTCCACTCCGATCCCGAGCGAAGGCATGGGTGGGACGAAGCCGCCGCCGAGTATGAGCGCCTCGCCCGGGCGTATCCGGAGCTTGGCTATCGTGTCGCCGTTCTCCCCAAGGCGAGCGTCAAGGAACGGGCCGACGCGGTCTTGGCCGAACTATCAGGCGACCCGCGCTAAGAGTTCGAGCGACTCCTCGAACGCGACCATCTTCTCCTCGACGAAAGCGCGCCCAGCGCAGAGCGCCAGGAAGGCACGCGCCGCCAGCGGAATTCGCCGCGGCCTCGGAATGGCCCGGCTCGCCCCCTTGACGAGCTCGCGCAGGCAGCGGTCCTCGGCGAGAACCCGTCCCGATCCGTCCTCCAGGACATAGACTGCGCCTACGCGGGAAACGCAGGTGACGCAGCGCTCGTCGGGGTCGGGCCCGATGACATAGAACTGGGGCTCGCCGCGTTCGGTCACGCCGGTCTCCCACGACCGGGCGCCGGTGCGGCCGGCGAGAAGGCGCATCAGGCGGTCGAGCTCGACGAGCTCATCGAGGCGCCACGGGTCGGCCTCGCGGCGCGGAACGAACGGAACGACGGTCATCGGGCCTCTCCAAACAGGAGCCGGTGCAGGTCGGGGTCGTAATACGACAGGAGGTGGCGGGCGAAGTCTGCGGGCGCAAGGCCGAGCGCAAGGCCCCAGGCTTCCATGCTCTCGGAGGGCACGCGGCCGAAACCGTTCTCCACCTGCGAGATGAAGGTGTAATATTTGAAGCCGAGCTTCTGGGCGAGGTCCATCTGCGACAGCCCGGCCTCCTGGCGCTTCGCCTTCAGCCAGGTCCCTGCCTTCTTGCGCAGCTCCTTCGACGACGGCGCCGCCTTGCCGAAATGGATCGAAGCCGCCGCCATCCTTAAACCCTCCACCTCTCGCGCGGCAGGGCGACGCCTTGCCGGCATGGAATTCGAACCCGCCTTCGCATCTTCAGGCCGCCGCTTTCGGCCCCTGTGCACCCAGCAGAACACTTGGCTTGCACCCGGCAGAACACGTGCCGGAGAACGGATTGCCGGAGAACCGATTGCCGGAGAACGGAATCGATCCGCCGCGTTCCGCCGCGCCCGGAACCCTCTTGCGTTCGACACGTTTCAGAATTACTAAACGTGCTATCTAGAAACGACTTGGAATGAGTTTAGGCGATCCGCTGCGGCGGCGCAACGCCGTTCGGCCGACGCCCGTCATCGTCGGGATGATGCGCATCATCGTCGGGGTTTTTGGCGCGTCATCATCGCCTTCGACGGCCGTCATCGTCGCATCACGGGCGCCGCGGCGCGGCCCCGACCTGGAGGACGCCATGGCCTTCCCACGTCCGATCGGCCGCCGGATCCGCGCCGGGGCTTGGTGGCCGCAAGCCGAGGATGCCCCCATAGTTTCGGCTCTTGTCGCGGCGGCAGGGGTGCTGGTCCTGACCCTGACGCTGCCCCGCGGCTTCGTCCTGCCGGGGCTCAGCATCCTCCTCATCGCCGTAGCCTTCGGCCTCGCGGCCCTGTCCGGCGCCGGTCCGGACGGACGTCCCTCAGTGTCGCGCTACGTGTCCGCCGCCCTCGCCTTCATCGGCTTCGGGGCGGCCCTCATGACCGATCCCGAGCCCATGCTGTCGCTTCTGGAGGGTTCGCGGCGAACCCCGTAAGGGCCATCCAACCCACTGACAAGCAAGCGCTTTCCATGGACCTCTCCCAGCAGCTCATCGCCCTCGCCCAGATCGTCATGATCGATCTGGTGCTCGCCGGCGACAACGCCATCGTCGTCGGCATGGCGGCCTCGCGGGTCGCGCCGGAGATGCGCACCAGGGTCATCTTCTGGGGCGTCGCCGGCGCCGTCGCGCTGCGCGTCGTCTTCGCCGCCATGGCGATGCAGCTGCTGGCGATCGTCGGCCTCATGCTCGCCGGCGGCATCCTGCTGCTCTGGGTGTGCTGGAAGATGTACCGCGAGCTCGCCGAGAGCCGGGCGCACGAGCTCGCGCTCGCCGGCGGTCCGTCGGGATCGCTGGAGGAGGCCCGCGAGCCGATGAGCTTCGGGTCGGCGCTCGTCGCCATCATCGTCGCCGACGTCTCGATGTCGCTCGACAACGTGCTGGCGGTCGCCGGCGCGGCGAAGGGCGATTTCTGGATCCTGGTGGTCGGGCTCACCATCGCCATCGCCTTCATGGCGCTCGCCTCGAACTACATCGCGAAGCTGCTCGCGCGCCATCACTGGATCGCCTGGATCGGGCTTCTGATCGTGCTTTACGTCGCGGTCGAGATGGTCTGGACCGGCTCGCACCAGATCGGCTGCCGCTTCGTGCCGCAGGGGGTCTGCAGCGAGGGCCCGCTCGCGACCTTCGCCGCCCTGCTCTGATCGCGCGCAAGCCCGCGGCATCCACGGACATTGACGAACGGCGCGCGACCCGGCATCGCGTCATGCCCGCGCCATGTCTCCACCTCCCCTCACCTTCGGCGCCGCCATGCACGGCGCGCGGCTGACCTTTCCGCTGCTGCCCGGCGTGATGGTGTTCGCGGCGGCTTTCGGCGCCGCCGCCGCCGGCAAGGGCCTGAGTTTCGCTGAGGCCGTCGCGATGAGCGGCCTCGTCTATGCCGGTGCGTCCCAGATGGTGTCGCTCGAGCTGTGGCGCGAGGCGTGGTGGCTCCCGAGCGTCTTCGAGGTCGCGGCCGTGACCGCGGTCGTCAACGCACGCATGATCCTGATGGGCGCGGCGATCCAGCCCTGGCTCGCCCCGGCGCCGGCCCGGCGGAACGCGGTCCAGTGCTTCTTCCTCACCGACGCCAGCTGGCTCCTCGGGACGCGCTACCAGGCGGGCGGCGGGCGCGATCACGGCATGCTGCTCGGGGCAGGCGTGTTCCTGTGGATCGTCTGGGTCGGCACGACCAGTGCCGGCTATCTCGCCGGCGCGCTCGTGCGCGACCCGGCGCGCTACGGCCTCGACGTGCTGATGCCGATCTTCTTCGCCGCCATGCTGGTGTCGCTGTGGCAGGGGGCGCGCCTGGCGATCCCGTGGGCGGTCGCCGGCGCCGTCGCGCTTGCCGCACAGGCGCTGACGCCGGGCTACCTGTTCATCATCGTCGGCGCGCTCGCCGGAATGCTGGCCGGAGCGTTCGCGGATGGCGATTGAGGCTTTCATCGCCGGTCCGGCGGGCTCCTATGCGGCGATCGGCGCCATGGCGGTCGCGACCTATCTCTGCCGCGCCTCCGGCGTCGCGCTGATGAGCCGCCTGCGCCTGACGCCGCGGGTGACGCGGGCCGTGAAGGCCCTGCCCGGCTCGATCGTCGTCGCGACCGTCGCGCCGCTCGCCGCGCAGGCGGGCCTTGCCGCCATGGCCGGCGTCCTCGCGGCGCTCGCGACCATGATCGTCCTGCGCCGTGAGCTCGCGGCGCTCGTCGCCGGGCTCGGCACCGTGGCGCTGCTGCGCAGCTTCGGTCTGTAGGAGCGCGATGACTTCTCGTCGAGTCATCCCGCTCTACCTCTTTGTTTGAGCATGATCTTTTCACGAAAACCGGGAGCCACTTTTCGGGATCATGCTTCTAGCCTTTCAGCCTGCGCCTGATCCGGAAGGACAGCCGGTCGCGGACGTCGCGATAGGCGTCGAGCATCTGCTCGCGCGAGCCCTGTACGATCGTCGGATCGGCGGTCGGCCAGTATTCGACCTCCGACGCGAGCGTGCGGGTCAGCTCGAGCGCCGCGTGGTGGGCTTCCGGCGCCAGCGACACGATGAGGTCGAAGTTGAGCCCTTCCCACTCCTCGAGATCAATCAGCGTGCGCGGCTTGTGCTTCGACGCGTCGATGCCGATCTCGTCCAAGGCTGCGACCATGAACGGGTCGCGCTCGCCGGGCCGGACGCCGGCGGATTGGCAGTAGATCGACTTGCCGAAATAGTGCCGGGCGAGCGCCTCGGCCATGGGCGAACGCACCGCGTTGTGGGCGCAGACGAACAGCACCGACTGAACGGGCCGGCCGGCTTTCGCCTCCTCCACGGTTCAGCCCTTCCAGTGCAGCGCGAAGATCAGCGTGAAGATGCGCCGGGCGGTGTCGAAGTCGAGCTCGACCTTGCCGGCGAGACGCTCGACGAGGAGCTCGGCCGCGTCGTTGTGGAGCCCGCGGCGGCCCATGTCGATCGCCTCGATCTGCGTCGGCGAGGCGGTGCGGATCGCCCGGTAATAGCTGTCGCAGATCATCTCGTAATCCTTGATGATCTTGCGGATCGGCGTCAGCGAAAGGTGGTGCGCGATCAGCGGCTCGCCGGCAGCGCTGCGGATGTCGAAGCAGAGCCGGTTCTCGACGAGCCCGAGGTGAAGCGCATAGGGCCCGCCGTCGTGGTCGGGCAGAGCGAAGGAGTTCGCCTCGAGGATGTCGTAGATCGCGACCGCGCGCTCGTGCTCCTGGTCCGGGCTGCCGCGGCCGATCGAGGCGTCGTCGAGCGTCAGCGCGACGAGGCGGCGCCTGTCCTGAGCGTCATTCGGCATCGGTCACCGGTCGGCGAATCCGCCGCCTCTATAGGGAGCGGTGCCCGGAACGACAAATCGGTGGCACGTTCCCAATCGCGGCAGACCGCGTCCCGCAAGGCGGCTCCCCGGGACTGCGTCGCGAAGGCCGCCGGACCTTGCCGCGGCTTATCCCTTGACGCCCTCGCACAGAGCCCCGTCGCAGCCTCGCGCGGAGAGGCGCCCCAGGAGCTCGGCGAGCTTTTGCGCGTCGGTGCAGCCGATCTTCGAGCCCATGTGGCGCTGGATCGCGGCGGCGTAGGCCGGCCACATGCGCTCGCGAAGCGCCCGCCCGGCGTCGGTGATCGACACGTGCTGGCCGCGCCGGTCGTCCGGGCAGCCGACGCGCTCGACGAGGCCGGCCTTGTCGAGGCGGTCGACGAGGCGCGACGTCGAGTACTGCGGCAGGAGCATGTGCCGCTCGAGTTCGAATGGCCGCAGCCGCCCGTCCGGCGCCCGTCCGAGCTCGAGCAACGCGTCATACCAGACGAGGGGCGGGAAGCCTGCGGCCTTCAGCTCGGCCTCGACGGCATCGAGCAGCGCGCCCGAGACGCGCACGAGCCGCGCCCAGGCCTGGATCGCCGCCTCGGAGGGGTTCGGGCTTGCAACCATGCCGACGTTGTATCGCTTGAATGCAAATGCATCAAGATTGACATTCGGGCTCCGCTGGCGCTATGTCAATGCATCTGCATGAAACGCAGTGAACCCCGGCGGCTTGAAGCCGGACATCGGAGATACCCCGCCATGAAGCTTTATTACGCGCCCGGCGCCTGCTCGCTCGCGCCGCACATCGTCGCCCGCGAGGCCGGGCTCAAGATCGATCTCGACAAGCTCGACTTCGCCACCGGCAAGACCGAGAGCGGCGAGACCTTCGCGCAGGTCAACCCGAAAGGCTACGTGCCGGCGCTACGCCTCGACAATGGCGAGGTGCTGACCGAGGTCGCGACGCTGGTGCAGTACCTCGCCGACCAGGCGCCGCAATCGGGCCTCGCGCCCGCCAGCGGCACGATGGAGCGCTACCGGCTGCAGGAGTGGCTGACCTTCGTCTCGACCGAGATCCACAAGGGCTTCGGTCCGCTGTGGAAGCCCGATACGCCGGAGGCGATGCGCGAGATCGTCAAGGCGAACCTCGCCAAGCGTTTCGCATATCTCGACCAGCGCCTCGCGAGCCGCCCGTTCCTGACCGGCGAGCGTTTCACCGCGGCCGACGCCTATCTCTTCACGGTCGTGAACTGGACGAACTTCCACGACATCGACCTCAAGCCCTATCCGAACCTCGCCGGTTTCATGCAACGCGTCGCGGTCCGCCCGGCGGTGCAGCAGGCGCTGCAAGCCGAGGGCCTGCTGAAGAAGGCGGCGTAGCTTCGTCGCAACCCTCTCCCGGTTCCCGGGAGAGGGGGCCATGCTCGACGCGTGAGCCGCGCTTGACCTTGCGCCGCCGCTGTGGTCGCTCGGCAAAAACCGGGGAGGCACCATGGGCAGCGGCGATTTCGCGATTCTGGACGAGCGCTTCCGGCCTCTCGTGAAGGTCACGGCGCGGATCGAGAAGCTCTACGAGGGCTGCCGCTGGGCCGAAGGCCCCGCCTACTTCCCGGCGCAGCGTTCGCTCGTCTGGAGCGACATCCCGAACGACCGCATGCTGCGCTTCGACGAGGCGACCGGGGAGACCGGCGTCTTCCGGGCGCCGGCCGGCTATTCGAACGGCAACACGGTCGACCGCGAAGGCCGTCTCGTCTCGTGCGAGCACGGCAACCGGCGCGTCACCCGCACCGAGCACGACGGCTCGATCACCGTGATCGCGGACCGCTACGACGGCAAGCGCTTCAACAGCCCGAACGACGTCGTCGTGCGCTCGGACGGCTCGATCTGGTTCACCGATCCGGCCTACGGCATCGACTCGGACTACGAGGGCCACAAGAGCGAGAGCGAGATCGGCGCCTGCCATGTCTATCGCGTCGATCCGCGCACTGGCGCGGTGACGATCGTCGCCGACGATTTCGTGCGCCCGAACGGCCTCGCCTTCTCGCCCGACGAGCGGCTGCTCTACATCGCCGACACCGGCGTCTCGCATATGAAGGACGGGCCGAAGCACATCCGCGTGTTCCGGGTCGCCGACGACGGCAAGCTGTCGGGCGGCGAGGTCTTCGCCGACTGCACCAACGCCGTCTTCGACGGTTTCCGGCTCGACACGGAGGGGCGCATCTGGTCGAGCGCCGGCGACGGCGTGCATTGCCTCGAGCCGGACGGGACGCTCATCGGCAAGGTGCTGGTGCCGGAGCGGGTCGCGAACGTCGTCTTCGGCGGCCCGAAACGCAACCGCCTCTTCATCTGCGCCACGACGTCGCTCTACGCGGTGCTCGTCGCGGTCAACGGCACGAAGACGTTTTAGGCGGAGCCGGCTCCTCCCTCCCCGGCCACGGCACCACTCACTCGATCTTGGCGCCGGAGGTTTTCACGACCTCCTGCCACTTGTCGCGCTCGGCCTTGATGAAGGCCGAAAACTCGTCCGGGGTCATCGGCGACGGCACGGCGCCGATCTCGACGAGGCGCGCCTGGACCTCGGGCAGCTCGAAGATGCGCCTGACCTCGGCGTTGATCTTGTCGACGATCGGGCGCGGCGTCGCGGCCGGCACGAACACCCCGTGCCACGACGTCGCCTCGAAGCCCTTCAACGTCTCCGAAACCGCCGGCACGTCCGGCGCCGTCGGGCTGCGCTCGAGGCTCGTTACCGCGATGGCGCGCACGGTGCCGGCCTGCGCCTGCGGCCAGGCGAGCGTCATGTTGTCGAAGGTGAGGTCGATGTGGCCGCCGGCGATCGAGTTCATGACGTCGCCCGAGCTGCGGTAGGGCACGTGCGTCATCTTGGTGCCGGTGGTCATCTGGAACAGCTCGGAGGCGAGATGGGTCGAGGTGCCGGCGCCTGACGAGCCGTAGCTCAGCTTGCCCGGATTCGCCTTCACGTAGTCGATCAGCTCCGGCAGCGTCTTTGCCGGGATGCGCGGATGCACCACGAGGATGTTCGGCAGCCGGGCGATGAGGCTCACCGGCTGGAAGTCCTTCTCGGTGTTGTGCGGCAGCCTCGTATAGAGGAACGGGTTGATGGCGTGGGTCGACACCGTCCCGATCAGGATCGTGTAGCCATCGGGCGCCGCCTTCGCGACCGCGCTCGTGCCGATGTTGCCGCCGGCGCCGGCCCGGTTCTCGACGATGAAGGGCGGCCCGAACTTCGCCTGCATGTGCTGCGCGAGGATGCGCCCGAACATGTCGGTCGTGCCGCCGGCCGTGAACGGCACGATGACGTTGACCTGGCGCTCGGGCCATTTCTCCTGCGCCGTCGCCGGTGCGAGCGCGGCGAGGACGGCCGCGGCCGCCGCGGCAAAAAGACGATGCATCCGGTGCTCCCCGTGTGGGCCGCCCGTCGGCGGCGGAAGTTGACTGCTTCTGCCATATTCGGCCACACCGGAGCTAGTCACGTCGGCGTGCCTGGAACGCCGAGCTTCGCGAGAGGACATAATGGCGACCCGCAAGAAGCCCGAGGATCTCAGGAGCCACCGCTGGTTCGGCGTCGACGATCTGCGCGCCTTCGGCCACCGCTCGCGCATGCGCCAGATCGGCTACGACGCCGAGGACTGGCGGGGGAAGCCGGTCATCGGCATCATCAACACCTGGTCGGACATCAACCCCTGCCACGCCCATTTCCCCGAGCGGGTGCAGTGGATCAAGCGCGGCATCCTGCAGGCCGGGGGCTTCCCGCTCGAACTGCCGGCGCTGTCGCTGTCGGAGCCTTTCGTCAAGCCGACGACGATGCTCTACCGCAACTTGCTTGCGATGGAATGCGAGGAGCTGATCCGCTCGCACCCGATCGACGGCGTCGTGCTGCTCGGCGGCTGCGACAAGACCACGCCGGCCCTCATCATGGGCGCGACCTCGGCCGACCTTCCGGCGATCTACGTGCCGGCCGGGCCGATGCTGCGCGGCAACTGGCGCGGCCAGTCGCTCGGCTCCGGCTCCGACACCTGGAAGTACTGGGACGAGCGCCGCGCCGGCAAGATCACCGAGGCCGACTGGACCGAGATCGAGAACGGCATCGCCCGCTCGCCCGGCCACTGCATGACGATGGGCACCGCCTCGACCATGACGGCGGTCGCCGATTCGCTCGGGCTGACGCTACCCGGCGCAAGCTCGATCCCGGCCGCCGACGCCGGCCACGCCCGCATGGCCGCGCATTCCGGGCGGCGCGCCGTCGAGATGGTCTGGGAGGACCTCAAGCCGTCGCAGATCCTGACCCGGGAAGCGTTCGAGAACGCCATGATCGTGCAGATGGCGATCGGCGGCTCGACGAACTGCATCGTCCATGCGCTCGCGATGGCGCGGCGCGCGAACGTCGCGCTCTCGCTCGACGACCTCGACGCGATCTCGCGCCGGGTGCCGGTGATCGCCAACATCCGCCCCTCGGGCAAGAAGTACCTGATGGAGGATTTCTATTTCGCCGGCGGCTTGCGCGGCGTGCTCAAGCGCCTGATGCCCCATCTCAACGCCGGCGCGCTGACGGTGTCCGGCGAGACCATGGGCGAGATCGCCGCGGCCGGCCAGGTCTTCGACGACGACGTCATCCGGCCGCTGAACGACCCGATCTATGCCGAAGGCGCGACCGCGATCCTGCGCGGCAACCTCGCTCCGAACGGCTGCGTCATGAAGCCCGCCGCCTCCGAGCAGCGCTTCCTCAAGCACACCGGCCCGGCGATCGCTTTCGAGAGCTACGCCGAGATGAAGAAGGAGATCGACCGCGACGACCTCGACGTCACCCCGGACCACGTGATCGTCCTGAAGAACGCCGGCCCGCAAGGCGGGCCGGGCATGCCCGAATGGGGCATGCTGCCGATTCCGAAGAAGCTCGTGAAGGTGGGCGTGCGCGACATGCTGCGCATCTCCGACGCCCGCATGAGCGGCACGAGCTACGGCGCCTGCATCCTGCACGTCGCGCCGGAGGCCTATGTCGGCGGCCCGCTGGCGCTCGTCCGCACCGGCGACATGATCACCGTCGACGTGCCGGCGCGCGCGATCCGGCTCGAGGTCTCGGACGCGGAGCTTGGCAGCCGCCGCGCCGCCTGGACGCCGCCGCCGCCGCGCTACGAGCGCGGCTTCGGCTGGCTCTCGGCCCAGCACATCCGCCAGGCCGACGA
>DAINQO010000116.1:0-10298 GCA_036742625.1 Microvirga sp.
CAAACGCGGCGCCGCCCCCATCGCCCCGCAACGCAATGTGTGAATCTGCTAGCCCATTCGGGAGAGGTGGCGCGATCGCGCTCAGGGCGTGAGGGCGATCGCCGAGATCAGCCGGCCGTAATCGGTCTCGCCGCGGTGGGTGGCGCGGCGGTAGCTGAAGAAGGCGTCCTCGTCGGAATAGGTGCAGAGGTTGAGATCGGCGACTTCGCCGACGCCGGCCGCCGCGAGCCGCGCGCCAATATAGCCGGGGAGGTCGAACATCGAATGGCCGGCGCGGGCGCCGTCCCGAAAGAAGCGCGCGTTCCCGGCGTCCGGCGCCACGAACTGGGTCACGAATTCGGGGCCGACCTCGTAGGCGTTGGGGCCGATCGTCGGCCCGAGCACCGCGATCGTGCGCTCGCGCCGCGCGCCGAGGCCTTCCATGGCGAGAAGCGTCGCCGCGAGGATGCCGGAGAGCGCGCCGCGCCAGCCGGCGTGGCAGGCCCCGACGACGCCGGCCTCGGGATCGGCGAACAGGACCGGGCCGCAATCCGCCGTCGTGATCGCCAGCGCCAGACCCGGGCGCCGCGTCGCCATGCCGTCGGCGCGCGGGCGCGGCGCCGGGAAGGGCTCCTCGACGACGATCGCCTCCGGCGAGTGCACTTGATGCACGCTGACGAGCGCCTCGGCGGGGAAGCCGAGCTGCGCCGCCATGCGGCGCCGGTTCTCGCGCACCCGAGCCGGATCGTCGGACGAGCCGAGCCCGCCGTTGAGCGACGCGTAGACGCCCTCCGACACGCCGCCGCGACGGGTGAAGAAGGCGTGGCGCACGTCGGAATGCGAGCTCAGCTCCGGCGCTTCGATGAACATGCCGATGGTCATGCGGCGACCTCTGGGGCGGCAAAGCCGGGCGGCGGGGGGAGCGCGGGATCGGCGATGCAGATCGCCTTGAAGAGCTCGCCCATGCCGTCCGGGCCGGCGCCGGTCAAGCGGGCGAGCGCGCGCTCGACGTCCTCGGCCTGCGCCGGGGTCGCCCGGCGCTTGAGCGCCGCGGCGCGGGTCTCGATGCCGAGCCCGCGCAGGAACGCGCCTTGCGTCACCGGGCCGTGCACGGCGGCGCCTTCCGCCGTCGCCGCCGCGGCGAGCTTCGCGAAATCGACATGGACGGTAAGATCGGCAGCGCCTGGCTCGGCGAGCGGGTCCGCATAGGCGTGCCGCCGCACCGCCTGCAGCGTATCGCCGAGGGCCGGTCCCTCGTAGCCGTAGTCGATGACGAGCGCCGCGCCGCCGCCTGTCCGCGCCAATCCGGCGATCTCTCCCGCCAATCCAAGCGCCGCTTCCGGCCGCTCCAGGACGTCGCCGGAGCGGCCGGCGACGGTGAGCCCGGACTCAGGCTCGCCGAAGAGCCCGAAGGCCAGCCCGCCATCCGGGCCAAGCCCGACGAGGCGCTCGCACCAGCCGCGCTCGGCGCGGACGAACTGGCGCACCGGCAGCGCGTCGAAGAACTCGTTCGCGACGACGATCGCCGGCCCGACCGGCGCCTGCGGTAGCCGCTCATGCCAGGCGATCGGAACGGCGCTGCCGCCAAGCGCGCGCTGCTGCGCCTGGCGCAGCAGCGGGCTCGTCTCGATAAGCTGCACCCGCACCGCGTCGGAGAAATCCGGGTCGACCCGCGCGGCGCGCAGGAGATCCCGCATCAGGGTGCCGCGTCCGGGGCCGAGCTCGACGAGCGCGAGCGGGCGCGGCCGGCCCATGAGCCGCCAGGTCTCGACCGCCCACAGGCCGATGAGCTCGCCGAACATCTGGCTGATCTCCGGCGCCGTGACGAAATCGCCCGCCGCGCCGAACGGATCGCGCCTCGTGTAGTAGCCATGCACCGGGTGGCCGAGGCAGAGCGCCATGTAGCGCTCGACGGTGATCGGGCCGTCGGCCGCGATCATCCGGCGCAGCTCGTCCTTGAGGCCCGTCACGCCGAGGAGGCTTCGACCGCCTTGGGCAGGCGCGGCCGGGTGACGCCGCGCAGCGCCAGCGCGATCGCCGTCGCGCCGACGATCGCCATCGGGAGCGACAGCAGCATCCCCATGGTGATGCCGCCGCCGAGCGCGTCCACGGAAGCGCCGAAGAGGAAGCCGAGCTGCGGATCGGGCTCGCGGAAGAACTCGCACACGATGCGCGCGACCGCATAGCCGAGGACGAAGATGCCGCCGACGAGGCCCGGCCGGCGAAAGCCGAACCGCCGCACCGCGAGCCCCAGCACCGCGAACAGGAGGATGCCCTCGGCGAAGGCCTCATAGAGCTGGCTCGGATGGCGCGGCACCGGGCCGGCGCTCGGGAACACGAAGGCGAAGGAGAGGTCGAAGGCCGGCCTGCCCCACAGCTCGCCATTGATGAAGTTCGCGATGCGGCCGAAGAACAGCCCGATGGGCGTCACCACGGCGGCGAGATCGAGCATGGCGAGCGCGCTCAAGGACCGCGAACGCGCGAAGAGCACGATGGCGAGCACGGCGCCGAGGAAGCCGCCGTGGAACGACATCCCGCCTCGCCACACCGCGAAGATCTCGGACGGGCGGGCGAGATAGGAGTCGAAATTGTAGAACAGCACGTAGCCGACGCGGCCGCCGAGGACGACGCCGAGCGCCACCCAGACGATCAGATCGTCGATGTCGCCCGGGCTCGGCTGCCTGAGGCCGGTCCAGTATTCGGGCGCCGCGGCGAGGCGCCGGGCAAGCCACCAGCCGCCGACGAGGCCGGCGATATAGGCGAGCGCATACCAGCGGATCGCCAGCGGGCCGATGGCGACGGCGATCGGGTCGATGGCCGGAAACGGCAGCGCCAGGAGGGTTGGACCCATGCCGGTGGGTTTGAACGCGCCGGCCGGCTTGCGTCAACCCTGTTGCCGGCCCGCCCCGGACGCGCCACATAACCGACGACGCCCTCTCACCCCGAACGGCAGCCATGGCCCCGAGCTCGAACCGCTTCCTCGACGACATCGCCCGGCTGATGACCGACGCCGCCGGCGCCGCCCAGGGCGTCCGCCGCGAGGTCGAGACCGTCTTCAAGCGCCAGATCGAGCGCCTCCTGCAGGAGATGGAGATTGCCAAGCAAGAGGAGCTCGACGTGCTTCGCGACATGGTGGTCGCCGCCCGCGAGGAGAACGAGCAGCTGGCGATCCGCATGAAGGCGCTCGAGGAGCGGCTTGCCGCCCTCGAAGGGCTGCCGCGCGGCGCCGAGCCGTCCGAGCCCTCGATCTCGGTCGGCACCTGACGCACGGGCACGCTTCCGCCTGTGGACGGAGTGCCGCGGCCGATTGCGGCTCGGGCCCGAATCTTCGAACCTCGCCAGGGCTTTGAAACGCGGGAGTCGGTGGGGCTATAGTCGTCGGGAGCTGATTCGCGGGTGGGCGGCGGAGTTTACTAAGCGACATCTTCCGAGCCTTTGCGTGAATACGTGCGGCGGGCCGGCGCCGCCGTGCGGGTCTTGTCGCCTCAAGTTCGATGCACCTTCAGGGTCCCTTCGCTCGAGCGAGCCATCAAGGATCGACATGACCGAGCTTCAGATCGAGACCGATCGTGCCGAGCACCCGCTCGATGTCGTCGAACGCCTGGCGGCGCTGCGCGACTGGATCTTCGACCGCGCCGAGACCGACGAGATGTCGGTGTCGGTCTCGGGGCGGTGGACCGACTACCACATCGCCTTCACCTGGATCGAGGACGTCGAGGCGGTGCATGTCGCCTGCGCCTTCGACCTCAAGGTGCCGGAGCGGCGGCGCACGGAAGTGCTGCAGCTCATCGGGCTCGTCAACGAGCAGATGTGGGTCGGACATTACGACATGTGGAGCGCGGAGAACGTGGTGATGTTCCGCCATGCGCTGCTGCTTGCCGGCGGCGCCGAGCCGACGCAGGGGCAGTGCGAGATGCTGCTCAAGGCGGCGGTCGACGCCTGCGAGCGCTATTTCCAGGCCTTCCAGTTCGTGCTCTGGGCCGGCAAGAGCGCCCGCGAGGCGCTCGACAGCGTGCTGTTCGAGACCGAAGGCGAGGCGTAAAACCCTCACGGCATGACATCGTCCGCGTCGCTTCTGCCGTCTTCCCTCGTTCTCGTCGGCGCCGGCAAGATGGGCGGCGCGATGCTCGAGGGCTGGCTCGCGGTCGGGCTTGACCCGACCGCCGTCGCGGTGATCGAGCCGGCGCCCTCGCCCGAGATCGAGGCTTTGAGCGGCGCGCGCGGCATCCGCCTCAACCCGGAAAGCCCCGGCCCGGCCGAAATCGTCGTGCTGGCGATCAAACCGCAGACGCTGCCGGCGGCGGCCGCGACGATCGCGCCGCTCGTCGGCCCGGACACGCTCCTCGTCTCGATCGTCGCCGGCAAGACCATCGCCGATCTGCGCGCCCGCATTCCGGCCGCGCGGGCGATCGTGCGGGCGATGCCGAACCTGCCCGCGAGCGTGCGCCGCGGCGCCACCGGGGCGGCGGCAAGCCCCGAGGTGAGCGACGCCCAGCGCGCCGCCGCGCAGGCGCTGCTCGCCGCCGTCGGCACCGTCGAATGGCTCGACGACGAGGCGCTGATCGACGCCGTAACGGCGCTCTCGGGCTCGGGACCGGCCTATGTCTTCCACCTCGTCGAGTGCTTGGCCGAGGCGGGCGCTGCCGCCGGCCTGCCGCCCGACGTCGCCCAAAGACTCGCCCGCGCCATGGTGATCGGCTCGGGCGAGCTTCTGGCGCAAAGCGAGCTCTCGGCGGCCGAGCTGCGCCAGAACGTCACCTCGCGCGGCGGCACGACCGCGGCGGCGCTTGCGGTGCTGACCCGCGAGCCCGGCCTCGTCGGCCTGATGCGCGAGGCGGTCGCGGCGGCGAAGCGCCGCGCCGAGGAGCTGTCGGGCTGACGTTAAGGCTGCCTGCGGCCCCGTCGAGGACCTGCCGTCAGTCGTCGGTCGTCAGTGGTCAGTCGTTCTCGGCGCCGCCCGACTGACGACTGACAACTGACCACGACCCGACGCCTGCGCCCTCGCGTCGCTTCGCCGCCGGCGCCGATTCCGCCTACACTGGCGCGCCGCTCAAGGAGGGTGCCATGGCCCGCAAAGCGACCGCCTCGTCCACAGCCGTCGCGCCGGCGCCGGCGCGCGAGCGCATCGTCCAGGCGCTGATGCGCCTCGCCTCGGACGGGCCTTGGAACGACATCGAGATCGCCGACATCGCCGAGGAGGCCGGCGTCACGCTGTCCGAGTTCCGCGACCACTTCCCCTCGAAGGGCGCGGTGCTCGGCGCCTTCTCGCGCATGATCGACAAGATCGTGCTCGAGGGCTCCGGCGCCGAGCTTGCCGGCGAGCCGGCGCGGGAGCGCCTCTTCGACGTCATGATGCGCCGCATCGACGCGCTCACCCCCTACAAGCGGGCGCTGCGCCGCATCGCCTATGCGCTGCGCACCGATCCGCTCGCGCTCCTGGCGCTGAACCAGGCGGCGCTGAACGCGCAGCGCTTCATGCTCGCCGCCGCCGGCATCTCGACCGAGGGGCCGCTCGGGCTCGTCAAGCTCCAGGGCGCGGCGCTGATCCTCGCGAACACGCTCGAGACCTGGTTTGAGGACGACGACCCGACGCTCGCAAAGACCATGGCCCGGCTCGACCGCGAGCTTCGCCGCGGCGAGGGCTTCATCGAGCGCGCCGAGGATTTCCGCCGCCTCACCGCCCCCCTGCGGGCGCTCGGCCAAGCCTTCTTCGACACCCGCGCCCGCGTCCGCCGCCGCACCGAGCCGCGCGACGAGGAGGGCGAGGCCAAGGACCCGGCGGCGGCGATCTGACCCGTCATCCCGGGGCTCGCGAAGCGAGAACCCGGGACCTCCCTCCACCCCACCGCCGTCATCCCGGAAGCGGCGCAGCTGCTATCCGGCACCTTTTGCCACCCCCTCCCCTGTCATTCCGGGGCTCGCGGAAC
Source organism: Microvirga sp. (assembly GCA_036742625.1). Classification (GTDB taxonomy): domain Bacteria; phylum Pseudomonadota; class Alphaproteobacteria; order Rhizobiales; family Beijerinckiaceae; genus JAJKJG01. Next base: position 5,907 of record DAINQO010000116.1, read on the forward strand.
GCGAGAACCCGGAACCCATAAACACCGCCCTCGCCGCTCAGAACCGGTGGGAATCGGAAGGGCCGGTGGTTATGGGTTCCGGGCTCGCGCCTTACGGCGCGCCCCGGAATGACAGCCACAGATGAAAACCGCCCCCCCGCAGATCGCCTTCGACGACTTCCTCAAAGTCGACATCCGCGTCGGCCGCATCGTCGCGGCCGAGCCCTTCCCGGAGGCGCGAAAGCCCGCCTACCGCCTGACCATCGATTTCGGCCCGGCGATCGGCGTGAAGAAGTCCTCGGCCCAGATCACTAGGAACCACCGCCTCGAAGACCTCCCCGGCCGCCTCGTCCTCGCCGTCGTCAATTTTCCCCCGCGCCAGATCGGCCCGACGATGTCCGAGGTCCTGACCCTCGGGGTGCCCGACGCCGACGGCGAGGTGATGCTGATCGGGCCATGGGCCGAGGTGCCGGTTGGGGGGAGGTTGTATTGAGGGAGGAAGCGTGACGCGATTAGTGACGCTCGTCGAGGAGGCGCGCCACGAGGCCATCGATGCGCTGAGCGGCACCAGCTTCGGTCAGTGCATCGCACAACCGATTGCAACGCTCCCCGAAGGGGCTTGACGCCGCCGCTCAATTCACGTATATATTCCTAGATGACCGCTGCCGCACCCACCTCCTCCGAAACCCCCATCCTCCCCTTCCCGGTCCCGCGCACGCCCGCCTTCGACCGGCCGCCCGGCATGCGCGGGTCGCGGCTGCCGCATCATCCGGAGACGATCGCGGTCGTGCGGCTGCTCTATGAGCGCACGACGCTCAGGCACCGCGAGATCGCGGAACAGGCCGGGGTCTCGAGGACCTCGGTGCATGGCTGGGCGCTTGCGGGCGGCTGGAAGCGCCCGCCCGGCGCGCCGAAAAGTCACCAGCTCGGCCTGAACGGCCTGCCGGCGCCCCGGCTCAAGGGCCGCATGCTGGCGAAGCGCCTGCGCGAGCTCGCCGAGGCCTATCTCGAGGAGATGGAGAAGGATTTCGACACGCGCGACGCCGAGAAGTGCGGCATCGTGCTCAATTTCCTGAAAGAGGCAAAGCTGCTCGAGCAGCGGCGGAAGCCGCGCCGGCCGCTCGCGGTGCGGGCGCGCTCGATCGCCGAGCGCTGGCTCGACCAGCTCGAGCGTGAGCCGGAGCCGATCCCCGACGTGCTCAATTGGGTCCTGAAGATGATCGAGATCGCGCGCGAGGAGGAGGCGGCGCTGCATCCGACGCGCCCGCGGAAGCCGGTGAAGGAGCGCCGCATCCCCTACAAGACGCGCAAGGCGATGGAGCCGAGCCCGCACCTGCCTGAGGCGATCGAGCAGGCGCGCCTCGCCGTCGCGGAGAGCCGCGCGAGGGGGCGGCGGGGAACGCGGTCGCGGTGAGCCGCCGGCAGCCTGCCGGCAGGCGCGACATCAGCCCCGGACGCAGGAAAGCCGCCGATCCTGCCGGATCCGACGGCTTCCTTACGGGAGACTGAACTTGACGCTGGCTAGTGGATCACCCGGTTGCCGTTGCCGCGCAGCTTGGTGATCTCGTCCTTCAGCTGGAGCTTTCGTCGCTTGAGTTCCGCTATCTTGAGGTCATCGATGGACGGGTGGCCCATGGCGTCCTGAATTTCCCGTTCGAGCGCCTGGTGTTTCCGTTCAAGCTCGCCCAGATGCATCTGCAGCGACATGCGTCGGTCCCTCCTATAGCTGTTCCGACAGCCCGGCATCATGCCACAACCGGGCGCGGCAGTCGACGCCAAAAGTCATGTTGCAGTGCAAAAATCACCGGGAATCACAGGGCCGCCTTGCCCCTCCGGACGCCCGGGCGCATAGTCCCGGGCCCTCACCTCACACCACGCAGCGGCACGGCGGAGCCAGGATGGCGCCTCAACTGAGCGATGAGGAAGTCGTTGAGTTCGAGGCCGAGCTCGCCCGCCTGAAGGAAGAGCACCGCGACCTCGACGGCGCCATCGAGGCGCTGTTGCGGATGGTCGCCGGCGACCAGCTCCAGATCCAGCGCCTGAAGAAGCGCAAGCTCGTCCTCAAGGACCGGATCTCCTATCTCGAGGACCAGCTCACCCCCGACATCATCGCCTGAGAGGGGCGCGCCGCCGGGTCGGCGTCAGGCGCGCCGCGCCGGCGCTCGGCCTTCTGGCGGTACATCGCCTGGTCGGCCCGCATCAGCGCCTGCTCGGGGGTGTCGGCGGCCTCGAGCGCCGCGACGCCGATCGAGGTCGAGAGCGTCAGGGTCAGGCCGGCGACTTGCAGCGGCGTGCCGGCGACCATCGCCCGCAGCGACGCCGCCTTGGCGTTCGCGGTGTCCTCGTCGACCTGCCACAGGATCAGCGCGAACTCGTCGCCGCCGAGCCGGCCGAGGCAGTCCGAGGAGCGGATGTTGCTGCGCAGGAGGCCCGCGAGATGCTCGAGCGCGCGGTCGCCGACCTCGTGGCCGTAGGTGTCGTTGATCGGCTTGAAACGGTCGAGGTCGGACATCAGGAGCGCGATCGGGGTGTCGTAGCGGGCCCGGTAGGCGATCGCCCGCGACAGGTCGCGCATGAAGCCGCGGCGGTTGAGGAGGCCGGTGAGCGGGTCCTCGAGGGCGAGGCTCTCAAGCGTCGCGGCGTGGCTGCGCATCTCCTCGAGCTCGCCGGCGAGCCGCTCGAGCTCGGTCCTGAGCTCGCTCACCTCCTCGCGCAGGTCGTCCTTTGGGGCTTTGAGGGCGCTCGCGCGCATCATGGCAAATCCGTTGGTGACGGGCGGAACGGCCCAATGAGCCAGTATCTTGCCTGCGGGTAAAGGCTTCGCTATGCCGACCGCTCGCCTTTGAAGCGTAGCGGAGTGGGGCATGGCCGGGCCGGCGCCCGTGGCGATCATCATGGGCAGCCAGTCCGATTGGGCGACGATGCGGCACGCGGCCGAGACCCTCGACGCGCTCGGCGTCGGCTACGAGGCGCGCATCGTCTCGGCGCACCGCACGCCCGACCGGCTCTACGCCTTCGCCAAGGGCGCCAACGCGGCAGGCGTCAAGATCGTCATCGCCGGCGCCGGCGGCGCCGCCCATCTTCCCGGCATGACCGCCGCCATGACGCCGCTGCCGGTGTTCGGCGTGCCGATCGAATCGAGAGCGCTTTCGGGCCAGGACAGCCTTTATTCGATCGTCCAGATGCCGGCCGGCGTGCCGGTCGGGACGCTTGCCATCGGCAAGGCCGGGGCGATCAACGCCGCGCTCCTTGCCGCGGCCGTGCTGGCGCTCGCCGACCCGGCCCTCGCCGACCGGCTCGACGCCTGGCGAGCCCGGCAGAGCGAGGCCGTGGCCGAGCGGCCGGCGGACGAAGCCCCGGCGTGATCGACCCTGGAGGCACCCTCGGCATCGTCGGCGGCGGGCAGCTCGGGCGCATGATCGCGCTTGCGGCCGCCCGCTACGGCCTTGCCACGCATGTCTACAGCCCCGAGCCCGACAGCCCCGCCTTCGCGGTCGCCCGCCGGCATACGCGCAGGGCCTATGACGACGAGGCGGCGCTCATCGCCTTCGCCGACGCGGTCGACGTGATCACCTACGAGTTCGAGAACGTCCCGCGCCGCACCGCCGAGATCCTCGGCCGGCGAAAGCCGCTGCGGCCGGGCGTCGAGGCGCTGGCGACGACGCAGGACCGCTTCGCCGAGAAGAGCTTCGTCGCCGGGCTCGGCATCGCGACGGCGCCGTTCCGCGCCGTCGGCGGCGAAGCCGATCTCGCCGACGCCCTCGCCGAGATCGGCCGGCCGGCGGTTCTGAAAACCCGCCGCTTCGGCTATGACGGCAAGGGCCAGGTCATGATCCGGCCCGAGACGGCGGCCGCGGACGCCTGGCGGACGCTGCGCGGCGCGCCGTGCATCCTCGAGGGCTTCGTCGCCTTCGAGCGCGAGGTCTCGGTGGTGGCGGCACGCACCGCCGACGGCGGCTTTGCCGCCTACGATCTCTGCGACAACAGCCACCGCGACCACATCCTCGACGTCACCCGCGTCCCGGCCGGGGTCTCGAGCGACACCGAGCGCGAGGCGATCGCGATCACCGAGAGGATCGCCGAGGCGCTCGACTATGTCGGCGTGCTCGCGGTCGAGATGTTCGTCGTCCGCGACGGCGGCGAGGAGGCGGTCGTCGTCAACGAGATCGCGCCGCGGGTGCACAATTCCGGCCATTGGACGATCGAGGGCGCCGTGACCTCGCAATTCGAGCAGCATGTCCGCGCCGTCTGCGGCTGGCCGCTCGGCTCGCCGGAGCGCCTCGGCCGGATCGAGATGCAGAACCTCATCGGCCACGCGGCGGACGGCTGGCGCGAGCTCCTCGCCCGCCGCGACACGCATGTCCACCTCTACGGCAAGGCCGAAGCCCGGCCGGGGCGCAAGATGGGCCATCT
>DAINQO010000117.1:0-10266 GCA_036742625.1 Microvirga sp.
GCCTCGAGAAGGGCTACCGCGCCTGGGGCCGCGAGCTGACGCCGGACTACACGCCGTGGCAGGCCGGGCTCGGCTTCGCGGTGCGCCTCGACAAGGGCGACTTCCTCGGGCGCGAGGCGCTCGTCGCCGCGAGGGAGAATCCGCCGACGAAGCGCTGCGTCTCGCTCGTCGCCCGCGACGCGGACGCGCCGCTGGCGCATGGCGGCGAGCTCGTCCTGCGCGACGGCCGCCCGGTCGGCGAGGTCACCTCGGCGGGCTTCGGTGCGGCGCTCGCTCGCGTGGTGGCGCTCGCCTATGTCTCGTCTGACGGCGCGATCGACACAGGCTGGCTCGACGGCGGCCGGTTTGAGCTCGACATCGCCGGCGTGCGCGCGCCCGTGCGCGCAAGCCTCAAGGCGCCGTACGACCCGTCATCGGCGCGCACGCGGGTGTAACTGGGATCGGCTGGCGGCTCACAACTCTCCTCATGCTGAGGTGCCGCCGCGAAGCGGCGGCCTCGAAGCACGCAGCGGCGGTCGGGCGCTGCATCGGCAGGGTTGCGTCCTTCGAGGCTCGCCTGAGCCTGTCCTCGGGCCGGCCAAAGGCCGGACCCGGGGGGCTCGCACCTCAGGATGAGGGCAGCGAGGATGGCACATCGACAAAGCCTCAGGCGCGAAATCTTGCCCCGCTGCCGCTTCGAGATCAGATCGCGGGCGTGCGCGCGGGCGAGCCTCAGGGGGCGCCATACGATCCCTCGTCGGCGCGCACTTGTAGCGCGCTCCACGGATGATCGGCCGTTCCGTCATGATGAAGGTGCGGCGGGGTCCCGACAACAAAACCGCGGCTTCAGAAGGGGCCGGCGGTTTCGTCATGATGACGATGCGGCGGGCTCCGTCAGGATGGGGAGCCGGGGCCGCGGCGCACTCAACCTCTTGGTTTCACACGAGAATCTTGCGCCGCTCCGGATCGTACGGCGCCCTTGGCGAGCGCACCGCCGGGACGCGGCGGCCGAAGGTTTCGATCTCGTAGGTCTCGTGCCCGGCGTGCTCGGCCGGCACGTAGCCGTAGACGATGCTTTTGCCGATCGTGTGGCCGTAGCCGCCGCTCGTCGTGACGCCGAGAAGCGTCGGCCCAAGCCAGATCGCCTCGCCGCCATAAACCGCCGCCGGCTCGTCGAGGAGAAAGCAGCAGAGCCTGCGCCGCGGGCCCTCGCTCTTCGCCTTCGCGAGCGCCTCGCGGCCGATGAAGTCACCCTTCTTCAGCGCCACGGCAAAGCCGAGGCCGGCCTCGTAGGGCGTGTAGTCCGGCGTGATGTCGGCGCCCCAATAGAGGTAGCCCTTCTCGAGGCGTAGCGAGTCAACCGCCCGGTAGCCGGCGTCGGCGATGCCGAAGGCGCGGCCCGCCTCCCAGAGCAGCTCGTAGACGTGCTGGGCGTACTCCACGGGCAGGTGAAGCTCGTAGCCGAGCTCGCCCACATAGGTGACGCGCAGCGCGTCGACCGGGGCGTAGCCGACCCGGATCGGGCGCGCCGCCATGTAGGGCAGCGCGGCGCCGCTCACGTCGCCGTCCGCCACCTCACCGAGCACGGCGCGCGATTGCGGCCCGCAGAGGTTGATCACCGCCTTCGCGGAGGTCACGTCGCGCATCGACACGCTGCCGTCGCGGGGCAGGTGCTTGGCGATCCAGCCGCCGTCGCGCACGCCGAAGCCGCTGCCGGTGACGACGTAGAAGCGGTCCTCGTCGAGACGCGCGATGGTGAGATCGGCCTCGATGCCGCCCCGCGCGTTGCAGAGCTGCGTGTAGGTGAGCGCGCCCGGCGGCTTGCCGAGGTCGTTTGCGGCGATGCGCTGCAGCGCCGCAAACGCGCCTTCGCCCACGATCTCGAACTTCGAGAACGAGCTCATGTCGATGAGCGCGGCGCGCTCGCGCACCGCCTTGTGCTCCTCGGCGACGGCGCCGAACCAGTTCGGCCGGCCCTCGAAGGAGGGGCGGTCGGCGGCGTCCATGCCTTCCGGCGCGCACCAGTTCGGGCGCTCCCAGCCGTTGCGCGAGCCGAACACCGCGCGCTTTCCCGCCAGGATCTGGTGCAGCGGCGAGCGCCGGCCGCCGCGCGCCGAGCGCGCCTCCTCGACCGGCCAGTGCATCGCATAGTAGCGGCCATAGGCCTCGACCGAGCGCTCGGCGAGGTAGCGCCGCGAGGCGTGGTGCGGCCCGAAGCGGCGCACGTCGAAGGCCCAGAGGTCGTGCTCCGGCTCGCCGCTCACGATCCACTGCGCCATGGCGTTGCCGGCGCCGCCGCTCGCCGCGATCCCCGAGGTGAAGCCGCAGGCGACGTAGAAATTGTCGAGCTGGGGCACGAGCCCCATGATCGGCTCGCCGTCCGGCGAGATCGGGATCGCGCCGTTGATGATCGTCCGTATCCCCATCTCGTTCAGCACCGGGATGCGCTCGGCGGCGGGCAGCATGAATGCCTCGAGCCGCTCCATGCTGGGCTGGAACAGCTCGCGGTCGAAGCCCGCCGGCATGCCGGTCTCGCCGAAGGTCGGCGTGTCGGCTTCCCAGCCGCCGATCGCGAAGGCGCCGGGCTCGGGCTTGAGATAGAAGATCTTGTCGGGATCGCGCAGCGTCGGCAGGCCGGCCGGGATGTCGGCGCGCTTCTCGGTCACGAGGTACTGGTGCTCGACGGCGCCGGCCGGCAGCTCGATCTCGGCGAGCCTGCCGACGTCGCGGGCCCAGATGCCGGCGGCGTTGACGACGATCTCGGCCTCGATGTCGCCTTCGTCCGTGCGGACGCGCGTCGCGCGCCGGTCCTTGACCTCGATCGCCGTGACCCGCACCCGCTCGACGATGCGCACGCCGCCGGCCCGCGCGCCCCTCGCATAGGCCTGGGTCAGGCTCGACGGATCGACGTGGCCGTCGGTGGCGATGAACAGCGCGCCTTCGACGCCGTCGAGCGTGATCAGCGGGAAGCGCGCCTGCGCCTCGTTCGGGGACAGCGTCTCGAGCGCGAAGCCGAAGCTGCGGGCGGTCGTCGCCATCCGCTTGAGCTCGCTCCAGCGCTCCTTCGAGGAGGCAAGCCGCAGGCTGCCGACGGGTTTCCACTCGACGGCCTGGCCGGTGTCGGCCTCGATCTTCGCATAGAGCGAAGCGCTGTACTGCATCAGCCGGGTGAGGTTGCGCTTCGAGCGCAGCTGCCCGACGAGCCCGGCGGCGTGCCAGGTCGAGCCGTGGGTCAGGCCGCTCTTCTCGAGAAGGACGACGTCGCGCTCGCCGAGCTTCGCGAGATGGTAGGCGATCGAGCAGCCGATCGCCCCGCCGCCGATGATGACGATACGCGCATGGGAGGGAAGCACGCGAGTCTCCGATTAGGTGTTGGGGCCATCACCCACGGCCCTCATCCTGAGGTGCGAGCCGAAGGCGAGCCTCGCAGGACGCAACCTTGCCCATGCAGCGATCCTCACCCGCGAAGCGGGGGAGGGGGACCGCCGAAGGCGGTGGAGGGGGAAAGCCCACGCACCGCGCGTGGGATCGCCCCCTCCACCATGCTTCGCATGGTCCCCCTCCCCCGTCGCTGCGCGACGGAGGAGGAAAGCGCTCGTGCGCGCTTCGAGGCTCGCTCCGCTCGCACCTCAGCATGAGGGGACTTGGCCTAGCCCGAGCAGTAGATCAGCGCTGCATCTCGCCGAGATACCAGTCGAGGAACTGGGCGACGTTGCGCTCGCGGTATTTCGAGAACGGGCCGGGCACGTAGTGGCGCGACGAGACGCCGACCTGCTGGTTCTCGCAGATTGCCCAATCCTGCTGGTTGGTGCGGTCCCAGACCGGCAGCAGCTTGTCGAGCGTGTAGTCGCGCCCCTCGACGGCATCGCCATCGACGAGCCAGATGCCGCGGATGTGGGTGAGGTCGGCGGCGAGCGGCGTGATCCGCGCCGCGGCGGCGTGATCGCAGTTCGTGTGCTGCCAGAAGTTCGGGAACAGGGTGGTGCGCAGCGTGCCGGTGTCGATCTCCGGCACGTCGCCCATGAGCGGCGCGACCGGTTGGCCGTCGAGGCTCTGGGTGACGTAGCCCTCCATCAGCGGCGTGCGGTGGCAGCGGAAGTAAGCGCCGGTCATGTCCGAGGAGGCGTTGCCCTCGCTCAGGCCGAGCCGGCGAAAGCGCGCATTGGCCTCGGCCGTGATGGCGTCGAGCCGCTGCTGCAGCGCCGGCTCGAACAACGCGCGGTCGCGCAGCACGTCGTAGGTCGCGGCATTGTAGTCGTCGTGGTGCGACGGGCAGTGATAGCACTCGCGGTTGTTCTCGAAGACGATCTTCCAGTTCGCCTTGACGACGTAGTCCGCGACATGCGCGACCTTGCACGTCTCGAGCGCGTGCGGCGCCATCTGCGGGGCGATGGCCTCGATCGCATCCGAGAAGTCCGGCGGGTCGTCGGCGAAATTGACGAAGATCAGGCCGGCGAGGTTGTGGAGGTGCACCGGCAAGAGGCCGAGCGTCTCGCGGTCGGCCTCGAACTCGCGCTGCGTCGCGGTGATCAGGCGGCCGTCGAGATCGTAGGTCCAGCGGTGGTAGGGGCAGACGAGCTTTCTCGCGTGCCCGTGCTCGGCGTCGCAGATGCGGGTGCCGCGATGGCGGCAGAAATTGTGGAAGCCGCGGATCGCGCCGTCCTTGCCGCGCACGACGATGATGCTCTCCGAGCCGACGCGCCAGGTGAAGTAGTCGCCGGCGCGCGGGATCGAGCAGGCATGGCCGGCGAACAGCCAGCGGCGATAGAAGATCTGGCGGAGATCCGCCTCGAACATCTCCGGAGCCGTGTAGAAGGCGCGCTCCAGCGGGCCGCCCGGCCGATGCCGCTGCACCAGCCCGTCGATGTCCGCCGACCCGCCGGCTTTCGGGATCGCCCTCGTCGCCACGTAATTCACGGCAAGCCTCCTGCAGGCGGTTTATCACGCGCCCGGCGGAGGCGCAGCCCAGCGCCGAGCCGAACGCACGCACTCAATGCCACATTATTCCACAAAATCCCATTCTTGGATGCGCTTGCCGGGTCGCCGTCCCGTGCTAAGCTTCGGGAAAATACGCACAGCCCGGCGTCGGGGAAACAACGGGCGGTCGTCACGACACTGTCGCCGGCACCTGCGCGGATGCCGCACCAAAACGGATCGCAAGATCCCTCAGGGAGAGGACCCATGATCTTCAAAGCAGGAACGAGGCTTCTCGCCGTCGCGGCCGCGGCGCTGTCGGCCGTCTTTGCCGCCGGAGAGGCGGCGGCGCAGAAGACGCAGGTGACGGTCTACACGGCGATGGAGAACGACCAGCTCGGGCCCTACAAGCAGGCGTTCGAGGCCGAGAACCCGACCGTCGAGATCGTCTGGGTGCGCGACTCGACCGGCGTCGTGACGGCGCGGTTCCTCGCCGAGAAGGACAACCCGCGCGCCGACATCGTCTGGGGCTTAGCCGCCTCGAGCATGGCGCTGTTCGAGGCGCAGGGGCTGCTCGAGCCCTACACGCCGCCGGCGGCGAAGGACCTCAAGCCGATCTTCAAGAGCGGCAAGAACCCCGAAACCTGGGTCGGCATGGACGCCTTCCTCGCCGTCGTGTGCTTCAACACGGCGGAAGCGGCAAAGGCCGGCGCGCCAAAGCCCGCGACCTGGAACGACCTCACCAACGCCGCCTACAAGGGCAAGGTGGTGATGCCGCACCCGGCCTCGTCGGGCACCGGCTACCTCACGATCGCGGCCTGGCTCCAGCTCATGGGCGAGGAGAAGGGCTGGCAGTTCATGGACAAGCTGCACGACAACATCGCGGTCTACACCCACTCCGGCTCGGCGCCGTGCGTGCAGGCGGCGCGCGGCGAGCGCATGATGGGCATCGGCTTCGACATGCGCGGCGCCTCGGAGAAGACCAAGGGCGCGCCGATCGACCTCATCGTGCCGAAGGAGGGCATCGGCTGGGAGATGGAAGCGACCGGCATCGTCAAGGGCGCGAAGAACCTCGCCGGGGCGAAGAAGGTCGCCGACTGGGCCGCAACCCAGAAGGCGAACGAGCTCTACGGCAAGTACTACGCGATCGTCGCCCATCCGGCGGTCAAGGCCGCGCCGCCGAACTACCCGACCGAGGGCGAGGCCGCGATGGTCAAGAACGACCTCAATTGGATGGCGACCAACCGCGAGCGCATCCTCGCCGAGTGGTCGAAGCGCTACGAATCGAAGGCGGCGCCGAAGTAGAGGCGCCTTTCACCTCTCCCCGAAGCGGGAGAGGTGTTCCCCTCACTTCCTGCCATATCGCCGCGCCCATTCGGCGACGATGCGGTCGCGGTTCTCGGCCGCCCAGACGAGGTCGTTCTTGATCATCGAGGCGGCGACCCCTTCCGGGTAGAACGGGATCCGCTTCGCGATGCCCTCGATCGCCACTTGCTGGATGAAGCGGGCATAGACCTCGTTCGCCTTGCGGCTCGCCGCGAAATCGACGAGGCGGCGGGCGGCGTCAGGGTTCCGGGTGCCCGAGAGGATGCCGGCGGCGTCCATGTCCCAGCCGCCGCCCTCCTTCATGAGAAGGACGTCCATTGGCGCGCCCTTCTGCTTCGCCTGGGTACCGGCGAGCTCGTAGGAGATGCCGACCGGGAACTCGCCCGCCGCGGCGTTCCGGCACGGCTTCGCGCCGGAATGCTCGTAGGTCGCGATATTCGGATGCAGGCGGTCCATGAACCGCCACGCCTCCTCCTCGCCGAAGAGCTGGAGCCAGGCCGAGACGTGGAAATAGCCGGTGCCGGAGGAGCCCGGGTCCGGCATGGTGATCCGGCCGCGGAAGCGCGGGTCGAGGAGGTCGTACCAGGAGGCGGGTTTCGGCAGTCCGAGCTTCTCGGCCTCGGCGGTGTTGAAGCAGACCGCCGCCGCCCACGCCTCCATGCCGACCCAAGCCGGCGGTGTCTCGGCATCGCGGAAATTCGGGCGAATCTCGTGAAGGTTCGGCGGCGCGTGCGACTTGAGCAGCCCCTCCTTCTTGAGCCGCATCATCGAGGTCGCGGCAAGGCCCCAGATGGCGTCGCCGCGCTCGCCTCGCTCGGCCAGGAGGCGCGCCGTGATCACCCCGGTCGAGTCGCGCTGCCAGACGATCTCGATGTCGGGGTTGTCGGCCTCGAACGCCTTCTTAAGCTCGCCGACGAAGTCGGGCTCGAGCGTCGAATACACAAGGAGTTGCGTCCGCTCGGCCGCAGCCGCGAAAGAGCCCGCAAACAGGACGGCGAGAGCGGCAAACCGGCAGGCCAGGCGGAACCAGGGCATCTTGAGCCTCACTCTTGTCGCGGCGGGCGGGCTTCTAGATAGATCGTCATCCCCGCCCGCGCCATGCAAGGTGCCCGATGCCCGATGCGACAGCGAAACACACGACCCGATGGTGGTGGGTCCGGCACGCGCCGGTCACCGTCAACAACGGCTGCGTCTACGGCCAGACCGATCCGGTCTGCGACTGCGACAACGAGGCGGCGTTTTCCGGCCTCGCCGGCCTCCTGCCCCGGGACGCCGTCTGGGTGACGAGCCACCTCACCCGCACCCACATGACGGCGGCCGCGATCGTGCGCGCCGGCCTGCCGGGGCCGGACCCGGTACCGGGACCCGGCGTCATCGTCGAGCGCGACCTCGCCGAGCAGAGCTTCGGCGCCTGGCAGGGCATGAAATACACCGATCTCGCCGCGCTCCAGGCCGAGGCCTATCACCGCTTCTGGCTCGCCCCGGCCCATGAGGCGCCGCCCGAGGGCGAGAGCTTCATCGCGGTGATGGAGCGGGTCGCCCGGGCGATCCGCCGCCTGAACGACGAATACGCCGGGCGCGACATCATCGCCGTGACCCATGGCGGCACGATCCGCGCCGCGCTCGCCGAGGCGCTCGACCTTTCGCCGGAGGCGGCGCTGGCGTTCGCGGTCGACAACCTGTCGCTGACGCGCCTCGAGCGCTTCGACGGGCCGGGCGTCGGCCATGGCTGGCGCGTCGTCGCGACGAACCAGCGGCCCTGCTGAACGGGCGGCCCTCGACGATGGGCGCCAGGATCGGCCTCGTCATCTTCGATTGCGACGGCGTGCTCGTCGACAGCGAGATGCTCGCCTGCGGGGTCGAGGCGCGCGCTCTCACGGCCACCGGGTACCCGATCACGACCGCCGAGGTCGCGCACCGCTACGCCGGCGTATCCGACGCCGATATGCGCCGCGCGATCGAGCGGGAGAGCGGCAGGACGCTTCCCGAAGATCACGCCGCGCGCTGTGCGGCGGAGCTCGAGGACGTCTTCAGGCGCGAGCTGCGGGCGGTGCAGGGCATCGCGGCCATTGTCGACGCCGTGACGGCAAGCGGGCCGCAGGCGTGCGTCGCCTCGAGCAGCTCGCCCGAGCGCTTAAGGCTCGCGCTCGGCTTGACCGGCCTCTGGGAGCGTTTCGCCCCGCATGTGTTCAGCGCCAAGATGGTCGCGCGCGGCAAGCCGGCTCCCGACCTGTTTCTCCTCGCGGCCCGCGAAATGGCCGTCGAGCAGGCCGCCTGCCTCGTCGTCGAGGACAGTGCGCCGGGCATCCGCGCCGCCCGCGCCGCCGGCATGACGGCGATCGGCTTCACCGGCGGCAGCCATTGCGGCCCCGGCCACGACGCACGCCTGCGCGAGGCCGGCGCCGAGCTCGTCTGCGTCGACGCGCGCGCTCTCGGCGTGCTGCTGCGCGATCTCCTCGGCGGCTGAGGGCGCCCTACTCCGCGAGCCTCAACCCCTGCAGGCGCGCGATCCCGTCGGGGTGCGGCGTGAAGCCGGTGAGCTTTCGGGTCGCGCCCCAGAACCATTTCAGGTGGTACATGAAGAGGTACGGCCGCTCGGCGAGATAGATCGTGGCGGCGTCCGCATAGAGCTTGGCGCGCTGATCGGCGTCGATCGTCGAGCGCGCCCGGCGCAGGATGTCGTCGAGCTTCGGATTGCAGTACCGGCCCCAGTTCACGAAACCGTCGCAGGCGACCCAGATCGAGATGTTGGCGTCGGGGTCGGAGCGCCCGCTCCAGATCAGGAGCGAGATCTCGTAGGCGCCGCTCTTGAGCCGTCCGAGAAGCGTCGCCGCCTCGACGACGTTGATCTTGATGTCGAAGCCCGCCTCCCCGGCCATGGCCTGGATGATCTGCGCCACCCGGTTGTCGAGCGGGTCGGTCGAGATGAGCAGCGTCGCCGGCACGCGCTTAAAGCCGCTCTCGGCGACGAGCGCCTTGGCGCGGGCGAGATCGCGTGGCGGCACCGGGAACGCCTTGGCGTAGTAGGGGGTGCCCGGCGCTTCCGGCTGGTTCGACGGGATGAACACGCCGTCGAAGGCGACCTGGTTGATCACGACGCGATCGAGCGACAGCTCGAACGCCTCGCGCAGCTTCGGATTCGAGCCGAGCGGCGTCTTTCCCGCCTCGCCGCCGACGCTGACCGACAGCACGCGGTAGGCGACGGACGGGCTCTCGTAGAGCCGCACGCGCGGATCGCCGCGCACCGTCGCGAGGTCGGTCGGCGCGATCCGTTCCGTGAGCTGGAAACCGCCGGAGCGCAGGTTCGCGAGCCGCACCGTGTCGTCCGGCACCGGCAGATAGGCGACCCGGTCGATGTGGATCGCGCCGGCGTTCCAGTAGCGCTCGAAGCGCTCGAAGACGATGCGGTCCTGCGGCACCCATTCGACGAATTTATAGGGGCCGGCGCAGACCGGCCGGTTCGTCATCTTCTCGCCGAGCTCGCGCGCCGCCTTCGGCGACACCATCATGCCGGCGCGGTCGGCGAGCTGCGCCATCAGCGGCGCATAGGGCTCCGACAGTTCGAAACGCACGGTCAGCGGGTCGACCACGACGAGCCCCCTCACCGGCTTCAGCTCGGACTGGCGCCGGGAGTAGGTCGCGGTCTTGTTGCGCTCGAGGTTGAACCGGACCGCCTCGGCGTCGAGCGGCTCGCCGTCGTGGAAGACGACGCCGGGACGCAGCTTCATCGTCAGCGCGAGACCGTCGTCGGCCCAGGACCATTCGGTCGCGAGCTGCGGCACGAAGCTGAGCTTCGCGTCGAGATCGATGAGCTTGTCGCACACGGCGGCAAGCGCGACGCGGTCGACGAAGCTCGCGCTTTGCGCCGGATCGAGGGTCGCGGGATCGGCCTGCATGCCGATCCGCAGCGTCTCAGCCCCGACGCCGGGCGAGGCGCTCAGGAAAAGGGTGACGGCAAGGGTGGCGGCAAGGGCGACGATAGGCTGGCGCGACATGGGCGGCCTCCGCGGAGGCCGCACTCTAATCCGGAACCGGCACGCCTTGGAA
>DAINQO010000118.1:0-10235 GCA_036742625.1 Microvirga sp.
GCGAGCTTCTTCATCACCTTCGGCCGGGTGAAGGCCTCGGCGAGGAAGATCACGTCGGGATGGCGATCGTTCACCTCGCGGATCAGCCATTGCCAGAACGGGAACGGCTTGGTGTGCGGGTTGTCGACGCGGAAGATCTTCACGCCGTGTCCGACCCAGAACAGCACGATGTCGCGCATCTGGTGCCAGATCGTGGGGAAGGCGCCGCGGTAGAAGTGGACGTTGACGATGTCCTCGTACTTCTTCGGCGGGTTCTCGGCGAACTTGATCGATCCGTCCGGACGCCAGTCGAACCATTCCGGATGCTCCCTGATCCAGGGATGGTCGGGCGAGCACTGGATCGCGAAATCGAGCGCGATCTCGAGGCCGTGCGCGTGCGCCGCGTCGACGAGCCGGCGGAAGTCGTCGAACGAGCCGAGCTCGGGATGGATCGCGTCGTGCCCGCCTTCGTGCGAGCCGATGGCGTAGACGCTGCCGACGTCGCCGGGCGCGGCCTTCAGCGCGTTGTTCCTGCCCTTGCGGTTGGTGCGCCCGATCGGATGGATCGGCGTGAAGTAGAGGACGTCGAAACCGAGCTCGCTCACGTAAGGCAGCTTCGCGATTACGTCGTCGAAGGTGCCGTGGCGCTTCGGATCGCCGGATTGCGAGCGCGGGAACATCTCGTACCAGGCCGAGAAGCGCGCCGCGAGCCGGTCGGCGGCGACCTCGAGCACGCGGTCGTAGCGCGAGAGATTGCGCCGCTCGGCGTTACGGCCGATGAGCGCCGCGTTGTCGGGCGCGAGCAGAAGCTCGAGCTGCGCCTCCGAACCTTCGCTCGCGCCGGTGAGGCGCGCCATGAGCGAGCGCAGCGCCGCCGCGTCCTCTTCGCCGGCGTCCGCGCCGGCCTTCTCGGCGATGCGAACGCCCTCGATGGTCTCGAGGCGCACGTCGAGGCCGGCGCCGCGCTTCTTCGCAAGCTCGCCGAGCCAAGTCGCCCAGTCGTCGCGCCACGCCTCGATCGTGAACTGGTAACGCGCGTTGCGCTCGAGCGGGAAGCTGCCGCGCCAGCGATCGTTGTCGAAGAATGCCATCGGGGCCCGGCGCCATTCGAGTTCGGTCGCGGGGCGGTAGAGCACCTCCGCCGCGATCTTCTCGTGACCGTCGGTGAAGATGTCGGCCCAGACCTCGACCGTCTCGCCGACGACGCGCTTCACCGGCGAGCGGCCGCCGTCGATCTGCGGCCACACCGTCTCGATGACGACGCGGTTGTCGCCGAAGGGCTCCTTCGGCCGCGTCTTCGGCTTCATCGCGGCGGCACGCTCGGCCGCGAAGACACGCACGGTGTTCGGAGCGAGCGCCAGGGGCTTGTCCAAATGCAGGCGGGCGGCTGGTACGCCGGGCGTGCGCTCCAGGAACGGGCCGAGATAGCCGCCGGTGCGGGACAGGAGCGGGGCGGGAGCAATCTCGACCGGCGCCTGCGTCAGATTGGCGAGCGTCAGCACCGCGCTTCGCGCCGCCGCCGGGTGGCCTGCATCGAAGCGCAGCAGCGCAAGGTAGGGCGCGTCCGGCGCCGAGAGCCGCCACTGCGCGCCTTCGACATTCGCGGCCGGAAGCTCGGCCCGGGTAGCGTTCACGGCGGCGACGAAGTCGGAGATGTCGACGCCGGTCTCCTCGCGCTGCTCGGGCGAGGTCTCGACGACATGGAGCTCGCGCCGATAGCCCCACTCGTAGCCGATCGGCATCAGCACGCCGGAGGAGAAGAACGCCGCGAGCGCGTAGCGCGCCTTGAGGTGCGCCGCGACCTGCGCCGGATCGTCCCCCGCCTTGCGCGCAATGCGCGGCATGTCGTGATTCTCGGGAAAGCCGATCGAGGGCGCGACGACACGCAGCGCCTCGTAGGTCTCGAGCGCCCATGGCGCGCGCAGATCCCACCAGGCGAAGCTGTTGAAGAGGTAGTCGAAGCCGGCGCCCGCCGTCGCCGCGGTTTCGTCGAAGGTGCAGCCGAGCGTCTCGGCGGCGAAGAGCGCGCCGCGGTCGCGCGCCTTGGCGCGGCCGATCAGATGCCGCCACACGTCGGGGGGCACCTTGTAGGCGGCGTCGCAGCGAAAGCCCCGGATGCCGAGCGCCTGGAGCCTCGCGACGTAGCCGTCCCAATACCCGAGCAGGAATTCCTTGGCGGAAGGCTCGCGGTAGCTCAGCTCCGCGAGGTCGCCCCACACTGTGACGATCGAGGGATCGTCGGGATCGACCGCGAAGGGTGCGCGGATGCCGCCTTCCTCATCGCGATCGTAGACGTCCGGGCGCTCCGCGACGAGCCGCGCGTCGTTTGCCGTGTGATTGATGACGAGGTCGGCCATGACCTTCAGGCCGTGCGAGGCCGCGTCCTCCGCGAAGGCGCGGATCTGGCCGTCGTCGTCGCCCGCGTCGGCGTCGCGGAACCGAGGATCGAGGCGGAATGGGTCGCGGATGGCGTAGAGAGAGCCCGAGCCGCCGGTTTCGTGGAACGGGTTGACGTAGACCCAATCGAAATTCATCGCCGCGATGCGCGGCAGCTCGGCGCGCCAGGCCGAGATCGTGCCGACGAGCAGCGGGAACAGGTTGTAGATGCGGGGTCCTGACGCCAGGTTCGAGACCCGCCCGACCGCCGCGGCCGCGCTTGGCTTCGCTGGTCTCATTCGATCGTCCTCAAGACGGCAATGGGCAAGGCCGAAAACAGTTCCCTCAGCAGCAGCCCGCCCTCGCCGCAACGGAGCTCGGAGCCGGTCAGGATCTCGCGGCGGCGGCCGGCTGGCGCTCTCAGCGCCGTGTCGCCCCAGAATTCGCTTCCGAGGGGCAGGCTTTCGCCCGCGGTGAGGCGGGGCACGGCGACGATCAGGTCCTCGCCGACGCGTGAGCGCCGGAAGGCGATGACGTTGCGGCTGCGCTCGCCTTGCGCTGCGAGCGGCTCGTAGCCGCCCTCGCCATAGAGCCGCGGCGCCGCGGCGCGGTCGGCGAGGAGGCGCGCGATCACCTGCTGCTTGATGCGTCCGTCGGGCCAGCTGCGCAGCAGCGCCGCAGGATCGCCGCCGTCCTCGAGCGCGGCGGCGCGGGAGGCATAGTCCACCGGCCGCCGGTTGTCGGGGTCGACCAGCGACAGGTCCCAGAGCTCCGTGCCCTGATAGATGTCGGGAATGCCTGGCAGCGTGCATTTCAGCACGGTCCGGGCGAGCCCGGTGACCATGCCGGCATGGGCGAGCCGGCGCGCCAGCGGCTCGAACTCGCGCAGGAAGGCGCTGTCCGGCGAAAGAAGGGCACGAACGATGGCGTCGGTCGCCTCCTCATAGCCCTCGGCGACATTGACCCAGCTCGTGTGACGCTTGGCTTCGCGCAGGGCCTTGCGGGCGTATTCGGCGATCCGCTCGCGAAAGCCCTCGATCGCTGCCGGATCCGACGCACCGCCGAGAAGCTCATTCGGCCAGGCGCCGAGCAGCGACTGCAGCAGCAGGTAGCGGTCGTTTGCGTCCGGCGCCCGGACCTCGTCGAGGTCGACGAGCAGCGGCTCCGTCAAGGCATCGAAGCGCTCGACCGCGGCGGCCCAGGCCTCCGGCATCTCGGAGAGTGCGAGCAGGCGCGCGCGCGCATCCTCGCCGCGCTTCGTGTCGTGAGTCGCGGTCGCGGTCATGGCGTGCGGCCAGTCGCGCGCCCGCGCCGCGATCTCGGCGTGCAGGCGATCGAGGGCGATGCCAAAACGGCCGGGGTCGCCGCCGACCTCGTTCAGCGCGAGAAGCCGCGTATAGCGGTAGAAGAGCGTATCCTCGAGGCTCTTTGCCATCACCGGCCCGGTGAGCTGCTGGAACCGACGCCGGAAGCGGCGGACGAGCTCCGGGTCGGGGCGGCCGGGACCGTCGGTGTCGATCCGCCGAAGCAGCGCATCCCTGACGAAGTCGTGCACGGTGCGGTCCGGCAGCACGCTCCGGCGCTTCGCCTTCTCGACCGTGCCTTCGATCAGGCGCAAATCCTCGGGGTCGGGTTGGCGCTCGTCGAGGTAGGAGCGGTAGACCGGAAAGCGACCGATGATCTCGACGAGCGCCCGCCGGAGCGCGTTCACGGCGAGATCCCGGGTGTGGCGGTCGGTATCGGCGATGCGCTTCAGGTCCGAGACCAGGACCTCGAGCTCGCTCGCGAAGCTCGTCTCGAGAACCTCGGTCTTGGCGCCGCGCAGAAGCCCGCCGTAGGAGCGCTCGCTATCCATGATCCGCCGGTAGAGCGCCTCGAACGCCGCCTCCGCGTCGGTGTCGACGAACGCGCCGTCGATCAGGTTCAAGGCGTCGTAGCCAGTGGTGCCGGCGATCGGCCAGCGCCGCAGCGCTTCGCCCGGCTCGAGGATCTTCTCGACCACGACGTAGAACCCCGGCCCGACCTCCCTTTGCAGCGCCTCGACATAGGCGGCGGGGTCGGCAAGCCCATCGATATGATCGATCCGCAGCCCGTCGACCCGGCCTTCGCGGACAAGGCGGAACACCGTTTCGTGCGCACGGGCGAAGATCTCGGGTTCCTCGACGCGCAGTCCGGCGAGGCCGTTGATGTCGAAGAAACGACGATAGTTGATGTCGCTCGCCGCCATGCGCCAATGGGCTAGCCTGTAGGACTGCGCCTCGAGGATGCGGTGGAGCGTCCCGAAGCTTTCCGGAATGCCGGAGGTGCCGTTGATGAGGTTGACGGCGCGTTCGATCGCGACCCGCAGGCCCGGCGAGCCCGCCGTGGCTGCGGCGATCTGGGCTTTCAGCCCCTCGGCCTCCTCGGGAAAGCCGGTCCGGCGCTCCGGGATCGTCTCCTCCGACATGATGCGCAGGCGCTCGCTCGCGGCGAGAAGGTGAGCCGAGCTCTCGGTGCCGATCTCGCCGAGCGCGACGAGCGCCCGGTCCAGGATGATGGGGAAGCTCAACGGGCAGATCGGGAACCGGTGCTCGTAATGCCAGACGCTGAACGAGCCTTCGGCAGCATCCAAGGCAAGCTTCAGCTCGCCGTTGTCGAGAGCGTCGCCGTAGCGGTCGCCGAGGAAAGGCACGACGAGCTTGCGGTTGGCGCCGAGCCGTTCCCAGTCGATGTCGAAGGCCCGTGCGTCCGGCGAGAGCTCGCCCCATTCGAGCGTCGAGAGCCAGGCCGGGTTGTCGGCGCCGCCGACGCCCATGTGGTTCGGCACGATGTCGAGGACGAGGCCGAGGCCGTGCTGCCGCAGCGCGTCGGAGAGACGATAGAACGCCGCCTCGCCGCCGAGCTCGGGGTTGATCGCGCGATGGTCGACGATGTCGTAGCCGTGGATCGAGCCCGGCCGCGCCCTGTGGATCGGCGAGGCATAGACATGGCTGATCCCGAGCCGCGCGAGATAAGGCACGATCGCGGCCGCATCGTCGAAGGTGAAGTCCTTGTGGAACTGCAGACGGTAGGTCGCGCGCGGCGGCGGCGCGGCGAGCGGGTTGGCGCTCGGGCGTGTGCCGCGGCCTTCCGCCGCCATCACGGCCGCGACTCTCGCCAGCGGCCCGCCGGGCGCGGCGACCGTGTCGAGATCGCTCGCGAGCTTGCGGCGCCAGTTCGGGTGCTCGTCCTGCGTGCCCGGCATGTTCGGTTGGTTCAGCTCGCCGAGCACGTCCTCGTACTGCACGGCTTTGAGCGCGGATGGCGTGCGCGCGAGATAGCGCAGCACCGGCTCGAAGGGCGGCTCCTCGGGCGGCTCGGGGAAGGGGACGAGCTCCTCCGCGCACAGCGCCTCGGTGAGCCGGCGGCGCTCGACGACGCGTTCGGCGCGCTCGCGCTCGGCGCGCCCGTGATCGTAGATCGCGAGGGTCTGGCGCAGATCGGTATCGAGCCCGCGCCACCAGCCGACGAAGGACGGGAGGTCGTGCGTGGTGATGACCGACATGGCGCTGCGCGGATAGGCCTGCGGGCGCCGGAACGACCCGTCGGCCTCGCGCTCGAACTGGAGCACGCGGTAGCTCATCAGCCCGGCGCGCATGATCGCGTCCGAAAAACCCTCAGGCGCGGTGCCGAGATCCTCGGCGATGACCATGCAGCGGTTCCGGTGACTCTCGAGCCGCAGCACCGCGAGCTGCGCCTCGAACGGGTAGGCGACATAGGCGCCTTCCGCCGCCGGCTTGCCGGGCGGGATCAGGAACAGCCGCTGCAGCTGGAAGGCGTGGTCGATACGAACCGCGCCGGCGTGGCGCATGTTTGCTGCGACGAGCGCGCGAAAGGCCGCGAGCCCCTCTTCCTCGAGGGTCAGCGGGTTGAACGGCGGCAGTCCCCAATCCTGTCCCTGCGGCCCGAGAAGATCGGGCGGCGCGCCGACCGAGAGACCTTCGCCGAACCGCTCCGGACGCGACCAGACCTCGGAGCCGCCGCGGTCGGCGCCCACCGCGAGGTCGCGGTAGAGGCCGACGTTCATCCCGGCGGCGCGCGCGCGCCGGCAGGCCGCCTCGAGTTGGCTATCCGCGAGCCATTGCAGCCAGGCATGGAACGCGACCCGCTCCGGGTGATCGGCACGGAAGCGCCCGATCGTGGGCGAGGCGGCGGCGCGGTACGCTTGCGGCCATTCGCCGAGCCAGGCCGCACCCTCGGCGCGGAAATGCTCAGAGAGCGCCTCGAAGGTGGCGTGGTCCTCGAGCGGCGCCCCGAGCTCGCGGCGGAAGGCGTCGAAGGCCGGATCGCCGCGCGCCTTGAACGTCGCCCACAGCGCGTCCAGGACGGGCCGCAGGGCCTCCCAGACGCCGGCGTGATCGACGAGCTCAGCCTCGCGCAACGCGGCGATGCGCGTGCGCCTCTCGTCGAGGAGGCGCTGCGCCGGGCTTGCCGCGAAGCCCCGGACCGCCGTCGGATCGATGTGCAGCGTCTCGAGGAACAGGCGCGAGGACGGCGAATAGGGCGAGATCTTGCCGCGGTCGGCGCCGAAAAGGGCATGGACCGGGCTGAGGCCGAGGTAGGAGGCGCCGAGCGCGCCGGCGTCCGCGGCCGCCTTGCCGGCATCCGCATAGGTGCCGATGCCGAGGTTCTCGTCCGAGCGAAAGGCGTAGAGCTGGGCCGCGAGGCCCCAGCACCGCGCACCGCCGGCGACGTCGCGCGGCTCCCAGCATCTTGCCGGCGCCGCGATGAGCGTCGCCTCGGCGCTTGCGCCACCGGCGTCGACGGCAAGACGGTGATACCCCGGCGCGAGCCGCGGCAGCGGCAACGCCGGGCCGTCGGGGCCGGCGACCGGCTCTGCGCGGCCTTCGCTAGTCGCGCCGCCCTCGTCGACGAGGCGCCACGCCACGGCGGCGACCTCGCTTTCGAGGCGCAGCGGAATATGGGCCGGCCGATCGGTCCCGACCGACGCGAGCGCCGGCACGAGGGCATTGCGTAGCCGCTCGACCCTGGTGAGACTTTCGCGTGCCTCCGCTTCCGTGCCGGTCTTGAGGCCGAAGCCGGACAGGATCGCTTGGCGCGCCTCGACCGGAGAGTCGACTGCACGTCCGAAGGCATCGACATAGCCGCGGGCGACGCCGACGAGGCCGGCGATCCGATCGATCAGGGCGTCGCGCTCGCTCATCTGGGCTCGGACTTCAGGACGGCGCCGGTCCAGGGCCGCAGGCGCATGGTCTCGCCCTGCGGCGCGCCGGCGTTGGTCCACAGCACGCGGGTCCCGGCCGGGGCATCGAAGGCGCGGGAAGCCTCGCCGAAATTGCCGACGAAGCGCAGCGTCCCGGCGGCGAAACACCAGGTCACGTCGAGCATGCGCGGTGCCGGAAGGGCGTGCGTGGCGCCGCAAAATGCGCTGCGCGTCAGTGGTATGACCTCGTCCCGCCGCAGCCGCAAGAACCGGCGCACCTCGTCCCGCGCCTCGGCGTGCGGCGAGCGCATTGCCTCGGACCAATCGAGCACCGACCGCCTGAAGGTCTCCTCGGCGGTCGGGTCGGGGATGTCGCACGCGCCATGCTGCTCCGCGAAGCCCTTGAAGTTCGCGAACTCGCGGCGCCGCCCGTCGCGCACCGCTTGCGACAGCTCGGGATCAGCCGAGAAATCGACGAAGAACAGGAACGGCGCCGAGGTCGCCCATTCCTCGCCCATGTAGAGCATCGGAATCTGCGGCGAGAGCAGGAGGCCTGCCCGAGCGAGCGCGAGATGCTCCGGGGCCGCGAGTTCGGCGATGCGCTCGCCGAAGGCGCGGTTGCCGATCTGGTCGTGGTTCTGGAGAAAGGCGACGAAGGCGGAGGGCGGCAGATGCGTCGAGCTCTCGCCGCGGGCCGCGCCCTTGTGGCGCGAATGCTCGCCCTGGTAGGCGAAGCCCTCGGCGAGCGCACGCGCCAGCCGCTCGACCGGTGCATCGGCGAAGTCCTCATAGTAGCCATCGGCCTCGCCGGTGACGAGCGCGTGCCAGCAATGATGGAGGTCGTCGTTCCATTGCGCCGTATGGAGCCGCGAGCGCCCGTCCGGCTCGCGCGCGAGCCAGCGCGCCTCATTCGCTTCGTTCTCGAGCACGAGATGGATCTCCCGGCCGGGCAGCGCCGCCCGGGCGCGCGCGGCGATCTCGGCGATGATGTGCTCTTGGCTATCGTCGAGAATCGCATGGACGGCGTCGAACCGGAGCCCGTCGAAGTGATATTCCTCGAGCCAGTACAGCGCGTTGTGCACGAAGAAGTCCCGCACCGGCCTCGCCTCGGGCCCGTCGAAATTGAGGCCGGCGCCCCAGGGCGTCTGGTGGCGCTCGGTGAAGAACGATTTGGCGTAGGCGTGGAGGTAATTCCCGGCCGGGCCGAAGTGGTTGTAGACGACGTCGAGGAACATCATCAGCCCGAGCCCATGGGCGCAGTCGACCAGGCGCTTGAGGTCGTCTGGCGCACCGTAGCTCGAGTCCGGCGCGAAGGGCAGAACGCCGTCGTAACCCCAGTTCCGCCGGCCCGGGAAATCGGCGAGCGGCATCAGCTCGATCGCGGTCACGCCGAGGTCTCGGAGTTCCTCGAGCCTCTCGGCGAGCCCGGCGTAGGTGCCCTCAGGCGTCGCCGTGCCGACATGGACCTCATAGATCACGGCCTCTTCCCACGGCCGTCCGGTCCAGGCACCGTCCGACCAGTCGAAGGCGCGCGCATCGACGACGCGGCTCGGCCCGGTGATGTTGTTGGGCTGGAAGCGCGAGGCCGGGTCCGGCACCATGAGGCCGCCGTCGATGCGGTAGCGGTAGCGGTCACCGGCCCGTGCCTTCGGCATGGTCAGCCGACGCCAGCCGGACTCGGCCGCGGGCATCGCATGCGGCTTCTCGCCAAGCACGAGCGCGACCTCGCCGGCTGTCGGCGCCCACAAGGCGAATCGCACGCCGTCTTCCGCGACCTCGGCGCCGAAAGGCATGGAATGGAAACGCTGCATCAGGTCCTGGCGGCTGCCGGTGCGTGCTGGAAGAGCACGAGCGAACGGGCATCGAGGGGAAACGTTCCGCCGGAGTTGAGCGTCGCCGGCGTGCCGCGGACGAGGCCGCCCGGGAGGCGCGTGTCGAACACCGCGAGCCAGCCATCGCGCGGCTCCGGTGCGAGGTGGAACTCAACCGGGTCGGGCGCCGCGTTGAGCAGGATGAGGAAGCGCTGACCGTCGGGCGCGTCGTTGCCGAGCTGCATGCCGAGCGTGCGGCGCAGGCCGTCGCCCCAGTCGCCTTCGGTCATCTCGCGCCCCTCGGGCGCGAGCCAGTAGACGTCTTTAAGGCCGTTGCGCGGCACCGTCTTACCGGAGAGGAAATCGCGGCGGCGGAAGGCGTCGTAGCGCCGGCGTAAGCCGATCAGCGCCTGCACGAAGCCGAGGAACTCGGGATCGCCCTGGTCGCGCCAATTCAGCCAGCTGATCTCGTTGTCCTGAGCGTAGGCATTGTTGTTGCCGCCCTGCGTGCGCGAGAGCTCGTCGCCCATGAGCAGCATCGGCACCCCCTGCGACAACAGCAGCGACGCCATCATGTTGCGCTTCTGTCGGCGCCGCAGCTCGAGGATTTCGGGATCGTCGGTCGGGCCCTCGACGCCGGCGTTCCAGGACAGGTTATGGTTATGGCCGTCCTTGTTGTTCTCGCCGTTCGCCTCGTTGTGGCGCTCGTTGTAGCTGACGAGATCCTGCAGCGTGAAACCGTCATGCGCGGTCACGAAGTTGACCGACGCCCAGGGGCTCCGCCCGGACGGCTCGAAGATTTCGCGCGAGCCGGTCATCACCTGAGTCAGCTTCGGAAGCTGGCCGGGGTCGCCGCGCCAGAAGCCGCGGGTCGTGTCGCGAAACTG
>DAINQO010000119.1:0-10233 GCA_036742625.1 Microvirga sp.
AGAACCAGCGCGTCACCAAGGCCTTGAACGACGGCCTCCAGGCGGCGCTCACCGGGACGAAGACGCCGGAGCAGGCGATGAAGGATTCGCAAGCCGAGGCCGAGCGGATATTGAAGCCGTATCGCTAGCTCCAACTCCTCTCCCCACGTGCGGGGAGAGGGCTCCACCCCTCCCCTCATCCTGAGGTGCGAGCGAAGCGAGCCTCGAAGGACGCACACTGCCCTTCCACGGCGCCCAACCGCCGGTGCGTGCTTCGAGGCTCGTCGCTTCGCTCCTCGCACCTCAGCATGAGGCAAGTTGTGAGGTGGTCAGAATGATCAAGGCACGATGAACCCCCGCCGCACCGCCACCGTCCACGGCTGGCTCCTGCTCCTGCCGGCGATGGCGCTGCTGGCGCTGTTCACCCATTGGCCGGCGGTCGCGACGCTGATCGACTCGCTCTACTCGACCGCACGCCCGCGGCGGCCGTCGCGCTTCGTCGGCCTCGACAATTACGAGCAGATCGTCTCCGACCCGGTGTTCTGGCAGTCCTTCGCCAACAATCTCTGGTTCGCGCTCGGCACCATTCCGGTCTCGATCGCGCTCGCCATGCTGATGGCGCTCTGGGTCAACGATCGGATCGCCGGGCGCACGCTCGTACGCATGGCCTTTTTCACCCCGACCGTGCTGCCGATGATCGCCGTCGCGAACATCTGGCTGTTCTTCTACACGCCGCAATACGGCCTGCTCGAGCAGATCACCGGATTGTTCGGCGGCGCATCGCACAACTGGCTCGGCTCCAAGAACACGGCGCTGTTCGCGGTGACGATCGTCGCGATCTGGAAGGAGGCCGGCTTCTTCATGATCTTCTACCTCGCCGCGCTGCAGGCGATCCCGCCTTCGCTCGGCGAGGCGGCGGCGCTCGAGGGCGCCTCGCGCTGGACCTATTTTCGCCGCCTGCAGTTCCCGCTGCTCATGCCGACGACGCTGTTCGTGCTCGTCAACGCGGTCATCAACGCCTTCCGCATGGTCGACCACATCGTGGTGATGACGAAAGGCGGCCCCGACAACGCAACCTCGCTCCTGCTGTTCTACATCTACGCCGTCGGGTTCAATTTCTGGGACACGACCTACGCGGCGGCGCTCACCGCGATCCTTCTCGTGCTGCTCGCGCTCCTGGCGGCGATCCAATACGGCTGGCTCGAGCGGCGGGTCCATTATCGATGAGGCGTTGCGGGTCGAACCGCGCCCGTTGCGCCCCGCGTCGCCGGCTCACCCGACGGGTTTCGGCCGCTTCTCGGGCGGCGTGTAGTCGAACGAGGCGAAGCTCCCGCCCTGGAATTGCTGCGCGACCGCGTCGAGCGGGTTCTCCTGGCGCAAGATCTCGGCGGCGTAATCCTCGGCATTCTGGACCGGGCGATAACCGAGCCTCTCGGAGCCGGTCTGGTCCCAGTAGCTGCGGGTATTGTCGGACACCCCCCATACCGCCATGTAGCCGATCCGCGGCGCCTCGATGCAGCACATGATCAGCCGCACGAGGTCGTCGTGACCGAGCCATGTGCTGAGATGGCGGAACTGCGTCGGCTTCTCCAGCGCGCTGCCGATCCTGAGAGAGATGCCTTCGATGCCGTGCTTGTCCCAGTACATCCGCGCCATCGCTTCGCCCCAGACCTTGCTGAGGCCGTAGAGGCCGTCGGCCCGAAACGGGGCGTCGAGCCTGAGCTTGTCCTTGACCGAGTGCATGCCGAAAGCGTGGTTCGAGCTCGCGAACACGACCCGCCGGACGCGGTTGCGGCGAGCGCCTTCGTAGACCTCGTAGAGTCCCCGCAGGTTGTTCTCGCTGATCTCCGGCAGGGGCCGCTCGACGCTGGTGCCGGCCATATGGATCAACACGTCGACGCCGGCGAGCAGCCGGTCGACGACGGCCGGGTCGCGAAGGTCGCCGTGCATCACCTCCTCGGCTGCCGACAGCGCCTGCAGCGGCTTCGTACCCCCGGCCGACCGAAGGTCTATGCCGCGCTCGACAAGTCTTGGCCGCAGCACCGTCCCGATGGCGCCGCTCGCGCCCGAGAGCGCCACCTTGGGCTTGTCCTTCATCCCGATCCGCCTTGCCGTCGTTGCATCTTGGCGTCATTAGCTCGATTGAGGCCGCGACAGCAATCGCGGGTGCAGAGGCGGAGTTCCCCGACCCGGCGATTCGCGCCGCCGTTCGAGCCCAGGAGGCTGCCATGACGAAGGTCGACCCCAAGCTTCGCGCCGCCTTGACCGGAATCTCCGGCATCCTCGTGACGCCCTTCGACGATCAGGACCGCGTCGCGCCGCAGCGCCTCGCGCCGGTCATCAACCGGGCGGTCGGGGCCGGCGTCCACATCCTGGTGGCGAACGGCAACACCGGCGAGTTCTACGGGCTGACGAGCGCCGAAGCCGAGACCATGGTCCATGCCGTCGCCGAGCAGGTCGCCGGGCGCGTGCCGCTCCTCGCCGGGGTCGGGCGCTCGATCCACGACGCCTGCGCCCTCGCCCGCGCCTCGCGAATCGCCGGCGCCTCGGCCCTCATGGTGCACCAGCCGCCCGACCCGTTCGTCTCCCCGCGCGGCGTCGTCGCCTACGTGCAGCGGATTGCCGAGGCCGGCCAAGGCCTGCCGCTGATGCTCTATCTGCGCAACGACGGCATCGGGCTCGACGCGATCGAGCAGCTCTGCCGGGTGCCCGGCGTCGCCGGCGTGAAATGGGCCGCGCCGACGCCGCTGCGCCTTGCCGAAGCGATCCGCCGCGGCAACCCCGAGATCGTCTGGGTTGGGGGTTTGGCCGAGACCTGGGCGCCGCCGCTGTGCGCCGTCGGCGCGCGCGGCTTCACCTCCGGCCTGATCAACGTCTGGCCGGAGCATTCGGTGGCGATCCACGCAGCCCTCGAGGCCGGAGATTATGCCGAGGCCGGCCGGCTGATCGGCGTGATGAACGGCTTCGAGGCGATCCGGGCCGAGGAGCAGAACGGCACCAACGTGACGGCCGTCAAGGCCGCCCTGCAGCTGATGGGCATCGATTGCGGACCGACGCGGCCGCCCTCGGCCTGGCCGTTGACCGAGAGCCAGATGACGCAGCTCAAGGATCTTCTTGCCTCGTGGAACCTCCTTGGGACCGCAACAGGTGCTCAGCACGCGAGGCGCCGGGCGAGCGCGTAGCGGGGCGATCGCCAAGGCTGCCCATGGCGCCCCTTCCCCCGGACCCCTACGCGCCCACCGGCGCGTGGCGCGTCGTCGAGACCGCCGCCGCCTGGTGCCTCGCGATCCTGTGGGTGCTCCCCCTTGCCTACGCGGTTTGGGCAGCCTTCCACCCGCCGGAGTTCACGACGCGCTTTTCGCTTGCGGCGCCGCTGACCCTCGACAACTTCACCCGCGCCTGGGTCGCGGCGCCGTTCGCGCGCTACTTCCTCAACACCTTCGTGCTCGTCACCATGATCCTCGCCTGCCAGCTCGTGCTGTGCACGCTCGCCGCCTATGCCTTCGCGCGCTACGCCTTCCGCGGCCGCGACGTCGCCTTCGCGCTCGTGCTGGCGCAGCTGATGATCATGCCGGACGTGCTGATCGTCGAGAACTACCGCACCATGGCGCGGCTCAACCTCGTCGACACGATTCCGGCGATCGCGCTGCCCTACGTCGCCTCGGCCTTCGGCATCTTCCTCCTGCGCCAGACCTTCAAGACCGTGCCGAAAGAGCTCGACGACGCCGCGCGCGTCGAAGGCGCGAACCCGCTCCAGGTGCTGCTCAAGGTCTACGTGCCGCTCGCCCGCCCGATCTACGTCGCCTACGGCCTCGTCTCGGTGAGCTATCACTGGAACAACTTCCTGTGGCCGCTGATCGTCACGAACTCGGTCGAGGCGCGGCCCCTCACCGTCGGCCTGCAAGTGTTCTCGTCCGGCGACCAGGGCATCGACTGGTCGATCATCTGCGCCGCGACGCTCATGACCTCCGCCCCTCTCCTCCTCGGCTTCCTGCTCTTCCAGCGCCAGTTCGTGCAGAGCTTCATGCGCGCCGGAATTCGCTGACGAGGCAGGCAGATCGATGAAGCTCATCACCTGGAACATCCAATGGGGCCTCGGCACGGACGGGCGCTGCGACCTCGCCCGCGTCGTCGCCGACGCGCGCCGCCTCGCCGATTTCGACGTGCTGTGCCTGCAGGAGGTGTCCGACAACTTCCCGGAGCTGCGCGGGACGCGCGGCGCGAACCAGTTCGCGGAGCTCGCGAGGCTCATGCCCGGCTACGCGGCGATCGAAGGCGTCGCGCTCGACATTCCGGACCAGCACGGCCGGCGCAAGCGCTTCGGCAACATGGTGCTGTCGCGTTACCCCGTCGGACAGGTCCTGCGCTGGACGCTGCCGTGGGAGGCAGACCACACCAGGAACATGCCGCGGAGCCTCATCGAAGCTGTGGTGATGGCGCCGTTCGGGCCGGTGCGGGTGATGACCACCCATCGAATATTCGTCGGACGGGCTGCGGCGCGCCGAGGTCGAGGGCATCCGCGCTGCGCATCGCAGCGCCTGTGCCCGCGTCGCGAATCCCCGCGAGGAGGGCCCCGGCACCTACGCCATCCAACCGACCGCGCCCTGCGCCATCCTCACCGGCGACTTCAACATGAAGCCGGAGGACCCGACGAAGCTTCGCATATCGGCGCCCTTCGAGACCGGCGCACCCGCCTTCGTCGACGCCTGGGAGACGCTCCATCGGGATGCGCCGCATCCGCCCTCGTTCTGCCTGTTCGACCAGACCCACGGGGGCCCGCATTGTTGCGACTTCGTCTTCGTGACGCAGGACCTGCAGCCGCGGGTGAAGCGCGTCTTCTACGACACGGAGACGAAGGTCTCGGACCACCAGCCGGTGCTGGTCGAGCTCGACGATCGCTGAACCCTCAGCGCGGCACGATCGCCCCGACGACCCGGTGCACGGCGTTGTTGCAATAGCCGCGTGGGTTCCACGGCGCGCCGTCGAGCGGTTGCGTGCCGCCCTTCGCGTCGGTCGCGCGCGCCATGATGGTGACCGGTCCGACGGCGTCGGCCATGATCGGCGCGGTGAAGCGGCGCCAGGCGAATCGGCCGGCGCCCGCTTCGAGGCTCGCCTCGCACCAGCTCGCGCCGCCGTCGGCAGAGACCGCGACCGAGGCGACTGGTATATGCCCGCTCCAGGCGACCCCGCGCACCGCGAGCTCGCCGGGGCTCGCCGCGAAGCCGGCAAGCGGCGCGGTGATCAGCGCCTTGACCGGCATGTCGGTGATGACCGTAAACCGCGCCGGATCGATCGCATCGCCCGGCCGCACCGGCTCGCGCGGCAGGCGGTAATTGGTGCCCGTCATCTTCTCGCCGTCGTGCTCGCGGTCGCGCACCGCGATGCGGGTCAGCCACTTCTGCCAGGCCGAGCCGGGGAAGCCCGGCGCGACGATGCGCAACGGGCCGCCGTGGAGGTAGGGCAAGGGCTCGTCGTTCATCGCGAAGGCGACGAGCGTCTCGGGCGCGAGCGCCTTTTCGATCGGGAGCCCGCGCGAGATCGCCGGCTGGCCGGGCTTTCCGGCGCGCTCGTCGGGGCTGAAGTGCCCGGTGTAGGCGGCGCTCCGCCGGACCCCCGCCGCGGCGAGGAGATCGGCAAGGCGCACGCCGGTCCAGCGGGCGCAGCCGATCGCCCCGAGCGTCCACTGCAGACCCTCGGTCGCCGCCGAGAAGCCGGCGCGCCCGTTGCCGGCGCATTCGAGCACCGCCGTCAGGCTGACGACCGGGAAGTCGCGCTTGAGCTCGGCAAGCGTCCAGGCGCGCGGCCGCTCGACTTCGCCGTCGAGCGTCAGCGCCCAGCGGTCGGCCGCATCGGCGCCGAGCACCGGCAGACGGCCGTTGTTGCGGATGAAGAAGCTCGGGATCGGCGTCAGATCGTCGCCAAGGAGATCGACCGGCGCCTCGGCGTTGAGCGCCTCGTCCTCGAGAAGGCGCAAGCCCGGCTTCGCGAGACGCAGCAGCGCGCGTTCAATCTCGAGCGCCATCCGCGCCTCTCACCCCTCGACCGGATGCCGGATGATGGTTCTGGTCTCGAACGCGTGCGAGCCCCGCGGCTCAGCCGACCTTGAGATAGGCGAAGCCTTTGCCCTGAAGCTCCGCGACGGTGGCGACGCCGGACGGCACGAATTTCAGGAACGGCTCGGAGCGGGTCTTTGCCGGATCGATCTTGAGCCGCTTGTAGGTGATCTCGCAGAGATAGGCCTCGAGCCCGTATTTGGTCAGCCCGACGAAGCGCTTGTAGATCTCCGGATCGATCGTCTCCTTCTCCCAGGGCGTGCCGGCAAGGTCCTCGAGGAAGAACTTGATCGCGGCGGCGTGCGCGACGACGACGAGCTTCAGCTTCAGCGGATCGGCCTCGTAGACCGAATAGTGATTGTTGATGTTGTTCAAGAGCTGGGAGAACCGAGCCTGATCGCCGAAATCGGCGTGGTAGAGGCACGCGACCTCCGTGTCCTTCGTGAGCGTCGCCATATCGAGCTTCGCCGGAGCCGCCTGCGCCGCCCGCGCGCCAAGGCCCGCGGCAGCCAACGAGAACAGGCCGAAAAGGCTGCGGCGGCTGGTGGACATCGAGGCCTCCTGCGAACGAGAGCCTCGACGCTACGGCTTCGCGGCGGCGCGCTCAAGGGCAGCGCCCTTCCCCTTCGGGATCGCGGGCGAGGCACCGGCGGGTTCGACGAGCTCCGGCAGCTTGCGGATGATCTCGCGCAGCTCGGCCTCCTTGACGACCTTCGCCGCCTCGTCCGGGGAAAACCAGCGCCCCTCGCGCTCGCCGCGCTCGGGCCATGCCTCGGCCTGCTTGCGCACCTTCAGCGGGAAGACCTCGACCTTGCAGGAGACCGTGGCTTGCGACTTCAGGCGCTTGTCGTAGACGAAGGTTCCGATCGGCCGCTTGCCGATCTGTCCGCGCACGCCGGCCTCCTCGAAGGCCTCGCGCTTTGCCGCCATGTGCGGCTTGCGGTCCTTCATCGGCCAGCCCTTCGGGATGATCCAGCGCTTGGTCTCGCGCGAGGTGACGAGCATCACCTCGACGCCGCTGTCGTCGACCACCTTGTAGGGCAGCGCGCCGACCTGGCGGCGGCCGTTGGCGGCGGTCTTGGTGTTCTTGTTCATCGCGCTGACCTTGCCTTGCCCGTGGCGCCGCGCCGCTTTTCGTCCCGCGCCAGGGAATTCCCGAATCAGTCACTGCCCTGTTTTGTATGCGTTGGTGCGAGTTAGGCACAAATGCGTGTGGAATCAAAGAATTCCTTGGCGGCAGGACAGTTCCAAAGCGACACAAGGCCGCTCAGACGCCGAGATCGAGCCCCGACCGCGTCGGCACGACGACGATCGCGTCGAGCGCAAGCCAGCCGGCAATCGCCCGGAGCTCCTCGCCGAGCGCCGGTCCGAGGCGCGACGGATCGGCGCCCGGCTCGAGATGGAGCCCCTGCACGAGGAGGCGCCGCGCCGCCCGATCGGCCTTGAGGTCGACCCGCGCCGCCACCGTCTCGCCGAGAAGGAACGGCAGCACGTAATAGCCGTGCTCGCGCTTGTGGGCCGGGGTGTAGATCTCGATGCGGTAGCGGAAGCCGAACAGCCGCTCGGCGCGCTCGCGATGCCACATCAGCGGGTCGAAGGGCGAGACGAGCGCCCGCGCCTCGATCCGCCGCGGCCTGCGGGCGGCAGGCTCGAGATAGGCGGCGCCGCGCCAACCCTCGACCTCGACCGGGATCAGCGCCCCCGCCTCCACGAGCTCGGCGAGCCGGTCGCGCGCCTCCGTCACCCCGAGCCTGAAATAATCGCGCAGGTCGCGCTCGGTCGCGACGCCGAGCGCCTGCGCCGCCATCCGGATCAGCCGGCGCTGCGCCTCGGCTTCATCCGGCGTCGGCGCGTCGAGGATGGCGGCTGGAAGGACGCGCTCGGGCAGGTCGTAGACGCGCTCGAAGCCGCGCCGCGCCGCCGTCGTCACGAGGCCGGCCCAGAACAGCCATTCGAGCGCGTGCTTGCCGTCGCTCCACCCCCACCAGGAGCCGCGCCCGGTGCCGCCCTCGGTGAGCTCGCGGGCGCTGAGCGGCCCGCGCGCCTCGATCTGCGCCAGCACGGCGCGGACGAAGTCCGGCCGCTCGCGCCCGAACCTTGCGGTCGAGCCGTAGGTGCCTTCGCCGCGCTCGGCGCGACGCATCCGCCAGCGCAAGAGCGGATGCAGGTCGAGCCGGATCAGCGAGGCCTCGTGACCCCAATATTCGAACAGGCTCCGGCGCCGGCGATGATAGGCGGCCTCGTCGAGGAGCGACCTGTCGTAGGGCCCGAGCCGCGAGAAGAGCGGCATGTAGTGCGCGCGGGCCAGGACGTTGACCGAGTCGATCTGCACCAGCCGGAGCCGGTCGAGCACGCGCCCGACATGGCGCCGGCCCGGCCGCTGCGGCCGCGGCTCGGCAAAGCCCTGCGCCGCGAGCGCGATCCGGCGCGCCTGCGCGAGGCTGAGCCGGGCGAGCGGCTTCGTCGCGGACGGATCCACGGGCGGCGCGGGACTGAGCTATTCGATGCCGTTTGCCGCGAAGATCGCTCGCCCGGCCGGGCTGCCGAGGAACTGGGCGAAGCTCCTCGCCGGCTCGCCTTGTGCCGAGCCCGACACCGGCGAGGCCGCATAGGTGGTGTAGTTCTGCAGCTCGGGCGGCAGCGGCCCGGCGAGCTTCAGGCCCTTGTCGCGGAAGAGGACGATCTCGGTGATGGCGCCAAAGCCGATCTCCCGGCCCGATCCTTTGATCAGGTGCTCCATCACGGAGGCGCCGTCCGGGTAGCGCGTCGAGCGCGCAGCGATCTCCTGCGCGATGCCGAGGCGCTGGAAAAGGGTCTCCAGATAAAGCCCGGTCGAGGCCCGGTTGTAGATGACGGATTCGGCGCCGAGGATCGCCCGTTTGAGCGCCTCCGGCGTCCTGACGTCGGGCTGCGGCGCGCCGTCGCGCACCGCGACGCCGACCCCGACCTTGCCGACGACCACCCGCGCCGCGCCGTCGACCCGCCCGGTCTTGGCGAGATCGTCGAGCACGGCCGGCGGCGCGATCACCATGTCGACCGCCTCGCCGCCGCCGCCGACGCGCTGGCGCAGCGCCGGGGCCGTCGCAAAGCGGATCCTCGCCTCATGCCCGGTCTGGCGCCGAAAGGCCTCGGCCGCCGGCAGGAGCCCGGGCTCGACGGCGCCGGCGCTCAGCACCTCGATCGTCGCGGCCGAGGCGCCAACCGAGGCCGCCATCGCAAGCGCCGCCACGAGCACCGACAACACTCTCACAGGGCTCCTCCGTCCGATCCCATCAATTGCCCCAGCGGTTCTGCATCCTGAGCTCGCCGGCCATGCAGCTGACGCGGCGCGGCTCGGCGCTCTGCTGGGCGGGCTTGACCAGCGGCTCGACGGCCGGATGGCCGGCGACCTCGAGGAGGATCTTGGTCTTGACCGCCTGCACGAACTGGCCGCGCTCGCGCACCGGCACCATGAAGGCGCCCTGCCCGCCGATGACGCAGTCGCGATAGTAGATGTCGAGATCCTCGATGTCCCAAGGGCCCGGCGCCTTCAGCATGATCGGCAGGCCGTTGACGGTGATGCCCTTGGCGATCGCCTCGTCGCGCGCCGCCGTCACGACGCGGCCCTGGTTGTTCGGCCCGTCGCCGGAGACGTCGATGACCTGGCGGGTCGGCGCGAGGCCGCTCTCCGAGAGGAGCCTGACCGAGAAGTCGATCGCGCCCGAGACCGAGGTCCGCGACGCGCGCCGGGTCGGCTTCTCGGCAAGCGCGCCGGCGAAGGCCATGGCGCTCTCCGGATTGTCGATCACCGTCCACGGCAAGAGCACCTGCTGGTCGGCGGCGCCGGCCCATTCCATGTAGACGACGCCGATGCGCCCGATCATGCCGCGCCGGATGGCGTCGTGGACGGCGGTCGAGCGGAAGGCCTCGATGAAGCCCTGGCGCTGCAGCTCCTGCTCGTCCGTGTCCATCGAGTACGACACGTCGACCGCGATCACGAGCGCGAGGTCGACCTCGGTCTCGGGTCCGGCAACCGCCGCGCCTGCGACCGCAAGGCCGATCGCAAGCCCGAGCGCCCGCAGCCAATGCCTGGTCATCGAAGCCTCCGGCACGATGCGCCCCGCCCTCCGCTCGCCGAGCCGGCAAGCCTCCCCGAGTGTGTCAGGTTCGCGCCGCCCTGGAAACCGAGGCCGGCGTCACAACCGCGTGGCGGGCGGGAGCG
>DAINQO010000120.1:0-10229 GCA_036742625.1 Microvirga sp.
TCGAAGGCGCTGCTGCACGCCTCCGAGCGCTTCGAGGAGGCAAAGCGCCACCTTGGCGAGATGGGGATTAGCGTCTCGGCGCCGAAGCTCGATCTCAAGACCATGATGGCGTTCAAGGACGAGGGCGTCGAGGGCAACGTCAAGGGCGTCGAGTTCCTCCTGAAGAAGAACAAGGTCGATGCCTTCCACGGCTCGGCGCGCATCGCCGCCGCCGGACAGATCGAGGTCAAGGGGGAGGACGGCTCGAACCAAGTAGTCGAGACGAAGAACATCGTCATCGCGACCGGATCGGACGTGACCCGCCTGCCCGGCATCGAGATCGACGAGAAGGTGGTCGTATCCTCGGAGGGCGCGCTCGAGCTCGACAAGGTGCCGAAGAAGCTCCTCGTCATCGGCGCCGGCGTGATCGGGCTCGAGCTCGGCTCGGTGTGGCGCCGGCTCGGCGCGGAGGTCGTCGTCGTCGAGTTCCTCGACCGCGTCCTGCCGGGCATGGACCTCGAGATCGGGCGCCAGTTCCAGCGCATCCTGGCAAAGCAAGGGCTGCAGTTCAGGCTGTCCTCGAAGGTGGCGAAGGTCGAGCGGACGAAGAGCGGCGCCAAGGCGACGATCGAGCCGGCGGCCGGGGGCGAAGCCGAGATCGTCGATGCCGACGTGGTCCTGGTCTCGGTCGGGCGCGTCCCCTACACCGACGGGCTCGGGCTCGAGGCGATCGGGGTCCAGCGCGACCCCAAGGGGCGCATCCTCACCGACGCGCATTTCGCCACGAACGTCACCGGCATCTACGCCATCGGCGACGTCATCGCCGGCCCGATGCTCGCCCACAAGGCCGAGGACGAAGGCATGGCCGTCGCCGAGATCCTTGCCGGCAAGGCCGGCCACGTGAACTACGATGTCATCCCGAACGTCGTCTACACCGATCCGGAGGTCGCCTCGCTCGGGCGGACCGAGGAGGAGCTCAAGGAGGCCGGCATCGCCTACAACGTCGGCAAGTTCCCGTTCACGGCGAACGGCCGCGCCAAGGTCAACCGCACCACCGACGGCTTCGTGAAGATCCTCGCCGACAAGACCACCGACCGCGTGCTCGGGGTCCACATCATGGGCCCGGACGCCGGCAATCTCATCATGGAGTGCGGCATCGCGATGGAGTTCGGCGCCTCCTCCGAGGACATCGCCAGATCATGCCACCCGCACCCGACGCTGACCGAGGCGGTGAAGGAAGCGGCGCTCGCGGTCGAGAAGCGCGCCATCCACATGTGAGCTGCCGGCGGCGGGCCGCTATTCGAGCAGCGCCAGCTCGAGCTGGTCGCTCTCGACCTTCTCCGGCTCGAGCATGAACGAGGTCAGCGGCAGGTCGAGGGCAAGGTGCATCGCCTTGTCGACCTCGCGGGCGAAGAACGGCTTCTTGAGGAAATGCACGGCGCCGAAATAGCGCGCCGCCTTCTCGACCGCCGGGTTGCGGCTCGCCGAGACCATCACGACCCGCACCTCCGGCATCTGATCCTGGACGAGACACGCGGTCTCGAGCCCGTCGATCCCAGGCATGGCGTAATCGATGAAGACCACGTCGCAGGGCTCCTCGTTGAGGAGCCGCAGCGCCGCCTCGCCGCTATCGACGACTAAGAGCTCGGTCGTGAAGCGGCTTGCCTCGATCACCTTGCTCATCATCAGCCGCGAGGCCTTGCTGTCGTCGACGACGAGGACGCGGCTCACGTCGCGCATGCGCTCGACGTTGCGGAAGATCTGCCGAAGCTCGCGC
The DNA here is from genome assembly GCA_036742625.1 of Microvirga sp. Classification (GTDB taxonomy): domain Bacteria; phylum Pseudomonadota; class Alphaproteobacteria; order Rhizobiales; family Beijerinckiaceae; genus JAJKJG01. Next base: position 1,757 of record DAINQO010000120.1, read on the forward strand.
TCCTCGAGCGGCTTCTGCATGAATTCGTACGGATCGATGCCGCGCAGCGTCCGGTCGGCCGCGTCCTCGGGCCCGTCGCCCATGACCACGACGAGCGGGTTCGCGCCGACGCGACGGGCGAGCGACACCGCCCGCGGGCCGCTCATGTCCGGCATGTGGAAGTCGACGAACGAGATGTCGAACGCGCCGCGGCGGAGCGCCTCGCAGGTGTCGGCGCCGTTCGCCGTCTCGACGATCGCGACGCCGGGGGCGATCGTCGAGACGAGCGCCGACATGACCCGGCGCGTCACGGCGGAATCGTCGGCGATCAGGACGCGCAAATCCTCGGGCTGCGGCGCCGCCTCGGCCGCCGCCGCGAAATCCTCCGTCCGTGCCTCGCCAGCCCGCATCATCGAACGCCGTTGCGCCGCGCCGCGGCCGCCGCGACGGGCATCTCATGAAAGCGATGTCGGAAAATCAGATGTAGAACACGCCGGCGGCCTCCTTCTCGGCCGGCGGCGCGGCTGGCGCCGGATCGGTGCGGCGCGCATAGGCGGCGGCCGTTTCGGCGAGCCGCTCGCGGGTCTTCTGCGCCTCGGCCTCGTAGTAGGCCGGCAGCGCGTTCATGAGATACGGCCGCCTGAGGTCGAAGGCGGCATGGAGCGCGAGGTCGAGATCCCAGACGTAGAAAGGCTTCTGCAGCAACGCGACGATGCCGAACTGCCTCACCGCCTGATCCTCACCCCTCCCCTCCATCAGCACGACCCGGGTCATGGGCGCGACCTTCGCCGCCTGGCAGGCGAGCTCGAGGCCGTCGAGCCTCGGCAGATCGCGGTCGATCAGCGCGACGTCGTAGAGGCCCGACCGCATCAGCTTCAGCGCCTGCTCGCCGTCCTCCGCCTCGTCGACCTCGGTCGCGAAGCGGCTTTCGCCGAGCACGCGCCGGACGAGCCGGCGAGCCGAGAGCGAGCCGTCGGCGAGGAGCAGGCGGGCCGGGCTCGTCATGCGCCGGAAGGCCTCGACCATCTGCGTCACATGGGTCGGATCGAAAGGCGTGCGCAGGAACTCGTAGGCACTGAGCTCGAGCGAAAGCTCGATCCATTTCGGCAGCGCCGCCGAGGACATCACGACGCTGAACGGCCGCACCTGGCGGGCGACCGCCCAGGCGAGCGCCTCGGCTCCGGTCATCCTCGGCAGCTGCAGGTTGACGAAGGCGAGTTGCGGACGCCACCTGAGAAGGAGATTGCGCGCCTCGAGGCCGTTCGACGCCCCGATCACCCGGATCGTCGGGTCGAACCTGTGGATCATGGTCGCAAGCTGCGCCCGGAAATCGAGCGCCTCGTCGGCGACGAGCGCGGTCCACCGGCGCTCGTGCGATACCGGTTCGGGCGGCCGTTCTCCTTCTGGCATGACGACCCCGGCAGGCGAAAACGCGTCATCGGACGGTAGTGCCGAAAGCTTGTCAGAGCGTTACCGGGCCTGCCTGCGGGCGCGCGGGTGGGCGGCGTCGTAGACGCTCATCAGCCGCGCCGCGTCGACCCTCGTATACAGCTGCGTCGTCGACAGCGACGCGTGGCCGAGGAGCTCCTGGATGCCGCGCAGGTCGCCGCCGCGGGCGAGGAGGTGCGTCGCGAAGGAATGGCGCAGCGCATGCGGCGTCGCGGTCTCGGGCAGGCCGAGCGCCCCGCGCAGCTCGGCGACCGCGAACTGGATCATCCGCGGCGAGAGCCGGCCGCCCTTGGCGCCGACGAACAGCGGCCCTTGCGCCGGCAGATGGTACGGGCAGAGCTTCAGGTAATCTTCGATTGCCCGCCCGATCGGCGCGATCACCGGGACCGTGCGCGTCTTGCCGCCCTTGCCGGTCACGGTCACGGCATCGACGCCGCCGACGGGAGCGTCCTGCCGGGCGATCCCGAGCGCCTCGGAGATGCGCAGGCCGGCCCCGTAGAGGAGCGCCAGCACGGCCGCGTCGCGGGCGAGGATCCAGCTCTCGCGGCCTTCGCCGGCGCGCGCCTCCGGATCGGTGATCGCGACCGCGTTCGCGGCCGAGAGCGGCCGCGGCAGGGTCTTCGGGACCTTGGGGCTGCGGATCGCCGAGAAGGCCGAGGGCGCGCCGAAGCCCTCGCGGTCGAGGTGGCGCGTAAAGGAGCGCAAGCCCGCGAGCTGGCGCATCAGGGAGCGGCTCTGCACGCCCTCGCCGCGCCGCGCCGCCATGAAGGCGCGCACGTCCAGCGGCTTCAGCCGCACGAGGTCGCGGATCGCCGGCGTCTCGCCGAGATGGATGGTCAGGAAGGTCAGGAACTGGCGCAGATCCCTGGCGTAAGCCTCGACCGTCTTCGGCGACAGCCGGCGCTCGCGGGCGAGCCCCGATAGCCACGCGGCGGCCTCGCGACGCGTGTCGGGCGCGCCCGGCAGGATGGCCTCGGCTGCGTCCGGCGCGACGGCCTCGGCCCGACTTGACATGAAAGAGGGTTGTGCCACGGCGTTCGACTGTCCCACCCGACGGTTTACCAATCCCGAATGGCGCCGCACCAGATCGCCGATGTCCTCATGCCGCTCGCGCTGGACACGGCCTACAGCTACGCCGTGCCGCCGGGCCTGTCGCTGCGCGACGGCGACGTCGTGCAGGTGCCGCTCGGGACCCGGGAGACGATCGGCGTCGTATGGGGCTTGCGCGAGGGCGCCGGCTCGAACCTGAAGCCGGTCACCGGCCTCGTCGACGCCTCGCGCCTCGAGCCGAAGCTCCGGCGGCTGATCGACTGGATCGCCTGGTACACGCTGGCGCCGAAGGGCGCGGCGTTGGCGCTGGCGCTGCGCCTGCCCGAAGCCGGGCGCGCCGAGACGCCGCGGATCGGGGTCCGTGCGACCGGGCAGGCGCCGCGGCGCCTGACGCCGGCGCGGGCGCGGGTGATGCAGGCCGCCCAGGGCGGGCTCGTCCACCTGAAGCGCGAGCTCGCGCAGGCGGCAAGCGTCGGCGTCGGGGTGATCGACAGTCTTGTCGACGACGGCGTCCTCGAGACCGTCGCCCTCGCGCCGCAGCCGGTCGCGCTCCGCCCGGACCCGGACCATGGCCGCGCATCGCTGTCGCCGGACCAGCGCCGGGCCGCGACGGTGCTCGCCGCGGCGGTGGCGACGACCGCGCTGACGCAAGCCGGCGGCGCGGCCGCCGGCGCCATCGCCGGCGCGGCCGGCAAGGCGCCGGTGATCCTGCTCGAGGGGGTCACGGGATCGGGCAAGACCGAGGTCTATTTCGAGGCCGTCGCGGCGGCGCTGCGCCAGGACGTGCAGAGCCTGATCCTGATGCCGGAGATCGCGCTGACGGCGCAGTTCCTCGACCGCTTTGCGGCGCGCTTCGGGGTCCGTCCGGCCCTGTGGCACTCGGGCATCGGCGCGCGCCGGCGCGAGCGCCTCCACGCCGGCATCGCAGCCGGCGAGGTCAAGGTCGTGGCCGGCGCGCGCTCGGCCCTGTTCCTGCCCTTTGCGCGGCTCGGCCTCGTCGTCGTCGACGAGGAGCACGAGGCCGCCTACAAGCAGGAGGACGGGGTCTGTTACCACGCCCGCGACCTCGCCGTCGTGCGCGGGCGGCTCGAGGACGCGCCGGTCATCCTCGCCTCCGCGACGCCCTCGATCGAGACCCGGGTCAACGTCGCCCGCGGGCGCTACAAGCGCGTCCCGCTGCCGGAGCGCTTCGGCGGTCGCGCCCTGCCGCAGATCCGGGCGATCGACCTCAAGAAGGACGCCGCACCGCGCGGGCGCTGGCTCTCCGAAACGCTGCGCCGGGCGATCACCGATACGCTCGCGGCGAAGGAGCAGGTGCTGCTGTTCCTGAACCGGCGCGGCTACGCCCCGCTGACGCTGTGCCGCGCCTGCGGCCACCGCTACGAATGCCCGAACTGCTCCGCCTGGCTGGTCGAGCACCGCTTTCGCCGGGCGCTTGTCTGCCACCATTGCGGCCATACCGAGCGCCGGCCCGAGGTCTGCGCCGCCTGCGGCAGCCTCGACTCGCTCGCTCCCTGCGGCCCCGGCGTCGAGCGCGTCGCCGAGGAGGTGGCGGAGCTCTTCCCGGGCAGGCGCGCGATCGTCCTGTCGAGCGATTTTCCCGGCGGCACAGAGCGCCTGCGGCAGGAGCTGAAGGGCGTCGCCGAGGGCGAGTTCGACATCGTCGTCGGGACGCAGCTCGTCGCCAAGGGGCACAACTTCCCGCAACTGACCCTCGTCGGGGTGCTCGATGCCGACATCGGCCTGACCTCGGGCGATCCGCGCGCCGCGGAGCGGACCTTCCAGCTCCTGCAGCAGGTGACGGGGCGCGCCGGCCGCGGCGCGAAGCCCGGCCGAGCCCTCGTCCAGACCTACCAGCCCGACCACCCGGTGATGGCGGCGCTGCTCTCGGGCGACGCCGAGCGCTTCTACGCCGAGGAGACCCGCGCCCGCGAGATCGCCGGGCTGCCGCCTTTCGGGCGCCTCGCCGCGCTCATCGTCTCGGCGACCGACCGCCATGCCGCCGAAGCCCATGCCCGCGCCGTCGCACTCGAGGCGCGCCCCCCCGAGGGGGTGATGGTCCTCGGCCCGGCCGAGGCGCCGCTGGCACTGATCCGCGGCCGCTACCGCTTCCGGATCCTCGTCAAGACCGAGCGCGAGGTCGATCTCCAGGCCTATTTGCGGGCTTGGCTCGCCCAGGCGCCGAAGGCGCGGGGCAACGTCAAGGTCGCGATCGACGTCGACCCGCAAAGCTTCCTCTAGGGAACCGCGGCCGCGGAAAAAAGGTCGTAGCTTGGCCGGGTCAGCGGCCTTGCGCCGTGCCGGCGAGCGCACCAAATCCTGGAGAGCCGGAAAATCCGCTTGTTGGAAAGGTCCAAACCGGCTAGTTTGCCCATCGGAGATCGTGAACGGTCCGATGGATTCGGCGGAGACTTAGGGCAAAACGACAGCCCGCCGCAGGACGGAACGATATCAGCCGCGCATCTGGGGGCTTGGCAGCAGACCGGCGCGGCCCGTGAACCCTAAACCCTGAAGGACGACCCGGATCACCCGCGGTTGAACGACAGCACCATGGAATCGACGCGAACGGTGGGCCTAGCCCGTTCCGGGCGGCCGGGCGCGTTTCGCGCGACGTTGAGAGCCAGCGAGGGTCGAAAGCAGATTCGATGAGACCACAACAGAACAGGCGCATGCGTGGGCGCAACCGCAACCCCAAGGGTCCCAATCCCCTGACGCGGAGCTACGAATCGAACGGTCCGGATGTGAAGATCCGGGGCACCGCCCAGCACATCGCCGACAAATACGCCCAGCTCGCCCGCGACGCGCAGGCGAGCGGCGACCCGGTCGCGGCCGAGAACTATCACCAGCACGCCGAGCACTACTACCGCATCATCGCGGCGGCGCAGGAGCAGTTCCGCGAGCAGTTCGGCGGCGCCTACCAGCAGCGTCCCTTCGACGATGACGGTGACGACGACGCGCCGGGCTACGGCGGCGAGCGCCCGATGCAGGCAGGCGACGAGGATATCGCCGGCCAGCCGCAGCCCTACGAGCTCCGCCCCGAGCAGGGCGAGCGCCAGGACCGCTTCGATCGCGGCGACCGGCAGGACCGCGGCGACCGCTTCCAGGGCCGCGACCGGTTCGACCGGGGCGACCGGCCGCAGGGGCAGCATCGCTTCCCCCGCAACGACCGCCCCCGCCAGGACTTTCAGCGCCCCGACCATCGCCAGGACGGCCCGCGCCAGGACGGCAATCGCCAGGACGGCGGGCGCCAGGACGGCAATCGCCAGGACGGCGGGCGCGACGGCAATCGCCAGGATCAGCGTCCCGACGATCGCCAGGGCGGCCGCCCGCGTCCGGACTATCGTCAGGACCAGCCCCGCTTCGAGCGGCCCTCGCGGCCGCGTGACGAGGTGGCGGATCAGGGCCCGAACGGGTTGCCGGCTTTCCTGACCACCCCGGTCCGGGCGCCGATCTCGGTCGACGAGCCGGAGGCGGACGACGCCGCGCCGATCGAGGCCGTCAACGGCGAGGCGCCGGGCGAGCCGAACGGCCGCTTCAAGCCCCGCCGCCGCCGCCGGCCGCGCGCCGAGGAGAGCGGCGAGCCGAGCCCTGATTTCGGTCCGGACGGCGACACCCCTCGGGCCGAGTAGCGCCGGTCAGCCGGACGCGTTTCAAGGGAGGGCGAGAGCCCTCCCTTTTTCGTTGGCGCTCAGGCGAAAGGCAGCGCGGCTTGCGCCGGCTCGTCGACGGCAAGCCTGTCGCCGTCGACGACGGCGCCGCCCTCGACAACCTCGGCATAGACGCCGCAATCCATGTGGCCGAGACGCCGCATGAGGGTCGCCGGGATGTCGAGATCGCGCATCCCGCTCGTCGGGTCGACATTGGTCGCGGCACAGCGCTGGATGCGCTTCGTCACCTTCAGGCGGAGACCCGACGGTCCTTGGAGCTCCCGGCCGACGAGGTCGAACTCGGCCCAGGCGTCCAGGCCTTCGATCTGGACGTTGCCGCGAAAGCGCAGCGGGTCGACCGGCGCGCCGACCAGCTCCTCGATCGCGGCGACGCTCGCGAGGTTGATGAGCGAAACGAAGCCGCGGCGGGAATCGGTGAAGCGGAAGCCCTCGGGCGCCGCGAGCAGCTTCGGCGGCCCGCGCAGCTCGCGCGGCAGGTAGCGCCGGAAGAAAGCCTCGATCGCAAGACGCCCTTCGGCGGTCGCGAGGTCGCCGCGCGCCGCCTCGCGGCCGGCCTCCGCGATGACGAGCGTTCGGCTGTCGTCGTCGTAGCGCGTCCGCAGCCGGGCCAGGGCCTCGTTCCTCATCAGCATCAGGAACTTGACCTTGGGCTGATGCTGCGGGTCGGCGGGGTCGAACCCGGCCGGGCCGTTCTCGATCGCGTAGAGGCGGTCGCCGGGAAAATAGGCGCCTCTCGCGAGGTCGGCGCGCAGGAGGCGCTCCGGGGAGAGCCCTTTCACCGGATACCGGTGCAGGGCGACGACGCGCAGGCTCATGACGGCGGGATAGGCCCTATCCGCCCACCCCTCGCGAAACCGCGGCCCGTTCAGGTGTCGCCGCTCCGCGCGACGCGGCTGCGCTTGAGCTGCGGCGTGAACCCGGCGTCGGCGGCACGGGCGGCGTCGCTCATCTCGGGATCATCGCTCATGCCGGCGCGTGCGGTCTGGTGTTCGGGGATATGCGCGGCTGAGCCGGCGTCCTTCTTCATATGGAGCGCCTTCTCCATGTTCCGCTGGAGCTCGCTCTTGTCCCGGCCGGCGTTCCCGCGATCGCCACGCTTGAACCAGGCCGTCACCTTCGAGAACAGTTCCATTCCCATGACTCCCTCGAGTCGCGGTCGCTATTCCTTGGCGCGCGAGAGCACGTCCTCCTCGCCGCGGCGCGCCGGGGCGGTGCGGTCGCGCCCGGCCGATACCTGCGGCGTCTCGACGACCGATTCGGAGCCGGGCGGGCCGCGGTTCGGCACCGTGCCGCCGGCCTCGAGCCCCTCGAGGCCTCCAGCCCGCAAGCGTGCGGTCCTGTCGTGCACGCCGAAGGTGTCCGGCGTCACCGACGGCAAGCGCTCGGGGGGGCTTTCCGGCATCGCCATGTCCATCTCGCTGTTGCGCTTGAGGTCGGCGCGCGCCTTCTCGGCCTCGGATCGGGGGTCGAAGGATTTCGGATTGGCCATGGCTCGTCCTCCGGTGCTCCGCCCTTTCCGCACATCAGGGCTCGGCGGATCAATGCCGGCTCGTTGCGAACGTTCCGCACCTCTGGTGTGGCGCTACAGCCACACCTACATGAGCCTCAGGCGGATGCTCGAAGAGGTCCGCGTATCGAGGAGCCTGCTTCCGGCCCATAGAAGGCGGAGAGCGCGGCCAACGAAGGGACGCAGATGAAGATCGAACGCTACACCGAGCGGGCGCAGGGTTTCCTGCAGGCGGCGCAGACCATCGCGATGCGCGAGGGGCACCCGCAGTTCACGCCCGAGCATATCCTGAAAGCCCTGTTGGACGACCCGGAGGGCATGGCCGCCGGGCTCATCGACCGCGCCGGCGGCAAGTCCGCCCAGGTCCGGCGCGAGGTCGACGCCGTCATCGCCCGGCAGCCCAAGGTCTCGGGCGCGGCCTCCCAGCCGCAGGCGACCCGCGAGCTGCTGCGGCTCTTCGACACCGCCGAGAAGGCGGCCGACAAGGCAAGCGACAAGTTCGTCACCGTCGAGCGCCTGCTGCTCGCGCTCGCGATCGAGAAGGACACCGAGGCCGGGAAGATCCTGGCACGGGCCGGCGTCACCGCATCGGCGCTGAACGAGGCGATCAACGCCATCCGCCAGGGCCGCACCGCCGATACCGCCTCGGCCGAGAATGCCTACGAGGCGCTGAAGAAATACGCCCGCGACCTCACCGAGGCGGCGCGCGACGGCAAGCTCGACCCGGTGATCGGCCGCGACGAGGAGATCCGCCGCACCATCCAGGTCCTGTCCCGGCGCACCAAGAACAATCCCGTCCTCATCGGCGAGCCCGGCGTCG
>DAINQO010000121.1:0-10211 GCA_036742625.1 Microvirga sp.
CGCGAGGCGGCGGAGGATGCGAGGCGGTTACGGGCGCTCGGATGAGGGTCGCGAACCCCCTTCCGCCTTGCCGTCAAGAGCCCCGCGCGCGCCGGGCCGCGCCGAAGCCGCGTGCGCGTGACGCCGAGTGGTCAGCGGCTCTTCGCGCGCCCCGCCGCGGCGTCCCGGGCCCGCTCGAGCTTGTCGCCCTGCCGCTTCGGGCTGTCGCCGGACGCCTTCGCCGCCTTGGCGCCGGCGGCCTTCGCGGCGCTCTTCGCCTCGACGCGTTGCTTCGTCTTCACGCTATCGAGGGCGGTCGCGCCCTCCCGCTTCCGCGATGCCGTCATGGCCGCCTCCTGTGACGGCCTGACAACGGCGCAGCGCCGCGAAGGTTCGCGGCGCCGCCTCTGCGGCGCGGGCCGGCCTACTGCGAACCCGCCGTCCGCCGCGACGCGGTCTCTAGGAAGGCCGCGAGCTCCTTGGCGTAGAACTTCGCCATGCCGGCGGTGCCGTGGCCGCGCGTCTCCTCGCTTGCCGGGATCAGGAACAGGCGGCCGTTCTTGACGCGCTTCATCGCCGCCTCGGTGATGCCGGTCGCCGGCGGGTTGCGCTCGTCGTCGGCGGCGTTGATGGCAAGGAGCGCCGCCGTGATCTTGTCGAGGCCCGGCGTCGGGTTGTAGGCGGCCGAGGATTCCCAGGCGTAGATGTAGTCGTTGGCGTCGGCGGTGAACGGCGCCGCGAGGCGCTCGTCGACGAGCTTGTCGGCCGCCGCCCGCGTCGGCGCGAGCTTCTGGTAGGCGAGGTCGCCGCCGTTCGTGCCGGTGGCGTAGAACACGGCGGCGAGCTTCATCGATTTCGGCTGCTCGGCGTAATCGCCGTTGTTGTAGGCGGGGTCCTGCTTGATCGTCTCGATCATCAGCCGCCGCATCATCCAGTTGCGCGAGGCCATCTCGGTCGGCTGCGAGACCATGGGCACGAGGGCGTCCATGTAATCCGGATACTTCGCCCCCCACAGCCAGGCGTGCATGCCGCCCATCGAGTTGCCGATGATGAGGCGCACGTGCTTGAGGCCGAGGCCCTCGGCGAGGAGCCGATGCTGGGCGTCGACCATGTCCTCGGAATTGTATTTCGGGAACTTCGTCTTGAGGCCGTCGGAGGGCTTCGTCGACTTGCCGTGGCCGATCGCGTCGGGGAGGATGATGAAGTATTTCTTCGCGTCGAGCGGCTGTCCGGCCCCGAACAGCTCGCCGGCGAAAGCCGGGGTCAGCATCGAGGCGCCCGACCCCGACGTGCCGTGCAGCACCACCACCGGCTCGCCCGTCGGCTCGCCGATCGTCCGGTAGTGCAGGCGGACCTCGGGCAGGACCTCGCCGGTGTGGAACTTGAAATCCTTGGCGACGAAGCTGGCCTCCTTCGGCGCCGGATACTCGGCTGCCGCGGCCGCGAACGTCGCAAGCGACAGCAACACCCCCGCCGCAAGGCGCAGCGTCCCGATCCTCGTCATGCCGTCCTCCCTGCGAAGCGCGATCGACAGCCGTCGCGCTCCGTTTGCGCGGCGACTGTCGCGCCGGACGGCGCCGGGCGCAAGCGTGTCAATCCGGCCAGAGTGACAACGCGACGGCCACGAGGGCGGGCCGGCGCCGATTTCGGACGGCCTCGCGCGATTTTGAAGCGGCCCGCCGAGGCGCTGCCGATAGAGTCCCCGCCTGCCGCCGCGTGCCCGCGGCCGGGGAGGGACTACCGATGACGATCGCGCTCGACGTTTCGCGCCGCGGCTTCCTCGCCGGCTCGGCCGCCGCCGCGACCGGGCTCACGCTCGGCTTCCCGGTCGGCGAAGCGGCGGCGCAGGGCGCGGCCGCGAGCGCGGCTCCCGAGGTCAACGCCTGGGTGGTGATCCGGCCGGACGACACCATCGTGGTGCGCGTCGCCCGCTCGGAGATGGGCCAGGGGACGCTCACCGGCCTCGCGCAGCTTGTCGTCGAGGAGCTTGAGGGCGACTGGTCGAAGGTTACAACCGAATCGATCACCGCGGCTCAGAACCTCGCCCGCAACCGCGTCTGGGGTGAGATGGGCACCGGCGGCAGCCGCGGCATCCGCATCTCGCAGGACTATGTCCGCCGCGGCGGCGCCGCCGCGCGGCTGATGCTGCTGCAGGCCGCGGCCGACGCCTGGAAGGTTCCGGTCGCCGAGGTCGGCGTTGCGACGGGCGTCGTCACGCATGCGGCGTCCGGCCGCTCGACCACCTACGGCAAGCTCGCCGAGGCCGCCTCGCGCCTGACGCCGCCCGATCCCAAGGACATCAAGCTCAAGGACCCGAAGGACTGGACGATCGCCGGCAAGCCGCTCGCCCGCCTCGACACCGCCGACAAGCTCGACGGCCGCAAGGTCTACGCGATCGACGTCCGCCTGCCCGGCATGCTCAACGCCGCGATCAAGCACTGCCCGGTCTATGGCGGCAAGCTCGATCGCTACGACGAGGCCAAGGTGGCGTCGATGCCGGGCGTGCGCGCGGTCGTGAAGGTCTCGGACTCGGCCGTCGCGGTCGTCGCCGACACCTGGTGGCGGGCAAAGACGGCGCTCGAGGCGCTGCCGATCGTCTGGAACGAGGGGCCGGGCGCCGCCGCGTCGGACGCGACGATCGCCGAGCATCTGCGCGAGGGCTTGACCGCCGCCGTCACCAACGGCGAGCGCTCGAACGGCGACGCGCTGAAAGCCATCGCCGGCGCGGCGAAGACCGTCGAGGCCGTGTACGGCACGCCGTTCCTGGCGCATGCCTGCATGGAGATGATGAACTGCACCGCGCGGGTGTCGGCGGACAGCGCCGAGGCCTGGGTCGCGACGCAGAACGCGGAGGCGTCGCTCGCCGCGCTTTCGGCCGCTTCCGGCCTGCCGCTCGACAAATGCGAGGTCCACAAGCACGACCTCGGCGGCGGCTTCGGCCGCCGCGGCGGCACGCAGGACTACGTCCACGAGGCGGTCGCGATCGCCAAGCGCTTTCCCGACACGCCGGTGAAGCTGATCTGGAGCCGCGAGGAGGATCTCGCCCACGACTTCTTCCGGCCGATCTCGCAATGCCGCCTCACCGCCGGGCTCGACGCGGCGGGCAATCTCGTCGGCCTGCACATCCGCGTCTCGGGCCAGTCGATCAATGCCTCGCTCAACCCGACGGCGATCAAGGACGGCAAGGACATGCGCCAGCTCCAGGGCTACTGGGAGCAGCCCGGCGAGGCGCAGCTCGGCTACACCGTGCCGAACCTCCTCATCGAATACGCGATGCGCAACACCCATGTGCCGGTCGGGCCGTGGCGCGGCGTCAACACGAACCAGAACGGCGTCTACCTCGAGTGCTTCATCGACGAGGCGGCGCGCGCCGCCGGGAAGGATCCGCTCGAGTTCCGCCGCGCGCTCCTCGGCAACCATCCGAAGCACCGCGGCGTGCTCGATGCCGCGGCCGAGAAGGGCGGCTGGGGCACGCCGCTGCCGGGGGGCGTGCACCGCGGCATCGCCCAGTTCATGGGCTATGGCAGCTACTCGGCCGCCGTCGCCGAGGTCTCCGTGAGCGATGCCGGCAAGCTCAAGGTGCATCGCCTCGTGCTGGCCCTGAACTGCGGCCACGCCGTGAACCCGGGCCAGATCGCGGCGCAGGTCGAGGGCTCGGTCGCCTACGGTCTCAGCGCGACGCTCTACGGCGAATGCCCGGTCGACAAGGGCCGCATGACGAGCCTCAACTTCGACTCCTACGAGCTCCTCAAGATTGCCGAGATGCCGAAGGTCGAGACGGTGATCGTGCCGACGCACGATTTCTGGGGCGGCGTCGGCGAGCCGACGATCTGCGTCGTCGCGCCGGCCGTCCTCAACGCCATCCACGCCGCGATCGGCAGGCCGGTGCGCACGCTGCCCTTGAAGAACGTCAAGCTGGCATAGGCGGCGGCGCTCGGCGCGTCGCTTCTTAGAGCGCGATGACTTCTCTTCGAGTCGTCATCCCGCTCTACCTCTTTGTTTGAGCATGATCTTTTCCGAAAACCGGTAGCCACTTTTCGGGATCATGCTTTATTTCGCCAGCTCGAGCTCCTTCAGCACGGCGGTGCCGCGGTCCACGAAGCCGCCGAGGTAGCGCTCGAACTCGCCCGGCGCGTCCCAGACCGGGGCGATGCCGCGCTGCTTGAGGGCGTTCTGCACCTCGGCCTGCGCCATCGCGCGCTTTGCCGATTCGAACAGCTTCTCGCGCCGGTCCGGCGCCATCCCCTTCGGCGCGACGAGCGCGAACCAGTTCTCGTAGACCCAGTCGAGCCCGGCCTCCTTCGTTGTCGGGATATCCGGGAAGGTCGCCTGGCGCTCGCTCGTCATGAGGGCGAGCACCCGCACCTTGCCGGCCTCCATCAGCGACTTCGCCTCGATCGGCGAGCCGGTGAAGGCTGTGATGCCGCCGGCCGCGACGTCCTGGAGCGCCGGGGCCCCGCCCTGGCTCGGCACCCAGCGCAGCCGGTCCGCCTCCAGGCCCGCGGACTTCATGAGCCCGCCCGCCGCGATGTGCCACGAGCCACCGGTGCCGGTGCCGGAGGCCATCAGCGTGCCCTTCGGGTTGTCCTTCGCGGCCTTGAGGAAATCGGCAAGGGTTTTGTACGGCGCGTCCGCCTTGACGGTGACGCCCGCCGGAATGAGGGCGATGCGCGAGAACAGGTCGAAGCTCGCAGGCGTGAGGTCGCCGGTGCCGAGCGCCTTGTAGAAGGCGATCTCGGGGCTCGCGGCGCCGATGGTGTAGCCGTCGGGCACGGCGTTCGCGATCGCGCTGTGGCCGGTGATGCCGTTGCCGCCGACCCGGTTGACGACGTTGACCGGCACGCCGAGCTCCTTCTCGAACCCGGCCGCGAAGATTCGCACCACCGTGTCGGTGCCGCCGCCCGCAGCCCAAGGCACGATGATCTGCACCGGCCGGTCCGGGAAGGCGACGGCAGCGCCGGCCGACGCGAGGAGCGCGCCGGCAGCAACGAGAGTGCGTCGGGTTAGGCTCATGCTTTCCTCCGGAAGGTTGTTCGCTGGGGGATAGAGGATGCGCGGGAGCCTGTCATCCGGGTGCCGCCCGGAGCGGAAAGAAGCCGATCCAGAAGCTATTCCGGCCCTGCCGGGCTCGTCAGCTCGGCGACGGCGGCGAGCGCGCCGGCGAGCGTCCGGCTCCAGCGCTCGATCCCGAGCACGTCGGTGACGAGGTCCTGGCGAACCTCGATGAGGGCCGCCGGCAGGCCGCGAGCGTCGCCATGCACCGGCACGGTGAAATCGGTCTCGAGCGACACGCGGTAGGGCTCGTTTCGCCCGACCGGCACCTGCGTTCGGGCTTCGATCGCCGCGGCGAGTGCCTCGCCGAAAGCTTCGGCGCGCCGGAACAGCACCCCGGCATGCCACGACCGCGATACGCCGGCGAACACCGGCGTGAAGCTGTGCATGCCGACCACCGCGGTGGCGCGTCCGGCGCGCGAATCGAGATGCGCCGCGACCGCATCATGGAACGGCCGGAACCAGAGCCGGTGCCGGCGCCGCCGCTCGGCCTCGTCGAGCCCGAAATTGCCCGGGATCGCAGTTGCCTCGCTGACCTCGGGGATGCTGGTCGGGCTCTCCGGCGGGCGGTTGAGGTCGATCAGCAGGCGCGAGTATCCGGCGAGGAACAGCGGCGCGTCGAGAATGCAGGCAAGCCGCATCGCGACCTCGGCGGCGCCGAGATCCCAGGCGATGTGGCGATCGAGCTCGGCCGCCGGCAGGCCGAGCCGGCCGTAGCCCGCCGGGAACAGGCGCGAGGCGTGCTCGCACAGGAGCACGAAGGGCGAGCGCCCGGCTTCGTTGACGACGACGACCGGCGGTCCCGCCTGCTCGAACGCGCTCACGGCAGCTCGACGGTCGTGACCTTGAAGCCCGCAAGCGTGCACGCGCCGAAGCTCGTCGACAGCGCCACGTCGGTAGCATCCCGTCCGCGCGCCATCAGGATGCGGCCGATGCGCGGGATGTTGTGCCGGGCATCGAAGCGATACCACTGGCCCGACAGGTAGACCTCGAACCAGGCGCTGAAGTCCATCGGCGCCGGGTCCGGCGGGACGCCGATGTCGCCGAGATAGCCGGTGCAGTAGCGCGCCGGGATGTTCATGCAGCGGCAGAAGGCGATCGCCAGATGGGCGAAGTCGCGGCAGACGCCGCGGCCCTCGTTATGGCCGTCCCAGGCGGTGCGGAACGAGCTCGCGTGCTCGTAGCCGAACTCGAGCCGGTCGTGGACGTAGTCGCAGATCGCCTGGACCCGCGGCCAGCCGGGCGCCGTGCCGCCGAACAGCGACCACGCCTCCTCGCTCAGGCGATCGGTGTCGCAGTAGCGGCTGCCGAGGAGGAACACCAGCACGTGGTCGGGCAGGTCCTCGAGCGCGTGCTGCTCGGCCTCCGGCACGACGAGATCGGGCTCGCCGCCGTCGCGGACGATGAAGTCGTTCGAGATCGTGATCCGGCCCGGCGGCGCGGTGATGCGGGTGCACAGATTGCCGAAGCCGTCGCGGTACTCGGTCGCCCGCACCGGCGGGTCGAGGGCGATGCGCTCCGGCGCCTCGAGATCCGCCTGCCGGGACGGGTGCACCCGCAGCATGAGCAGCATCGGCGTCGGCTGCGCGCAGTCATAGGCGATCTCGTACCCGCACTGGATCCGCATCCTAGGCCTCCACCGCCGCGGTGAGGCGATTGTCTCGCGGCGTCTGCAATGTCGTCACCTGGACCTCGACCGACATGCCGAGCTCGTCGGACGCGTCGCCGAAGAAGGTGCCGGCGAGCGGGACGGCTTGCGCCGGGTCGCGGGCGACCGCAACGCGAACGAGGTCCCGGTTGCCGATGATGCCGTTCGTCGGGTCGAACTCGACCCAGCCGGCGCCCGGCAGATAGACCTGGCACCAGGCATGCGTCGAGCCGCCGCCGAGATAGGTCGCCTCGTCGCGGTCGGGCACGTAGATGTAGCCCGAGACGAAGCGGGCGGCGAAGCCGAGGCAACGGACCGCTTCCATCATCAGGAGCGCGAGATCGCGGCAGCTGCCGCGGCGAAGGTTCAGCGTCGTCAGCGGCGCGTGCGTGCCGCCCTCCGAGCGCCGCTCGTAGGCGAAGCCCTCCTTGATGCCGTAGGTGAGGGTCTTCAGAAGCTCCCCGGTCGCGGTCGAGCGCCCTTGGCGCAGGAACTTGCGCACCCAGCGCTCGAGCTGCCGCTCGGGATCGGGATAGCGCCGCTCGATCGAGGGCAGGAGATCCGGCAGCTCGTCCGCTCCATAGGAGAACGGGTAAGTCTTGGCGTATTCCTCGATCTGGAAGTCGGGGGCCCGCGCCGGCGCGTGGTCGAGCCGCATCCGGCTCTCGAAACGCAGCTCGCGCGCCTGCCCGGCGAAGCTTGCAATCGCGACGCAGTTCCCGAACGCGTCGTGGATCCAGCGGAAATGCGCCGGCTCGGGCGTGATCTCGACCTCTGCCGCGATGAGCTTCTGGTCGTAGCTGTCGCGCGGCCGGAACATCATGCGATGCTCGCCGAAGGCGACCGGCCGGCTGTAGCGATAGGTCGTGACGTGGCGGACCGAAAGGATCGTCATCTCGCTTCAGCTTACACCAGCAGACGGTCTGCGCATCTCAAGCGACAATGGCGTGCAAGACCGGTGCCGGCAGCGGGTCATCCGCCCGCGGGAGGAGGGCGGGAAGGTTCAGGTCGCCGCCTTGTCGCGCGGCATGCCGATCGGCGGGTCGTGGGTCAGGCCGGCGAGCACCTCGGCGACGTGGCGCACCTCGATCGTCCGGCCCTCGCGCGAGAGCTTGCCGGCGATGTTCAAGAGGCAGCCGAGGTCGCCGGCGAGCAGCGTCGGCGCGCCGGTCTCGGCGATGCGCTTCGTCTTGTCCTCGACGATGGCGTTCGAGATGTCGCCGTACTTCACGGCGAAGGTGCCGCCGAAGCCGCAGCAGACGTCCGAATCCGCCATCTCGACGAGCTCGAGGCCGGGAATGCTCGCAAGGAGCCGCCGCGGCTGCCGCGCGACGCCGAGCTCGCGCAGGCCCGAGCAGGAATCGTGGTAGGTGACCGGCCCCGAAAAGCGCGCCGCGACGGCGGTGACGCCGAGCACGTCGACGAGGAAGCTCGTCAGCTCGAAGGTGCGGCTGGCGAGCTCGTTCGCGCGCGGCGCCCAGTTCGGGTCGTCCATGAAAAGCTCGGGATAGTGCACCTTGATCATGCCGGCGCACGAGCCCGACGGCGCGACGACGTAATCGAAGCCGCGGAAGCTCTCGATGACGCGCTCGGCGAGGTCGCGCGTCGTCGCGCGATCGCCGGTGTTGTAGGCAGGCTGGCCGCAGCAGGTCTGGCTCGGCACCTCGACGCTGCAGCCGGCGTCCTCGAGGAGCTTCACCGCCGCAAAGCCGACCGACGGCCGCATCAAATCGACGAGGCAGGTGACGAACAACCCGACTCGCACGCCTCGCTCTCCGGCCAACCTCATCTCCGCTCCGCGCCCGAGCCGGCACTATCCGCGCCCGGCCGCGAAGGTCAATGCGGCGCCGGCAATGGCCTGGCGGGCCGCATCCCGTTGCGCGAGACTGGGCCGTTGCCGCAGCACGTCTTGGGAGCACGCCGTGATCACGCTCTACGCTTTCGGTCCGGCCTTCGGCCTGCCCGATCCGAGCCCTTTCGTCACCAAGGCCGAGATGCTTCTGAAGCTCGCTCGGCTCGCCTACCGCGTCGACACAGGCGGCTTCCGCAAGGCGCCGAAGGGCAAGCTGCCCTACATCGACGACGACGGCACGATCGTCGCCGACTCGAGCTTCATCCGCCTGCATCTGGAGCGCAAACACGGCATCGACTTCGACGCCGGTCTGACCGCCGAGCGGCGGGCGGTCGCTTGGGCGATCGAGAAGATGTGCGAGGACCACCTCTATTGGGCCGTGGTCCGCGACCGCTGGATCGACGATGCCAATTTCGCCGCAGGCCCAGCGAAGTTCTTCGAAAAGGTGCCGGCGCCGGTGCGGCCGCTGGTCGTGGCCGTGATCCGGCGCAAGGTTCGCTCCGGTCTCAAGGCGCACGGGCTCGGCCGCCATACGCCGGAGGAAATCGCGGAGCTTGCCCGGCGCGACATCGATGCGCTTGCGGCCGTCTTGGGCGAGAAGCCGTATCTCATGGGCGACAAGCCCTGCGGCGCGGACGCGACCGCCTTCGCCTTCGCGGCGGGCCTGCTCTGCCCGATCTTCGAGGCGCCGTCGCGCCGCGCGGCCGAGGAGCACCCGAACCTCTTCGCCTACCGCGACCGGATGATGGGCGAGTTCTATCCCGCTCTCGCCGGCGCTGCCTGACGAACACGGGCGCTGCAAAGAGCCCGCGGATGGAGTAGAGACGTTTGGGCCAGACACTCCCGTTCCGGCATACCTCGGAGGGAAAGGAAGGACGCCGATGTCGATCGCATTCCCGACGCCCGACCCTGCCGTACTGGCCCGCCGCGACGAGATCCTGCGCGGCCTTGCCCCGCTCGTCGCCCGCGAGGCGCTGATCGCCTCGGACGACGAGCGCCGCGCGTTCGAGACCGACGGCCTGACGGCCTACCGCCGGGTGCCGCTCGCGGTCGTCCTGCCGTCGACGACGGCGGAGGTCTCCGCGGTCATGCGCTTCTGCCACGACAACGGCGTCAAGGTCGTGCCGCGCGGCGCCGGCACCTCGCTCTCCGGCGGCGCGATCGCCCAGGAGGACGCGATCATCCTCGGCGTCGCCAAGATGAACCGCGTGCTCGACATCGACTTCGAGAACCGCACCGCGCGGGTGCAGTCCGGCATCACCAATCTCGCCATCACCCAGGCGATCGCCCATGAGGGTTTCTTCTACGCCCCCGATCCGTCCTCGCAGCTCGCCTGCACCATCGCCGGCAACATCGCGATGAACGCCGGCGGCGCGCATTGCCTTAAGCACGGCGTGACCACCAACAACCTCCTCGGCGTCACGATGGTGCTTAACGACGGCACGGTGGTCGAGATCGGCGGCGGGCATCTCGACAGCCCGGGCTACGACCTCCTCGGCCTCGTCTGCGGCTCCGAAGGCCAGCTCGGCGTCGTCACCGAGGCGGTGGTGCGCATCCTGCGCGCCGCCGAAGGTGCGCGCCCGGCGCTGATGGGCTTCGACGCCGTCGAGGACGCCGGCGCCTGTGTCGCGGCGATCATCGGCGCCGGCATCATCCCGGTCGCGATGGAGTACATGGACC
>DAINQO010000122.1:0-10205 GCA_036742625.1 Microvirga sp.
TGTTCAGCGAGATCGAGGAGAAGAGCCGCGAGATCGAGATCGCGAGCAAGCACAAGTCCCAGTTCCTCGCCAATATGAGCCATGAGCTGCGCACGCCGATGAACGCCGTCCTCGGCTTCACCGAGATGATGTCCGACGGGCTCTACGGCCAGCTGCCGGATAAGGCGCTCAAGGCGCTGGAGCGCGTCCAGGCCAACGGCCGCCACCTCCTCGGGCTCATCAACGACGTGCTCGACCTGTCGAAGATCGAGGCCGGCCAGCTCACCCTCGCCCTTGACGATTACTCCGTCGGGCAGGTCGTGCAGACGGTCCTCTCGGGCACCGAGTCGCTCGCCAAGGCGAAGGGGCTCGCGCTCACGGCGAAGGTGCAGGAGGGGCTGCCGATCGGCCGCGGCGACGAGCGGCGGCTGACGCAGGTGCTGCTGAACCTCGTCGGCAACGCGATCAAGTTCACCGACAAGGGCTCGGTCGAGATCGCCGCCGGCGCCGCCGACGGCTTCTTCGACATCGCGGTGCGCGACACCGGTCCGGGCATCGCCCCGGACGACCAGAAGCGCATCTTCGAGGAGTTCCAGCAGGTCGACAGCAGCTCGACCCGCCAGAAGGGCGGCACCGGCCTCGGCCTTGCGATCTCGCAGCGGCTCGTCGCGATGCACGGCGGCACCATCGAGGTCGAATCGGTCCTCGGCGAGGGCTCGACGTTCCGGATCGCCGTCCCGGTCAGGGCCGCGGAACAGATGGAGGCGGCATGACGAAGCGTATCCTGATGATCGAGGACACCGAGGACAACCGGCAGATCGTCCGCGACCTCATCGACAGCGTCGGCTACGAGCTGCTGGAGGCGCATGACGGCGCGGCCGGCCTCGCCATGGCGTCGGAGCACAAGCCGGACCTGATCCTGATGGACATCCAGCTCCCGGTGCTCGACGGCTACGAGACGACGCGCCGGATCAAGGCTGATCCGGCGCTGAAGCACATCCCGGTCATCGCCGTCACCTCCTACGCGCTCTCCGGCGACGAGGCGAAGACCAAGGCGGCGGGCTGCGACGGTTATGTGGCGAAGCCCTTCAGCCCGCGCCAGCTCCTCGCCAAGATCAACGAATTCCTGGGTTAGGCGAAGGACCAGCCCGTGCGCGAGACGCCCCTCATCCTCGCCGTCGACGACACGCCGGAGAACCTCGAGATCCTGAGCGTGCGGCTGGAGGCGAACGGGTACGAGGTCCAGACCGCCGCCGACGGCGAGGAAGGGCTCGCGCGCGCCCGCGAGCTCGAGCCGGACCTGATCCTCCTCGACATCATGATGCCGAAGCTCGACGGCATCTCGGTCGTCCGCGAGCTCAAGCGCGACGCCAGGCTCAAGGCGATCCCGGTGATCCTCGTGACGGCGAAAGCCGACACCCGCGACATCGTCGCGGGCCTCGACGCCGGCGGCGACGACTACCTGACGAAGCCCTTCGAGCACGCCGCCCTCCTCGCCCGGGTGCGCTCGATGCTGCGCCAGAAGGCGCTGCACGACACCGTCCAGGACCAGGCGCGCGAGCTCGCAGAGTGGAACACCGCGCTCGAAGGGCGCGTCGCCGAGCAGGTCGACCAGATCGAGCGGATCGGCCGCCTGAGGCGCTTCCTGCCGCCGCAGGTCGCCGACCTGATCGTCGCCTCGGCCGATCACGAGATGCTGCTTGGCAGTCACCGTCAGGAGGTGACGGTGGTGTTCTGCGACCTGCGCGGCTTCACCGCCTTCGCCGAGAAGGCGCAGCCCGACGCCGTGATGGCGGTTCTCGCCGAGTATCACGCCGCCTTGGGGGCGCTGATCCTCGCCTATGAGGGCACGCTCGAGCGCTTCCTCGGCGACGGCCTTCTCGTCCTCTTCAACGACCCGATGCCCTGCCCCGACCACGCCGCGCGCGCTGTGCGCATGGCGCTCGACATGCAGGCCCGGGTCGGCGCCCTCGCCGAGGGCTGGCGGAACGCCGGTCACCACCTCGGCTTCGGCGTCGGCATCGCGAAAGGAGAAGCGACGCTCGGCCGGATCGGTTTCGACCGGCGCCTCGACTATGCGGCGATCGGGCGGATTCCGAACCTCGCCTCGCGTCTTTGCAGCGAGGCCAAGGCCGGGCAGGTGCTGGTCAGCGAGCCGGTGTTCCTGTCCATCGAGGCGAAGGTGGAGGCAGCCCATCTCGGCCACCTCGTGCTGAAGGGCTTCCAGGACCCGGTGCCGGCCTACGCGGTCACCCGCTGGCGCGAGGGCGACGCCGCCGCCGCTTAAGGCACGATCCCGAAAAGTGGCGATCGGTTTTCGGAAAAGATCATGCTCAAACCAAGAGGTAGAGCGGGATGACGACTCGACGAGAAGTCATCCCGCTCTCGTCAGCCGTGGCTTCGGGCCGGACCGTCCTGCGCCCAGGCATCGCGGCGCATGTCGCGCATCAGCTGCCCGCGCGTCGACAGGCCGAACTTGCCGAGGATGCTGTGGACGTGGTGCTTGACGGTGGATTCGCTGAGGCGAAGCTCGCGCGCGATTTCCTTGTTCGACAGCGCGCGGCTGACGAGCTGCGCGACCTCGTCTTCGCGCCGCGTGAGCGCCGCTGCCGGCTGCGGGATCGGCATCGGGCCGTTGCGGAAAAGGCCGCGCATGATCGCGGCTGCGATCTCCGGCGAGCAATTGAGCCGCCCCATCACGGCATCCTCGACGATTGCGCACAGCCGGTCGAGGCCGTCTTCGCGCCGCAGATAACACGCAAAACCCGCACTTCCGTGAGCGACGATCTCGGCTTCGCGCTCGCGCAGGCCGAGCGCCAGCAGAGGCAGCTCCGGATGGTCGCGATGAAACGCCCGGATCGCCTCGAGATCGACTGACTGGGTCGTGTCGACGATGACGAGCTCGAGGGCGGGGTGCTCGGCCGTAAGCCCGCGCAATTCCTCCAGATGCCTGGCGAGCACGACCTCCATCTGCGCGTCGCGCGCAGCGAGCGACAGGGCGATCGCCTCGCCCAAAAGCCTGACCTGTGTGAAAACAGCGATACGCAATGATCCCTCCACTGCGTCACGCCGAAGCGGCGTCGATCCCAGTTGAAGGCCTGCAATAAACTGCAGTGTTTAGTTCCCGCTCGCCCCTGTCAAGCAAACGCCGGCTCGACGGGTGAAATCAAGACCGTCGCGGCGCCGCGCTCCCTCAGTCGCGCAGGTGGCAGGCAGCCCAGTGGCCATCGCTTTTCTCCTCGAGCGGCGGCGTCTCGGTCGCGCATAGCGGCAGGACGCGGATCGGGCAGCGGGTATGGAAACGGCAGCCGGATGGCGGCCGGATCGGGCTCGGCACGTCGCCCTGGAGGCGGATGCGCTGCCGCTTCACGGTCGGGTCCGGGATCGGCACCGCCGAGAGCAGCGCCTCGGTATAGGGGTGCTTCGGCACCGTGTAGAGGTCGCGTGCGCTCGCGATCTCGACGATCGTGCCGAGATACATCACCGCCACCCGCGTGCTGATGTGCTCGACGACCGACAGGTCGTGCGCGATGAAGATGTAGGTGAGGCCGAACTGTCCCTGCAGGTCCTCGAGAAGGTTGATCACCTGCGCCTGGATCGAGACGTCGAGCGCCGAGACCGGCTCGTCGCAGACGATCAGCTTCGGCGACACCGCGAGCGCGCGGGCGATGCCGATGCGCTGGCGCTGGCCGCCCGAGAACTCGTGCGGGTAGCGGCGCATGTGGTCGGGGTTGAGCCCGACCGTTTCGAGAAGGTGGACGATGCGGGCCTCATACTCGGCCGGCGAGTTCGCGAGTCGGTGGATCGTCAGCGCCTCGCCGATGATGGCGCCGACGGTCATGCGCGGGTTGAGCGAGGCGTAGGGGTCCTGGAAGATGATCTGCATGTCGCGCCGAAGCGCGGTCAGCTCGGCGCCGCCGAGCGCCGTCACGTCCTTGCCCTCGAACCACACCTCGCCCGAGGTCGGTTCGATCAGACGCAGGATGCAGCGCCCGGTCGTCGACTTGCCGCAGCCCGACTCGCCGACGAGCCCGAGCGTCTCGCCGGCTTCGAGCTCGAAGCTGACGCCGTCGACGGCGTGCACCCATTCGACGTCGCGCGAGAACAGGCCGCCCTTCACCGGGAAGCGCTTCACGAGCGCCTCGACGCGCAGCAACGGCTTCGTCATGCGGCAAGGCCCCGGCTCGCCTCGTGCAGCACGCAGGCGACCTTGTGGCCCGGCGTGACCTCGACGAGCGGCGGCGTCGCGCTGACGCAGGCGGCGCTCGCGAAGCGGCAGCGGGCCGAAAACCGGCAGCCGGGCGGCGGATCGAGGAGGCGCGGCACGACGCCGGCGATCGTCTCGAGGCGCGTCTTGTGGGTCGCCGCCCGGTCGATGCGCGGGATCGAGCGGATGAGGCCCTGCGTATAGGGGTGGAGCGGCTCGGCGAAGAGCCGCTCGACGGTCGCCTCCTCGACCACCTTGCCGGCGTACATGACGACGACGCGCTGCGCCGTTTCAGCGACCACGCCCATGGCGTGGGTGATCAGCATGATAGCCATGCCGAGGCGCGCCTTGAGGTCGTTGAGGAGATCGAGGATCTGCGCCTGGATGGTGACGTCGAGGGCGGTCGTCGGCTCATCGGCGATGAGGAGCTGCGGGTCGCAGGAGAGCGCCATGGCGATCATCACGCGCTGGCGCATGCCGCCGGAGAACTGGTGCGGGTAGTCGCGCACGCGCCGCTCGGGATTGGGGATGTTGACGAGGCGCAGCATCTCGACGGTCTTGTCGAGAGCGCCGCGGCGCGACAGCCCCTCGTGGAGGCGGATCACCTCGGCGATCTGGTCGCCGATCGTGTAGACCGGGTTGAGCGAGGTCATCGGCTCCTGGAAGACGATGGCGATCTCCTTCGAGCGGATCTTGCGCATCGCGTCGGCGTCGAGCGGGACGAGGTCGCGGCCCTTCCACAGGATCTGCCCGGCGACGATGCGGCCGGGCGGCATCGGGATGAGCTTCAAGACCGACATCGCCGTGATCGTCTTGCCGCAGCCCGACTCGCCGACGACGCCGACCGTCTCGCCGCGACCGATGGCGAGGTCGACGCCGTCGACCGCGTGCACGATGCCGTCGTCGGTCGCGAAATGGGTCTTGAGCCCGCGGATGTCGAGGAGCGGCTCGGTCATGCGCTCTCCGCGCCGCCCTGGTGCACGGCTTCGAGCTTGTGCCCGTCGAGGTCGACGACGAAGGCGGCGTAGTACGTTGCGCCGTAGTGCGGCCGCAGCCCCGGCCGGCCCTCGTCGCGGCCGCCTGCGGCCATCGCCGCGGCGTGGAAGGCGTCGACCGCGGCGCGGTTCGGGGCCCCGAGCGCGAGATGGAAACCGGGGCCGGGCGGCGCGGCCTCGCCCGGGCGGGGGAAGAGCGCGAGCTTGTCGCCCGCCCCCGGCGGGCCGAAGCCGACGCCGGTCGCGCTCGCCCAGACCCGCCCGTAGCCGAGCGGCGCGAGCACGCGATCATAGAAGGCGGCGGCCCCCTCGAGGTCCTGCACTCCGAAGGACAGATGCGAGAGCATGGCAGGCGTGCCGGTCTGCTGCGCGGCCATCGGGCGCTACATGACCTTGCGGGGATCGAGGGCGTCGCGCAGGCCGTCGCCGATGAAGTTGATGGTGAGCACGGCGAGGAAGATCGCGGCGCCCGGAAACAGCGCCCAGTGCGGCGCGAAGTCGAGGTAGTCCTTAGCGTCGTAGAGAAGGCGGCCCCAGGTCGGGATGTCGGGCGGAAAGCCCAGCCCCAGGAACGACAGCGTCGATTCGGCGATGATGGCGGCGGCGACGTCGATGGTGCCGGCGACGATCACCGGCCCGAGCGCGTTCGGCAGGATATGGCGCACCACCTGCCGCGTCGTCGAGGCGCCGAGCGCGCGCGCCGCCTCGACGAACTCCTTCTCGCGGAGCGAGAAGAACTGCGCCCGCACGAGCCGCGCCACCGGCATCCAGCGGAAGCCGCCGATGACGACGACGATGAGGAGGAAGACGCCGACCTCCGGCCCGGCGATCTCCTTCAGCCGCTCCCGGAACAGGTAGATGACGAGGAGAAGGACCGGCAGCGGCGGCAGCGACAGGAAGAGGTCGGTCAGCCACATCAGGCCGGCATCGACGCTGCCGCGCGAGATGCCGGCGAGGGCCCCGACGAGCACGCCGACGAAGATCGCGACGAGCATCGCCGCGAGCCCGACCGCAAGCGAGATGCGCCCGCCGTAGAGCATGCGGGAAAGGAGATCCTGGCCGAGGTCGTCGGTGCCGAAAGGGTGCGCCCAGGTCGGAGGACTTAGGCGCGCCGTGAAGTCGATGTCGTTGATCGGGACCCGCCAAACCAGCGGGCCGAGCAGGACCGCGAGCACCATGGCGGCGAGGATCGCCGCGCTCGCGACGGCAAGCCGATGACGTCTGAAGCGCCGCCAGGCCTCGCGCCCGGGCGAGAACGGCCGCGCGCGTGGCAGCGCCGCCGCCG
Source organism: Microvirga sp. (assembly GCA_036742625.1). Lineage (GTDB taxonomy): Bacteria > Pseudomonadota > Alphaproteobacteria > Rhizobiales > Beijerinckiaceae > JAJKJG01. The sequence goes on from DAINQO010000122.1 coordinate 6,467, forward strand.
CCCTAACGGTAGGAGATGCGAGGGTCGAGCCAGCCATACAGCAGGTCCGCCATGAGGTTGAAGACGATGACGAGGCAGGCGAAGACGAAGGTCACCGCCATCACCACCGGGGTGTCGTTGGTCAGGATCGACGCGATGAGGAGCGAGCCGATGCCGGGGATGCGGAAGATCTGCTCGGTGACGATGGCGCCCCCGAACACCGCCGGCATCTGCAGCGCGACGAGCGTCACCACCGGGATCAGGGCATTGCGCACGACGTGCTTCAGGACCACGACGCGCTCGGCGAGGCCCTTGGCGCGCGCCGTCGTGACGTGGTCGAGGCGGATGACGTCGAGCACCGCCGAGCGCACGTAGCGCGTCCAGGAGGCGCCCTGGAACAGGCCGAGCACGGCGATCGGCATGATCGCCTGCCTGAAATGCTCCCAGTACCAGCGCCAGCCGGTCGCCGAGATGTCGGCGCGGTACACGAAGGGCAGCCAGTCGAGCTGGATCGAGAACACCAGGATGAAGAGGAGCCCGGTGAAGAAGGTCGGCAGCGAGAAGCCGACGAAGGTCAGCGTGTTGGCGACCTGGTCGAACAGCGAATAGGGCCGCGTCGCCGCGTAGACGCCGACCGGCAGCGCCACCATCAGGGCCAGCACCTGCGAGGAGCCGATGACGAACAGCGTCGTCGGCAGGCGCTGCAGGATCAGATCGTCGACGTTGACGCGGCTCGCGAAGGAGAAGCCCCAATCGCCCTGCAGCATGGCGGCAAGCCAGTGCAGGTAGCGCAGGTAGATCGGGTCGTCGAGGCCGAACTTGAGGCGCAGGTTCGCCCGTACCTCGGGCGGCACGTTCGGGTTCGTCGCGAGTTCCTCGAACGGGTCGCCCGGCGCGAGCGCCAGCACCGTGAACAGCACGATGCTGATCCCGAGGAGGCTCGGGATCGCGATCAGCAGGCGCCGCGTGAGATACCGGCTCAAGGACGGCTCACGCCTCGCGATACCAATCCTTCAGCGTCGCGAGGTCGTTGTCCCAGCCGCTGATATCGAGCCGCATCCGGTTCGAGACCGCCCCGACCTTCGGCCGGTACACGACCGGGATCACGGCGTGGTCCGAGCACGCAAGCTCGTTGATGCGGATGAATATCGCCGCGCGCTTGACCGGGTCGAGCTCGTTTTGGGCCTCGCGGTAGATCTTGTCGACCTCGGCGTTCTGCCAGCGCGTGATGTTGCGGCCCTGCCACTTGTTCTCCTTCGTCGAGGCCTCCCAGGAGACGAACTGGTTCATGAACACTTCGGGGTCGGGCTGCGTCATGGTCGTGGTGTACATCTGGATGTCGCACCAGAACTTCGTGTAGGTGTCGGGGTTGGCGAGGTCGGAGGAGAAGAACACCGACGCCGTGACCGACTTCAGCTCGATGTCGATGCCGGCCTTCTGGCAGGCCTGCTTGACGATCGCCTGGTTCTTCTGCCGCGGCGCGTTGATCGAGGTCTGGTAGACGAACTTGAGCTTCTTCCCGTCCTTCTCGCGGATGCCGTCGGCGCCGCGTTTCCAGCCGCCGGCGTCGAGGAGTTGGTTCGCCTTCTCGATGTTGAACTCGAACTTCATCGTCTTCGAGCGGAACTTCTCCGGGTTGTTGAGGAAGTTCGCCGTCGCGACGCCGGTGCGGCCGTAGATGTGGTCCTGCACCGACTGGCGGTCGACGAGAAGCCCGAGCGCCTGCCGCACCGCCGGGTCCGACAGCAGCGGGTGCTTCGACTTGAGGCTCGCGCGCTCGCCGTCGACCTCGGTCCAGGGATCGGTCGAGTTGAGCTGGATGTGCTCGATATTGCCGCTCGGGGTGATGGTGGCGCGCCCCTTGCCGCCCTTCTCGAGGCGCTGCAGCAGCTCATCCTCGACCTGCATGTTCCAGGCGTAGTCGAACTCGCCGGTCTGGATGACGGCGCGCGCGGCCGAGACCGCGTCGCCGCCGCCCTTCATCTCGATGGTGTCGAAATGCGGCTTGTTCGCCTCGTGATAGTTGGTGTTGATCTCGCCGCGCACCATGTCGCCCGGCTTGAAGTCGACGAACTTGTACGGCCCGGTGCCGACGGGCTTGAGGTTCGTCGGCGCGTCGCGCGATTTGTCGCCGCGGTAGGCGTCGAACAGGTGCTTCGGGATCAGCATGCCGCGGGTGCCGACGAAGGGGTCGGCCCAGAACGGCGTCGGCTTTTCGAACGTCACCTTGATGCTGTGGCTGTCGAGCTTCTCGACCTTGCAGTTCTGGTAGCTGCCGATCGTCGTGGCAGCGACGGCCGGGTCGCGGGCGTATTCCCAGTTGAAGACGCAATCGTCGGCGGTGAACGGCTTGCCGTCGTGCCAGGTCACGTCGCGCTTGAGCTTCCAGGTCACCGACAGGCCGTCGGCCGAGAGGCCGCCGTTCTCGCGCGACGGGATCTCGGCCGCGAGCACGGGGAAGAGGTCGCCGTCCGAATCCCAGCCGGCGAGCGGCTCGTAGAAGATGCGCGAGCCGTCCTGGTCCTTGGTGCCGACCGCAAAATGCGGGTTGAGCAGCGTCGCGCCTTGCCACCAGAGCACCTTGAGGGCCCCGCCGCCGCCGCGCTTCGTCGGCTTGTAGGGGACCTTCTCCTTCTCCTGTGCCCGCGCCGCGCCGCAGAAGGCGAGCATCTCGCTCGCGAGCGGCGCCGTGATACCGAGCGCCATCATCCGCCCGACGAACGCCCGCCTCGACAGCTTGCCGTCCTTTACGCGCCCGATGAGCCGCCGCAGTTGCTTCTCGTCCATGACCCGTCCTCCCGGAGTGTTCTGGCCCTAGCTTCGCGCGGAAGTCCGGCCGGCACAACTGGGTGCGTTGGCCGGCAATGCCGAGCTTGGCGGCAGGCTCGCCCGATCACTGGGTCGGCGTCAGCGGCGCCGGCTCGGCGCCCGGCTGGCGCCGGATGCAGGCCACCTGGTGCCCCGGCGCGACCTCGATCAGCGGCGGATCGATCGTGCGGCAGGCCGGCAGCACATAGGGGCAGCGCGGGTGGAAGTGGCAGCCCGACGGCGGCTTCATCGGGCTCGGCACCTCGCCCTGCACTATGCGCCGGCGCGCCCTGCGCCGGCTCGGATCGGGGATCGGCGCCGCGGCGAGCAGCGCCTCCGTATAGGGGTGGAGCGGGCGCGAGAACAGGCTGCGCTTGTCGGTCAGCTCGACGATCCGGCCGAGGTACATCACCGCGATGCGGTGGCTCACGTGCCGCATCACGGCGAGATCGTGGCTGATGAACAGGTAAGTGAGGCGGTACTCGTCCTGCAGATCGATGAGGAGGTTGAGCACCTGCGCCTGCACCGAGACATCGAGCGCCGAGACGGGCTCGTCGGCGACGATGACGTCGGGATTGACCGCGAGCGCCTTGGCGATGCCGAGGCGCTGACGCTGCCCGCCCGAGAACTCATGCGGGTATTTGCGCATCGCCTCCGGGCGCAGGCCGACGCGCCGGAACAGCTGCGCGACACGCTCGTCCTTCTCCCGACCGCGCGCGAGCCCGAAGTTCTCCAGCGGTTCGCCGACGATCGCGCTGGCCGAGAGGCGTGGGTTGAGCGAGGAATAGGGATCCTGGAACACGAGCTGGATCTGGCGCCGGTGCCGCCACATCGCCCGCGCATCGAGGTGCGTCACGTCGGCGCCGCCGAGCAGGATGCGGCCGCCGGTCGGCTCGAGCAGCTTCATCACCACCTTGCCGAGGGTGGATTTGCCGCAGCCGGATTCGCCGAC
>DAINQO010000123.1:0-10186 GCA_036742625.1 Microvirga sp.
TGAATTGCGGGTTCTGCAGGAACACCGTCGGCCCCGGGTTCATGCCCTTCATGTACAGGACGCCGATGACGATCGCCGTGATCGAATCGCCCGGGATGCCGAACACGAGCGCCGGGATCCAGGCGCCGCCGAGCGCCGAGTTGTTGGCCGAGGTCGAATCGACGATGCCCTCGATATGGCCGGTGCCGAACTTCTCCGGCTCCTTCGAGAAGCGCTTCGAGACCGCGTACGAGATCCAGGCGGCGATGTCGGCGCCGGCGCCGGGCAGCGCCCCGATCAGCGTGCCGAGCACCGAGCCGCGGATGAAGTTCCGCCAGTAGCGCGTGAACACCGGCCAGATGCCGATGAAGATGTTGCCGACCTGCTGCGTGATCTTCTCGCCGAGGGCGTCCATCGCCACGGCGTTGCGCAGGATCTCCGAGACCGCGAACATGCCGATCATCGCGGCGATGAGGTTGATGCCCTGCATCAGCTCGACCGAGCCGAAGGTGAAGCGCGGGAAGCCCGCCGCCGGGTCGATGCCGATCGAGCCGATCGCCAACCCAAGGAGCAGCGAGACGATGCCCTTCAGCGGATCCTCGGTGGCGATGAAGATCGCGCAGGAGAGGCCGAGCGCGGCGAGCCAGAAATACTCGAAGGACGAGAAGTTGATCGCGAACTCGGCGAGCGCCGGGGCCGCGACGATCAGGATCACGACCCCGAACAGCCCGCCGAGCACCGAGAAGACGAGGTTGACGCCGAGGTTCAGGTCGAGCTGACCCTTCTTCGACATGGCGTAGCTCTCGTCCGTGTAGGCGGCGGACGCCGGCGTTCCCGGCATGCGCAACATCGCGGCCGGGATGTCGCCGGCGAAGATCGCCATCGCGGTCGCGGTCACGATCGCGCCGAGCGCCGGCACCGGCGACATGAAGAAGGTCACCGGCACGAGGAGCGCCGTCGCCATCGTGGCGGTCAGGCCCGGCATGGCGCCGACGAACATGCCGAAGGCGGCGGACGCGAAGATCACCCAGATGACGAAGGGGTCGAAGACGAGGCCGAGCGCGGTGACGAAGGCGTCCATGGCGGCCTCTTACAGGATCGGATCGAGCCAGCCGCGGGGCAGCGGCACGCGCATCAGGTTCGCGAAGAAGTACTGGATCAGGACCGTCGTCGCGAGCGCGACCGGCAGCGCCACGATCCAGCGCACGCCGAAGCGCAGGAACAGCCCGGCCAGGATGACGAAGGCGCAGAGGATGAAGCCGATCGTCTCGGAGGCCAGGATGTAGAACAGGATGGCGACGAGGACGAGCGCGAACGAGAGCCGCTTGCCCGGGTCGGCGGTCCAGGGGTCGGGCGTCAGCCAGCGCTCGCCGGCGCGCCGCGCCTGCAGGCCGCGCCAGACGAGGAGCGCGCCGCAGATGATGAGCCCGGCGCCGAGCAGGCGCGGGAACAGCGACGGGCCGTATTTCTGGCCCGGGAAGGCCGGGAAGCTCGCCGTCAGCGCGATCATGATCGCGGCGAAGATAATGAGGATCGCCCCGTTCACGGCGTCGTTGGCGCGCATCTCTTTCTTTCCGTTGTCATTCCGGGGCGACGCGAAGCGTCGAGCCCGGAACCCATAACCGCGAGTCTTCCCAATAAGGCTGAACCGGTCGTGCGCGTTCGGCAGCGCCGGCGTTTATGGGTTCCGGGCTCTCGCTTCGCGAGCCCCGGAATGACAGTGCGTTCAAGCCTTCGCCAGCCCTGCCGCCTTCATGGCCTTGCCCATCTGCTCGTCGCCGGCATCCATGAACGTCGCGAAGCCCGGGCCGTCGGCCCAGGTGACGCCGAAGCCGCGGCTCGACATGAAGTCGTTGTACTCCTTCGAGTCGTAGACCTTCTTCAGCGCCGCGGTGAGCTTTGCCGCCATGTCGGCCGGCATGCCCTTGGGGCCGGCAAAGCCGCGCCAGGCGCCGGTCGCGTAGTCGATCCCCATCTCGTCCTTGAGGATCGGAACCGTCGGGAAGGCGGGGTTCTTCTCCTTCGCCATGAGGGCGAGGCTCTTCGCCTTGCCGGCCTCGATCATGGCGCGGGCTTCCGGCACCGAGCAGGTCACGATGTCGATGCCGCCGGCGGCGAGATCCTGCATGGCGGGCGCGGCGCCGTTCGAAGGCACCCAGGCGACGTGGTCGGGCTTGAGGCCCATCGCCTGCAGCCAGCCGACGAGGGCGAGGTGCCAGATGCCGCCCTGGCCGGTGCCGGAGGCCTTGAGCTTGCCGGCCGGCGCCGCCTTGATCGCCTCGGCGAGCTCCTTGACGGTCTTGTAGGGCGCGTCGGCGCGCACCTGCACGCCGGGCGGGTCCTCATTCATCAGCGCGAGCGGCGTGTAGCTGCGCGGCGTCAGCTCGGTCAGGCCCTGCCAGTGCATCATCGAGATCTCGACCGTGATGATGCCGAGCGTGTAGCCGTCGGGCGCGGCGGTCGCGATCGCCGAATGGCCGACGACGCCCGAGCCGCCGGTGCGGTTGACGACGTTGACCGGCTGGCCGAAATCCTTCTCGAGGAGGGCGGCGACGATGCGCGCCGTCGCATCGGTGCCGCCGCCGGCGCCCCACGGGCAGATCATCTGGATCGGCCGCGCCGGGTAGTTCGCCTGCGCCAAGGCCGGCCCGGCCTTGAGGCCGGCGGCGGACGCGGCGGCGGTCGACGCGATGAAGCCGCGCCTCGTGAACGAAGCCATGTGTTTCCTCCTTGGGGTGCTCCGGGCTTTTTCGCCCGCGTTCGAAATGCCGCCGAGGCTTAGCATCGCGGCAGCGGCGCCACAATCGGCTGCGGGCGCGATCCTCCCCCGTCGCTTGCGACGGGGGAGGGGGACCATGCGAAGCATGGTGGAGGGGGCGATCCCACGCGCCGTGCTCGGGCCTTGCCCCCTCCACCGCCTATCGGCGGTCCCCCTCCCCCGCTTCGCGGGTGAGGAACCGCCTTCGACATGAACGACGGCTCGAACGCCGCCATCGGCGTCTCAGGCCAAGAGCGTCACGCGCGCCTGCAGGTCCGGGCGCCTCTGCGCGAGATCGAACATGCGGCGGTCGGCCGTGACGAGCGTCAATTGCCGGACCACCGCCAGCGCCAGGTAGATGCAGTCGTCAATCGGGTGCTCGAACGCGAGCGCGAGATCGAAGGCCTCGTCGAGCCGATCCGCCGAGGGCTCGACGATCAGCGGGATGGCCCGAAAAGCGCTCGCGGCCCGTCGCGCCTCCTCGGCCGTTGCGAGCCGGCGGCGCACGCGGTTGACGAGCGCGTTGCGGACCTCGACCGCAAGCAGGTCGGGAACCACCACGTCGTTCTGGCGGACGAGCTCGAGGGCCTCGTCCCGCAGCGGCTCGGCGACGATCCATTTGACCGCGACGCTGGCGTCAACGATCAGCGCCACGCCGGCCCTCTATGGCCTCGGCGAGCTGCCGCTCGCGTTCCTCCCGCATCTCGCGGATGAGGTCGACGGAATCGACGCCCCCGCCTTTCGGAAGAAGCCCGCGCGCATGGAGGTCGCGGATGTGTGCGACCGCTTCCGCCCGCAGCCTCGCCCGCTCGGTCTCGCCAAAGGCCTTCTGAAGGGTTCGGCGTGCCTCCTCCTCCATTGAGCGCCCAGCCTGCGCGGCGCGGCGCTTGATGGCCTCGATGACGGCGTCGTCGAGCCGGCGGATGGTGATGGTGCCCATCAGAACCTTGCTAGCACATGCTAGCAGTATAACGGGCCGGCTGACGATGACAAGCCGAGCCTCCTCAGCGACGACGACCGGATCGTGCCCTATGCCGGCTCGGCGCCGCTCTCGGCGAAGCTGCTGCATCCTCCCCCGTCGCTTGCGACGGGGGAGGGGGACCATGCGAAGCATGGTGGAGGGGGCGATCCCACGCGCCGGCGCTCGGCCCGTGCCCCCTCCACCGCCTGTCGGCGGTCCCCCTCCCCCGCTGCGCGGGTGAGGAAGCGACATGAACGACGGCTCGGCAGCCTTCCTCACCGGCGCCGTTTGGACGTGTCGCCCCCACCTGCGCGTCGCTTGCGCCCCGCCGCGGCCGGGTCGCCGCACCGCCATTCCGCCCGGCGCTCCTCGATCCATTGCAGATCGCGGCGGAAGCCCGGGTGCTCGGGGAAGCGCTCCGCGAGCGGGCGCATGATCGCCAGCGCCTCCTGCAAGTGGCGGCACGCCTGCTCGGGCTCGCCTTGCGCGTGGGCCGTTCTCGCCAGCTTTGACAGGCTGACGGAGAGGTCGCGCTGGCGCTCGGCATGGCTCGGATCGGCGCTCGCCAGCCGGCGCCTGATCGCCAGCCCCTCCTCATAAGCCGCGAGCGCGCCGGCGAGATCGCCCTGCGCACGAAGAACGTCGCCCGTCTTCTCGAGGCTGACCGACACGTCCCGCCGGCGCTCGGCATGGCTCGGATCGGCGCCGGCCAGCCGGCGGCTAATCTCCAGCCCCTCCTGGTAATGCGCGAGCGCGCCGGCGAGCTCGCCCTGCGCAAAAAGAACTTCGCCGGTCCTCTCGAGGCTGACCGACACGTCCCGCTGGCGCTCGACAAGGCTGGGTTCGGCGCTCGCCAACCGACGGGCGATCTCCAGCCCCTCCTCGAAGCGCGCGAGTGCGCCCGCGAGATCGTCCTGCGCAAAAAGCACGCCGCCTGTCCTAACGAAGCTGCTCAACAGGTCGCGCTGGCACCGGGCATCGCTCGAATCCGCGTTCGCCAGTCGGCGCCTGATCGCCAGCCCCTCCTCGAAGCGCGTGAGCGCGCCGGCGAGATCGCCCTGCGCACGAAGAACGACGCCCGTCTTGTTCAGGTTGACCGACAAGTCGCGCTGGCGCTCGGCATGGCTCGGATCGGCGCTGGCCAGCCGACGGGCGATCTCCAGCCCCTCCTCGTAACGCGCCAGCGCGCCGGCGAGATCGCCGTGCGCAAGAAGAACGTCGCCCGTCCTGGTGAGGGTGACGGACACGTCGCGGTCGTCTCCCATGCGCCGCGCCGCCGCTTCGGCCGCGCGGAAGGCCTGGAGTGCCTGCGTCGAGTCGTTGAGGATCTCGGCGATGTCGCCCAAGGCGACGTGCGACCAGGTATCGTCGGGGTCGAGGCGCGCCACCTCCCGCAGCACCGCGGCCGCTTCGGCGTAGTCGTAGCGGAGCCGCAGGATCTCAGCCTTTTCCTTCATCGCCGCGGTGCGCCGGCGGAGCGCCGCCTCGAACGCATCCTCGGCCATGAAGGCATCCCAGACCGCGAGCGCGCCGTCCGTGTCGAGCCCGCGGAGCTTCTCCCCCGCTTTCGCCCGCGCGGCGTCGAGGTCGGGGCCGGCGTTCGAGGGCGGCGCCGGCGCGTCGGCCTTGGCGCGCAGGGCGTCGACGGCCTCGCGCAGCTTGTCGGCGATCTCGTCCACGGGCACGTCGGCGAGCCCGAGGTTCTCCAGGATCGGCCGCAGGCGCTCGGGGTCGACGCCCTTCTCCTGCGCGACCTCGCCGATGAGCTGCCGCTCCTGCGGCGGGAACAGCGGCTCCCGCGGGGCGAGCGCCTCGCCGCCCTTTGCGAACGACGCCGCTTCCTCGGCGCGGGCTTTCGGCTTGGCGCCCGGGAACTTCGGCGCCTCCTTCGGTGGGCCCCGCGGCTCGAGGAATGCGATCAGCGCTTCGCGCGCGGCGTCTGGATCGCGATCGAGGAGCGACAGGCGATTGAGCGGTGCGACGAACCGGGGCCACTCGGACACCCGGCTGACCTCGATCGGGATCAGGAATCCCTCGTTGCCGATCGGATCGCTCCAGAACGCCGCCGTGCGTTCGCTCTTCGAGTAGACCGGGTCGATGTAGCGGTCCGAGAACACCCCGATGAGGTGATCGGCCTCTTTGACACGGCGCTCCATCCAATCCGGGATGTTGCCTCCGGCCGGCACCTCCCACTCGTGCACGAACGGCGTGTGGCCCGCTTCCTTGAGCGTCCAGGCGATCCAGTGCGCCCAGTCCCTGTCGGCGCCGGTGTAGCTGACGAAGATCTTGAGGCCGGCCATCCCGCAACTAAGCGTTTCGAGCGGCGCGAGGTTAACGGCCGGATTGCTGCCCTTGACAGCGTGACGCTGCCCTGCTAGGAATAAATGACGCTGCACTCCTGCGCCCGGGCGAAGGGAACCCGCCCTCACCCTCGTCGGTCAGGTGCTCCATGCCCGGCGAGCCCCTCCTCGCTCGGCCTTCGGCCGAGTCGGTCCTCCCCACAAGGGGGAGGAGGGAGCGACTCGGCCAGCAAATGTGTCAATCCGGTAGCCCGTCCCGGAGAGGCGGGCGGCCCGCCGCTCAGCCGGGATCGAACTCGACGTGGAGGTGGTTGTTCGCCGCGTTGGCGAAGGTTTCGAGCAGCACGTCGTAGTCCTTGCCGACGATCTTCGCGACCTCCGCCGCCAGGGTCCTGCCCTGGGCGAGCGAGATGTTGTTGGCGCGGAAGTCGAGCGCCCGGTTCTTGAAGTGCAGCGAGCCCTGCTTGTGGCTGCTGTCGTTGCCGGAGGTGATCACCGGCTTCGGCAGGCCGAGCGCCTTTGCCGCCTCGGCGACGGCGATGATGACCGGCGCCATCGCCGGATGCAGGCTCGAGATCTTGACGGCGTCGCTCTTGACGCCGACGCCGTGCAGGGCAGCGAGCGCCCGGCCGTCGATCGTGCCGCCGTCGCTCAGCGCCGCAAGCGACATCGTCTCGGTTGCCATCGGCTCGCCGTCGATGATGGCGAAGGCGTTGATGATCGCGACGTCGCCGTTCTCGGAGACGGTGCCGAGGAACCGCTTCATGTCCTCGATGAGGGCGATCACCCGCCGCCGGCTGCCGGCATAGTCGATGTCCTCGTCCTCGTCGGGCAGCGAGGTGCACGGGTTGATGCAGCCGATCGACGACAGGAACTCGCCCTTGCCGGGATGGATGATGATGGCGCTGCGGTTGCCGGTCCTGCGCAGCTCGATGCCCGGCATCTGCGGCTTGATCCTGAGATCCTGCCGGAAGCCGGTGGTGACGTAGGTCGGCCCGCCCGAGGTCTTCAGCGGGTAGCGGCCGGGGAGGATCCGGCTCGGCCGCGCCACGGTCGCGGGCGTGTCGTTCTGGCCCGGCCCCTTCGACTCGGCGGTGGTGCCGAACAGCGGCACCGCGACGCCGTCGACCGAGATCGCGCTCGCCGGCTCGCCGTCATGGAAGACCTGGTAGGTGCCGACGGTGCGCGTCTGGTTGCCCCGCGCCTGTTCCTTCAGCCGCTGGACGTGGATCTCCCAGCCCTGCTCGGTGATCGGCATCCGCTGCCTCCCTTGCGCGTTGCGCCGCCGGCGAACGCCGCATCAACATACCACGCCGATCCGCCCCCGTCGCGCGCGACGGGGATCGGCTGAGCGGGTCGTCCTCTCGCGCGCCCGGGCCGCTGCCCGCCGGCGAGCCGTTCAGCCATGCGGCAGCGCCTCGCCCAACCCGAGAAGCGCTTCCGCCGGCACGCCTCATTCGCGGTGGAGCTTCTTTGCCATCCGCAGGGTCAGCGGGCGCTTGCGGTTCAGGATGTCGGAGGCGCGCTGGCGCGAGCCGAGCAGGCGTTCGAGGTCGGCCTGCGAGAAGCCGCCGGTCTCCATCCGGTAGCGGATGGCATCGACCGGGTCGGGCGGGTCGATCGGCCAATGGCGCCGCTCGTAATCGGCGATGACGAGCGCCAGAAGATCGAACGCATCGGCCTCGGGCGAACCGGGATCGGGCTCGTCGTCGAAGAAGGCCTCAATCGCCGCGAGCGCCGCGTCGTAGTCGGCCTCGGTGCGCAGCGGGCGGATGTCCATCATACGGTCCCCGGGTCGATGCGGTCGTACTCGGCGTGGGTGCCTCATCCTCCCCCGTCGCTTGCGACGGGGGAGGGGGACCATGCGAAGCATGGTGGAGGGGGCGATCCCACGCGCCGTGCTCGGGCCTTGCCCCCTCCACCGCCTATCGGCGGTCCCCCTCCCCCGCTTCGCGGGTGAGGAAACCAACGCGGCACGCTCGTCCATTTAGCTCATACCTCTTCCCAGCACAGCCCGCTTGACAGCGTGACGCTCCTCCGCTAGGAATATAGTTCGCTCGCCGGCCGGGCTCGGCCCGCCGCCGCGAGGAGCCCAACCATCATCAGCCGCCCGCGCCTCCCGCCGGGCGGTTTTTTCATGAGTTATCCCATGGCCGACATGAGCGAGAGGCTCGCGCCCGAAAAAATCGCCGATTACCGGCGCCGCTACGTCGAGACGAAGGAGCCGGTGCGTTCGATCGCCAAGTCGGCGCGGATGAGCATGGACCAGTTCTACGCCTTGCGCGAGCAGCAGGGCTGGCCGCTGCGGCGCCCGCCCGACAAGACGTTCGAGCGCGCCTTGCGGCGGCTGCCGCCGCCGCCGCCAACGCCCGGCAACGGCAGCGGCGAAGCGCCTGGCGCGGACGCTCCGCCGGGCCAGGCGGAGCCGGCCGACCCGGCCGAGACCGTCGCGCGCGCCAAGCGCCTCGCCCACGACATCGTCGCCGACCTCCAGCGCGAGCGCCTGCGCCGGCCGCGCGCCTTCGCGCCCCGGGCGGCGCGGGAGCTCGCCGCCGTCGCACGCGTGCTCGAGCAGGTGCGGCGCATCGAGGAGGCGCTTCACGCACAGGCGCAGGAACTTCAGGCGCAGGCGCTTCAGGCGCAAACGCTTCAGGCGCAGGACTCCGACCATGACGCACAGGATCCAGGCCGCAGCCTCGTCGAGCTGCGGGATGAGCTTCACCGACGTCTTGTCGAGGCACGGCGCGACCAGGGAGGAGGAGACGGCGTTTCTCGAGACGCTGAGCCGGGCTGAGATCGAGCGCATGCTCGGGCTGTGGGAATTGCGCGGGCCGCGGCAGCGCGCGCCTTCGTGGCGCGACCCCTCGTGGACAACCTGGCTCTTCCTCGGCGGACGCGGCGCCGGCAAGACCCCGCGCCGGGGCCGAATGGGTCTGCGACATGGTCGCCGGCAACCCGGGCGCGCAGGAGCCGGGCGTCGGGCGCATCGCGCTTGTCGGCGAGACGCTCGCCGACGTGCGCGACGTCATGATCGGCGGGCCCTCGGGGCTTCTCGCGGTGTCGCCGCCGGGCGAGCGGCCGCGGTGGCAGCCGTCGCTGCGCCGGCTCGAATGGCCGTCGGGCGCCGTCGCCCACGCCTTCTCGGCCGAGGACCCGGATTCGCTCCGCGGGCCGCAGTTCGAGGCCGCCTGGGCGGACGAGCTCGGCAAGTGGCGCTATGCGCAAGAGACCTGGGACATGCTGCAGTTCGGGCTGCGGCTCGGCCCCCGCCCGCGCCAGGTCGTGACCACGACGCCGCGGCCGATCCCGCTCATCCGCGCCCTCATGGTCGACCCCTCCGTGAAGCTGACGCGGGCCGGCACCGCCGCCAACGCGAGAAACCTCGCGCCGTCGTTCCTGGCGCAGGTGAGCGCGCGCTACGGCGGCACGGCGCTCGGCCGCCAGGAGCTCGACGGCGAGCTGATCGAGGACCGCGCCGACGCCCTGTGGAAGCGCGAGGCGATCGAGGCGGCGCGGGTCGCGGCGGCGCCGGCGCTCCTGCGCATCGTCGTCGCGGTCGATCCGCCGGCCTCCGCCGGCCGGCGGGCCTCCGCCTGCGGCATCATTGCGGCGGGGATCGATGCCGGCGGCATGGGCTACGTCCTCGCCGACGAGACCGTGTCGGGGGCGGAGCCCGAGGCCTGGGCGGCGCGGGCGGTCGCGCTCTACCGGGCCTTGAAGGCGGACGCCCTCGTCGCCGAGGTCAACCAGGGCGGCGACATGGTCGCGGCGGTGGTGCGCCTCGTCGACCCCACCGTGCCGGTGACGGCGGTCGTCGCGACGCGCGGCAAGCACGCCCGCGCCGAGCCGGTCTCGGCCCTCTACCGCCAGGGGCGCGTGCGCCACGCCGGCGCCTACCCGGCGCTCGAGGACGAGATGTGCGACTTCTCCCCGGCCGGCCTGTCCGGCGGGCGCTCGCCCGACCGCCTCGACGCGCTCGTCTGGGCGCTCACCCACCTCGTGCTCGAGACGCGCGCCGAGCCGCGCGTTCGGGCGCTGTAAGCGCGGGATCGGCCCGGACCGGATCGGGCGAGGCTCCGAGCTCGCCGACGCGCTTTACCCCTCCCCTTGCGAGGCGTCGCTCCCTCCTCCCACTTGTGGGGAGGACCGACTCGGCCGAAGGCCGAGCGAGAAGGGGGGCGCCGGGCA
>DAINQO010000124.1:0-10061 GCA_036742625.1 Microvirga sp.
GCCGCCCGCCGCCGATGCGGGCGCCGTCGAAGAGGATCGTGTCCGGCCAGTCGAAGACCAGCGGCTTCACCGGCGGCGAGACGGCGCCGATGGCGTCGGCGAGCGCCGCCATGCCGGCGAAGAAGACCCGGCGCGCCCGGGCGAGCGGCTCCTCGGGCTCGAGCACCAAGGCGAACTCGAGGAGGTCGAACCGGCCGACATGGACGAGGGTGCCGGCGCCGGCTTCCGGCGCGATCCGGCAGGCATGAGCGAAGGCGTCGCCGGTCTCGCGCAGGGTGACGAGCGCGTAGGGCGGCGGCAGGTCGAGCGGCGGTTTGGCCTTCAGGGCGGTGATGGGCATGCGGCGCTTCGTTGGGATCGCCGGTGCGACCCGAGGTCTCGGGCTCGTTCTTTCGAGCGATTCCAGTATAGAAGAGGGATAACGAAGGCGAGAGGCGGCAAAAAGCCTCCATCCGGGACGGACACGTGAACGACAAGCGCATTGTTTTCGCCTGCTCCTGCGAGGAGACGATGCCGCTCGACGCGGCGGCGATCGCGGGCGGCTGCGGCGGCGAGCTCCGGAGCGCAGATCAGCTCTGCCGGCGCGAGCTCGACCGCTTCAAGGCGGCGCTGAACACCGGTGCGGCGATCACCGTCGGGTGCACGCAGGAGGCGCCCCTCTTCCGCGAGGTGGCGGCCGAAGCCCGCGCCGAGGAGCGGCTCGCCTTCGCGAACATCCGCGAGAACGCCGGCTGGTCGGCGAATGCTCTCGATGCCGGCCCGAAGATGGCAGCGCTTCTCGCGGCCGCCGCCGAGCCCGCCCACGCCGTGCAGTTCGTCGCCATGGAAAGCCGCGGCGTCGCCTTGGTCTATGGGCGGGACGCCGCCGCGATCGAGGCGGCGCGCCGGCTTTCGGATCACCTCGACATTACCGTGCTCCTGACGAAGCCGGGCGAGATCGCGCCGCCGCGGGCGACGGCGTTTCCGGTGCTGAAGGGCACGATCGTCGGCGCAACGGGGCATCTCGGCGCGTTCTCGTTGCGCATCGACGACTTCGCCCAGCCGGCTCCCTCGTCGCGCGAGCGTCTCGTGTTCGGGCCGGCGCGCGATGGCGCGACCTCGACCTGCGACCTCGTCCTCGACCTGTCGGGCAATTTCCCGCTCTTTCCGGCGCACGAGCTGAGGAGCGGCTATCTCCGCGCCGATCCGCGCGACGCCGCGGCCGTCGAGCGCCTGATCTTCGAGGCCTCGCACCTCGTCGGCACCTTCGACAAACCGAAATTCGTGAGCTTCTCCGAAGCTTTGTGCGCGCATTCCCGCTCGCAGATCACGGGCTGCACGCGCTGCCTCGAGCTCTGCCCGACGGGCGCCATCACGCCGGCCGGCGACCATGTCGCGATCGACCCCTATGTTTGCGGCGGCTGCGGCTCCTGCGCCGCCGCCTGCCCGACCGGCGCCGTGACCTACGAGGTGCCGGATGTCCGCCGCCAGCTGCGCAGCCTGCGCACGCTGCTCTCGGCGTACGGCGCCGCCGGCGGCGGCAATCCGGTCCTCCTGTTCCACGATGCCGGCCATGGCGAGCCCTTGATCGACGCCCTCGCCCGCTTCGGCCCGGGGCTGCCCGCCAACGTCATCCCGGTCGCGGTCAACGAGGTGACGCAAGTCGGACCGGAGACGATCGTCGCCGCCTTCGCCTATGGGGCGACGGGCGTGCGCCTTCTCCTGCGGGCGAAGGCGAAGCACGACCTTTCGGGGCTTCACCGGACGCTGGCGCTCGCGAACGCGGCGCTTGCGGCGCTCGGCTACGGCGCCGGCGTCGCCCAGACGGTCGAGACCGACGACCCGGATGCGCTCCGCTCGGCGCTCGAGCGGGCACCCGCCGGCGTTCCGGCGCCGACACCGGCGAGCTTCCTCCCCGAGGGCTCGAAACGAGGCCTCCTCGCGCTCTCGTTCCGCGAGCTCCATCGCGCGGCGCCGGCGCCCGTCGCCGCGATCGCGCTTCCGGCCGGCGCGCCCTTCGGCGGGCTCGACTACAACGCCGACGCCTGCACGCTCTGCCTTGCCTGCGTGAGCGCCTGCCCGACGGCGGCGCTGACCGACAATCCCGAGCGGCCGATGCTGCGCTTCACCGAATCCCTCTGTGTCCAGTGCGGGTTGTGCGCCGCGACCTGCCCCGAAGACGCGATCCTCGGCCTCGTCCCCCGGCTCGATATCGCCGCCTGGGACGCCCCGAAAACGGTGCTCAAGGAGGAGGAGCCCTTCCACTGCGTCGGCTGCGGCAAGGCCTTCGGGACGAAGAGCGCGATCGAGGCGGTGGTGCGAAAGCTCGCCGACCGGCACTGGATGTTCTCAGGCGCCGCCGGGGAGGCGCGAACGCGGGTCTTGATGATGTGCGAGGACTGCCGGGTCGAGATCGTCGTCAACGAGGGCTTCGACCCGCACGGGGCGCCGCCGCGGCCGCGCCCGCGCACGAGCGAGGACTATCTCGCCGAGCGCACGAAGGGCACGGACGGGCTGAACTAACCCCGCGCTTGCCCGACAATCCCGGGCGTTTCCTGGCCGCCGGTCAAGGCCGCCCCGGGATCGCGCCGGCGAGCGCCAGCAGGGTCGCGGCGGCGAGCACCATCCAGCCGAAATGCCTGCCGCCGGTCGCCCACGCGTTCGCGGCCGCGGCAAAGCCGTAGACCGCGGCGCCGACGATCCCGATCCAGACCCGCGCCGCCTCGGACCCAAGGCCCGGCGCGGCGATGAGGAGGACGCCGACCCGAGCCAGGCGAGCGCACCGCACTGCCAGACGAGGCGCAGCAGCCGCCTCGTCCAGGCGGGCTCGATCCGCGCCTTGGCGAAGACATGCGTCTCGCCGAGGACGCCGTGAACGACCGCCGCGACGATGCCGAGGCCGCCCGCCGCCCACATCGCGAGGTCACGCATCGTTGGTCCCCGGCTGGCCTCCCCCTGGGGCCGAAGAGGGGGCGGCGGCGCTCGATCTCATCGAGCTGTGCGCATTTTCTCCCCGGATTCACAAACTTAATTGACGCGCTTAGACGGGGTGCCGCACTCTCCGCGAAACCAACAAGAATTACCGGACCCGGGGCGTCATGAATCTGAGTGTCTACCGGCGCGAGGGCGAGCCGGGCCTGTGCTGCGCGGTGCCGGCCGACGAGCCGGTGCCGGCCTTCGTCGGCCACGGGCCGTGGCGACGCGACGCTGCGCCGCTCGATACGCACGCGCCGCCGCAGGGCTTCGACGCGCGCGCCGCCGGCGAGGCGCTGCGCAGCATGGGCTTCTACATGTTCCACGGCGTCGTCGAGCCGGAGCCGGGCTCGGCGCGGCAAGAGCGGGACGGGGGCTGACCGGCGCCGCTCGGGGCCGGGTGGTTCGGCGTCCCGAGCCGCCCGAAGCCGGCCTCGAGGGTCAGGCTCATGTGACGAGGTGCGGCTCGACGTGGAGATAGGTCGGGTCGAACTCGCCCGCCGCCTTCAAGCCTTCCCAATCCTTGATGACGAGGTTGCGGCCTTTCAGGATGATGAGCTCCCGTCCGCGCAGCTCCTGCAGCACGCGGTTGACGTGCACAGTCGAGAGCCCGAGGGCGTCGCCGAGCTCGGCCTGGGTGATCGGCAGCTCGTAGGCGTGGTCGTTCGTCAGGCCGACGGCCTTGAAGCGCACCAGCATCTCGCACATGAGATGCGCGATGCGGGCGTAAGCCTCGCGGCGGCCGAGCCCGACCATCCACTCGCGGAAGATCGCCGCATCGACGAGCGTGTCGCGCCAGAGCGCGTCGTTGAGGACCGGGTGGCGCCGGATGACGTCGCGGATGCTCGCATGCGGGATGAAGGCGAGCTTCGACGGCACGAGCGTGCCGACGCTGTGGTCCATGACCTTGAGATGCAGGCTCTGCAGGTCGGGGAAGTCGCCCGGCGTGTGGAACGACATGATCTGCCGCTTGCCGCCGTCGAGGAGCTTGTAGCGGCAGACGAAGCCTTCGAGGATGAGGCAGCACTGGCTCGGCTGGTCCTTGTCGCGGACGATGTCCTGGTCGGCGGCGAGGGTCTTCACCGTCATCGGCAGGGCGAGCAGCGCCTCTTTGTCGTCGGTGGTGAGGTCGGCGATGCTCTCGAGCTTGCGGATCAGCCGGTTGCGTTCCGGCGCCGAGCCGAGCCGTTCCTGCGATGAGGTGAGGCGGTCGTTCACGCGAGGCGCCCTCGGTCGAAGCGGGAGCGCACGGGTCTCTCAGCTGCCGGTGTGCTTGGGGTCGCGTCGTCCGGCGGTGAAATCACTCTAACGAAATCGAATTGGCGGTCCTCAACATAGGTTAAGCGGAGGAAATTCAGGCGGCTCGCGAGCGCCGGGGGGCCGCGCGCCAGAGCGGCAAGCCGCGGCGAGGCCCGCGCCTCAGCGATCGGTATCGTGGTCATCGGCCGAGAACTTCAGCGTCAGGACGGAGGTGCCGACGTCGTCGGTCACCTTCATCCGCCACTCGGAGCCGTTCCAGAACCGCAGCCCCTCGGATTTGAGGATCTCGCCCGCCGTGACGATCGCTTGGCTGCGGGCCTCGGCGAGGCCAGGGAGCAGCGTCCCCTCGAGGTCCGGGATGTCGACGCCATCGATGACGTGGAAGAAATATCGCGGCATGCAGCGCTCCCTGCATCGAGGCGGGAGCGCGACCGGCTCTCAGCCGCCGGCGCCCAAGGCTGTTTGCCGGCGATGGCCTACCATATGCCGGTTCCAGCGAAGTTCCGAGACAATTCTGAGGGGTGTCAGCGCGCCACAGGCACGTCCTTCGCCAACGCCTCGACGTCGAAAGGTGATCTGCACCTTGAGCAGGGGCCGCTTGTTGGCACCCCGGACCTCCACCGCCATGTCGTGGTGCTCGCCGTCCGGCATCGCCTCCTTCATCATCTGGCCCAAGGTCCGGCTCGCGTCGTCGCGCGCTTCGTTGATGGTCGGGAAGTCGAGGCCGTCCTCGTCGGGAACGAAGCTCTCGCCATCGCGGATGTCGAAATAGAAGCGCGGCATGCGCGTCAATGCCACGCTTGCCGGACAGTTGCATTCACATAGGTGGGCCGGCCCGCTCGACGGGTGCCGCTGTCGCTAACTTATGTTAAACATAAGACGAGGAACCATGCCCAACCCGCTGATCCGGAAGCTCGCCCGCGGCGCCGAGCTGTCCGAGGACGACCGGCGCACCGTCGAGGAGGCGATCACCGACGTGCGCCAGATCGGCCCGCGCCAGGACCTCATCCGCGAGGGCGACCGGCCGGACGAGGTGCACCTGATCCTCGAGGGCTTCGCCTGCCGCTACAAGACCCTTGCTGACGGGCAGCGCCAAATCATGGCCTTCCTCGTCCCGGGCGACATCTGCGACCTCCACGTCGCGATCCTCGGCGCGATGGACCACGGCATCGGCACGCTCTCGGCCTGCACGGTCGCCTTCATCCCGCAGACGACAGTCGCCGTGCTCACCGAGAACCACCCGGCGATCATCCGCGCGCTGTGGTGGAATACGCTTGTCGACGAGGGCATCCTGCGCGAGTGGCTCGTAAGCATGGGCCGGCGCCCGGCCGACAAGCAGATGGCGCACCTGTTCTGCGAGCTCCTGGTCCGCCTCGAATCGGTCGGCCTCGCGAAGGACAACGGCTTCGAGTTCCCGCTGACGCAAGAAGAGCTTGCCGACGCGCTCGGGCTTTCGCCCGTGCATACCAATCGCGTGCTGACGCAACTCCGCGACGACGGTCTGATCCGGCTTTCCGGCAAGCGCCTCGACATCCTCGACCTCGACCGCCTCTGCACCTATGCGGGGTTCGACCCCGGGTATCTGCATCTCACGAAGCGGCGCGCCGCCTAGGGGGCAGGGTCAGGCTCCGCCAGGGAGTCCACACCGATCCACAGGGCGACTGTGCCCCGCCGGCAACGCCGACGCCGATTCGCCGGGCCTGGCGCGGCCCTCCCGAGGCCCGTCCTCCCCTGCCCTATCTCCGTCGCATTGTGCCACTTGCCTCCGATTCGAACGCCGTGCCCCGCGCGAGTTGGGGATTTGCCGAGAAGAGCGTTCAGGGGGTGTGATATTGCCGGGTCATTGTTGGGACGGTTGCGCCTGCGCTCGAACGCCGTGTCGCGGCTTGCGGCGCTCTTCCGGGCCGCGCTCGCGCGCCCCGGCCGCCGGCTTTCGGGCGACGGCCCTGCGCCCGGCTTCTCGCTGACGAAGCGCCTTGTCCTCCTCACCGGCATTGCGGTGCTGCCGGCGCTCGTCATCCTGGTGCATTACGAGCTCGCGCTTCGCCGCGCCGGCGAGGCCGAGATCCGGCAGATGGCGCTGCGCATGGCGCGCCAGACCGGCGCCGAGATCGACCGCATCTTCGAGGGGGTCGAGAACCTCCTCCGCGCCGTCACCCATGCGCCGAGCGTCGTCGAGGGCGAGGGCGCCGCCTGCCCGGCCTATCTTTCGACGCTGCAGCGCCGCCTGCCGCACCTCGTCTCGCTGTCGGTTCTCGACATCGGCGGACGGGTCTCCTGCCAGGCGCCGCCCCGGCGCGACGCCGAGCGCCACAACGCCCGCGGCTATTTCCGCGACGTGCTCGGCGGCAAGCGCTTCGCCGTCGGCATGCTCTCGACGCTTGCCGGCGCCGACAAGCCAGCGTTGCCGGTGGCGATCCCGCTCACGCCGCAGGGCGAGTTCCGCGGCGCCATCGTCGCCCATCTCGACGTCGGCTGGCTGCGCGAGCGCCTGAAGGAGCGCGGCATCGTCGAGGGCGCCGAGATCACGGTCACGGACCGCGACGGCGCCGTCATCCTGCGCGAGCCGGCGGGCGAGGACGCGCTCGGCCAGCGCGTCGCCGACGAGTACCAGCGGCTGATCAATGCCGACGAGGCCGCGACCCTCGAGCTCGTCGACGACCTCGGCACGCGGCGCGTCCTCGGCTACCTGCCGGTGCCGGCGACCGGCGGGCTCTATATCGGCGCGAACCTGTCGCACGAGACCGCCTTCGCGGCGCTCGACAAGGCGACGAGCCGCGGCCTCCTCGTCGTCGTCATCGGCCTCCTCGTCGCGCTCGCCGCGGCCTTCACGGTCGGACGCGTCTTCATCCAGCGCCCGGTCGAGCGCCTGATCCTGACGGTCAGGGCGTGGCGCGGCGGCGATCATGCCGCCCGCACCGCAATGGCGCCCGAGCGCGGCGAGATCGAAGCCGTCGGCGCCGTCCTCGACCGCCTCCTCGACGAGGTCGTGGCACGCCAGACCGAAGCCGCCGACTCGGCGCGGGCGCGCTCGGAAAGCGAGGAGCGCTACCGCGGCCTGATCGAGCTCTCGCCCGACGCCGAGTTCGTCGACGTCGACACCCGCATCGTCTACGTCAACGCGGCGATGATCCGGCTCCTCGGCGCCACCTCCGCCGAGGACCTCCTCGGTCGCTCCTCGCTCGACCTCATCGCCGAGGAGTTTCGGGAGCGCGTGCGGCGGCGGATTCTGTCGCTGCGCGACACCGGCATCTCGAACCCGCCGATGGAGCAGCGCTGGCTCAGGCTCGACGGCTCGCCCGTCGAGGTCGAGGTGGTCTCGGCTCGCGTGCCCTGGGAGGGCGGGCACGCGAACCAGGTCATCCTGCGCGACATCGCCGCCCGCAAGGAGGCCGAGGAGCGCCAGCGCTTCCTCTTGCACGAGCTGAACCACCGCGTGAAGAACACGCTGACGACGGTGCAGTCGCTCGCCTCGCAGACCCTGCGCAACGCACCCTCGCTCAAGGAGTTCGGGCAGAAGTTCATGGACCGCCTGCTCGCGCTCTCGGCGACCCAGAACCTCCTGACGCAGGGCTCCTGGGAGCACGCCGGCCTCGCCGACCTCCTGCGCACCGAGCTGAAGCCGCACGGCGACGAGCGCTTCGCCATCGCCGGCGACGACGTCCTCCTGCCGCCCCGCATCGTGCTGCCGCTCGGCATGGTCTTCCACGAGCTCGCGACCAATGCCGCGAAACACGGGGCGC
Source organism: Microvirga sp. (assembly GCA_036742625.1). Lineage (GTDB taxonomy): Bacteria > Pseudomonadota > Alphaproteobacteria > Rhizobiales > Beijerinckiaceae > JAJKJG01. Next base: position 7,956 of record DAINQO010000124.1, read on the forward strand.
TGTCGGCGCCCGGCGGGCGGGTCTGCGTGACCTGGACGGTCGAGCGGCGGTTCCTCAGGCTCGAATGGCGCGAGGAAGGCGGTCCGGCGATCGGCCCGCCCTCGGCGGAGGGCTTCGGCACACGGCTTCTCGACCGCACGGTCTCGGGCGAGCTCGCCGGGCGCTACGAGCGGCTCTTCCGCTCCGGCGGGCTCCTATGCCATGTCACGATCCCGCTGCCGGGCGCCGATCCCGCCGAGCTCGTGCAACGCCACGCCGCCTGAACGCGTTGAATTTGCGATGCAGCCGATCCGGACCCTTGCCTTCGCCGTGGCGCTCTCGCTTCCCGCCGCGACGGCGCTCGCCCAGCGCCCGCAATCGCCGGCGATGACCTGCCGCCAGGCGGCCGGCCTCGTCTTCGCCCGCGGCGCCGTCGTGCTCGGCACCGGCGGCCACACCTACGACCGCTACGTTCGCGACCGCGGCTTCTGCGAGGTCACCGAGTCGACGAAGCCCGGCTACGCCCCGACCCTCGACAACCCGCAATGCCTCGTCGGCTACCGCTGCTTCGAGCCGAGCGGACGGCTATGGGACGACTGATCCGCCACGGGTAGCTCTCTGAGCCGCTCTCCATCAAGCAACGCCGGCGCTCAGCGCCAGAACTTCTCAGACTCGCCGAAAGCCTTATAGGCCTTCGCCGCCGCCGCGAGGTGCTCGTCGAAATGCGCCTCCTGCTCGGCCGCGAGGAGCCGCGCCGCCGGGGCGGCGCCGTCGCCGGCGGTCTCCGCCATCGTCGCCGCGACGGCGATGTCGTTGAGGTCGCCGAGCCGGTCCTGGAGGTCGCCGAGCGCGTCCCGGAACCTCCTGGTACGCTTCGCCCGGCCTTTGCCCTCGTAGAGCGGCGCGAAGAACTCGGCCGCGTAGCGCAGCTTCTTGACCGCGATGCGGACGCGGTGGCGCTCGTCGGGGGCGAGCTCGGGGAGGTGCCGGCCGCGCTTGCGGATGCGCTTCGCGCGGCGGCGCAGCTCGTCGGCGGCGAAGCGCTCGACCGGCGCCTCGCGCTCCGCCTTTCCGTCCTTTCGCAGCCACGGCCCGGCCTCGATCCAGGCGAGGGTATCGAGGACGATGCGTCCGAGGCGGCCCGAAGCGACCGTCTCGAGCGCCGCGTCGTACGCCGCCTCGCGCCGTTCCGCATAGGAGCGCGCGAGAGCCGCGAGCGCGGCGTCGCCGGGGTCGCGCGCGCGCGCCGGCGCGAGGGTCTTGCGGATGAACACGTCGAGATCGCGGGCCTCGCCGAGCGCAGCGGCAAGTTCGCGCAGTCCGGTCTTGACCGCCGCGATCTCGTCGTCCGCGACGGCGTCGCGGAACAGCGACAGCGCGGCTCTCAAGCGCCGCAGCGCGACGCGCATCTGGTGCACCGCCTCCGGATCGCGGGCTTCGCGGAATAGAGCCTCGTTCGCGAGGAGGTGGGCAAGGCAGGAGCGCGCGACCGCCTGGAAGCCGTCGGCGACACTCATGCCTTCGACGATCGGCGACGGCATTGCCTTCACCGGGCGGGCCGGCCTTCCGCGCGCCGCCGCGAAGCCTTGCTCGGCCTTGGTGCGCAGGCCGAGCCGCAGCGGCGCCGTTTCGGCGATCGTCTTCGCCAGCCCGAAGAGATCCGCGAGCCTGCCGCGCTTCAGCTCGAGCTCGAGCTCGCGGATCGGAGCCGAGCGCTTGCCGGCCTCGACTACCCCGACATCGAGCGCCGCCTCGATCCGGCTCTCGCCGACGCCGAGGTGGAAGCGGCGCCGCTCGACCGCGACCGAGAACACCCCGCGGGCAGCTTTAGCGACGCCGTCGCGCGCGAGCGGCGCGAGTCCGGTCGTGCGCGCGAGGTCCCAGTCGGGCGTATCGCCTTCGATCTTGCCCTCCCATTCGGGACGGTTGAAGAGCCCGGCCGCGCCGCCGATGAGCTTGACGGTCTGGATGCGCCGCCTGCCGATTCGCCTCACCCGGAGCGTGATGCCGGCCTCACGTAGCGCGTAACGCGGCGTGTCGAAATAGGTCGAACGCAATCGTTCTCGCTTCGGCCGCCTGGCGGATAGCCGCGCCAGCGCCGCCTCGACCGGCGCGACGGCGCCAGGA
>DAINQO010000125.1:0-7673 GCA_036742625.1 Microvirga sp.
GTCGCGGCGATCATCGGCGCCGGCATCATCCCGGTCGCGATGGAGTACATGGACCGGCCGGCGATCAAGATCTGCGAGGCCTTCGCCCATGCCGGCTACCCGCTCGACGTCGAGGCGATGCTGATCATCGAGGTCGAGGGCTCGGACGCCGAGTGCGAGGCCATGCTGGCGCGCATCGTCGAGATCGCGCGCCCGTTCCGCCCGAAGACCTTGCGGGTATCGCGCTCGGAGGCCGAGAGCGCCGCGATCTGGAAGGGCCGCAAGGCGGCCTTCGGCGCCACCGGCCGGATCTCCGACTATCTCTGCATGGATGGCGTCATTCCGACCGGCGAGCTGCCGCGCGTGCTGACCCGGATCGGCGAGATCTGCGCGGCCGAGGGGCTCGGCGTCGCGAACGTGTTCCATGCCGGCGACGGCAATCTGCACCCGCTGATCATGTTCGACATCAACAAGCCGGGCGAGATGGAGAAGGCGGAGCGGGCCGGCGAGGAGATCCTGAAGCTCTGCGTCGAGGTCGGCGGCTGCCTCACCGGCGAGCACGGCGTCGGCATCGAGAAGCGCGACCTGATGCGCTGCCAGTTCACGGATGCCGACCTGCAGCAGCAGATGCGCGTGCGCGGCGTGTTCGACCCGGGCTGGCTCATGAACCCGGCGAAGGTGTTCCCGTTGGAGGGGAGGGTGGCGGCGTGAACGCTACGGCGATAGGATCGACGGCATGATGACAAAGGAGCAGATCGAGGCCGTTTTCGACCGGGTGCGAACCTGGCCGCTTGAGCGGCAGGAGGATGCCGCGGAGATGCTGCTCATGATGGAAGAGCAGGGCGTCGCGCCCTACGAGCTGTCGGAGGAGGAGCGCGTCGAGATCGAAGCGGCGCTTGCCGAAGCCGACCGCGGGGAGTTCGCGACAGATGAGGAGGTCGAGGCGGTCTTCAACCGCTACCGACGGGCGTGACTGTTCGGTACACCCCGCGGGCGCTGCGCCAGATCGAAAGCATTGGCGCGTACGTTGCCCGCGAGAGTCCCAGAGCGGCGGACGCGCTTCTCGTTCGGATCCATGCGAGCTGCCGGCTGCTGGCCGAGCATTCTTTTGCCGGTCATCCGAGCGAGATCAGGGGCGTTCGGGTGTTACAGATGGCACGTGATCCGTATCGCATCTTCTACGAGGTTCTCCCGAGCGGAGAGGCTCGCATCCTTCACGTTCGTCACACCTCCCGCCGGCCGCTCCGCAGCCGCCGATGACCCTCCACACCCCTGCCACCGAGCTTCATGCCTGCACCATCGTCGCCGACGCCGCGGCGCGGCGGACGCCGCTGGCGCTCGTGGGCTCCGGCACCAAGGCCGAGCTCGGCCGGCCGGCGCAGAGCGAGGCGACGCTGTCGTCATCGGCGCTCACCGGGATCACGCTCTACGAGCCGGCCGAGCTCGTCATCGCGGCCCGGGCCGGGACGCCGGTCTCGGAGGTGGTGCGCACGCTCGCCAACAAGGGCCAGCAGCTGCCCTTCGAGCCGGCCGATCACCGCGTCCTCCTCGGCTCGACCGGCGAGCCGACCATCGGCGCGGTGGTGGCGGCGAACATCTCCGGTCCGCGTCGCATCATGGCCGGCGCGGCGCGGGACAGCCTCATCGGCGTGCGCTTCGTCAACGGCCGCGGCGAGGCGATAAAATCCGGCGGGCGAGTGATGAAGAACGTCGCCGGGCTCGACCTCGTGAAGCTGATGGCCGGCTCCTGGGGGACGCTCGGATTCCTGACCGAGGTCACCTTCAAGGTGCTGCCGATTCCGGAGCGCTCCGCGACGCTCGTGTTTCCCGGCCTCGACGACGGACGCGCCGTCGAAGCGCTCTGCGCCGCGGTCGGCTCGCCCTTCGAGACGAGCGGCGCGGCGCATCTGCCCGCCGCGGTCGCCGGCGGCGGTGCGCGCACGCTGATCCGCCTCGAAGGATTTTCGACCTCGGTCGAATACCGGCTCGGCGAGCTGAGGAGGCTCCTGCGGGCCTACGGCGCCCCGGCGATCGTCGAAGGCGAGGCGGCGGAGGTGCTCTGGCGCGCCGTGCGCGACGTGACCCCGCTTACGCTGCCGCGCGACACGGCCGTGTGGCGCGTCTCGACCGCGCCGACGCACGGGCCGGCACTGGCGGCCGAGATCGCCCGGGCGGCGGACGCGCGCTGGTTCTACGACTGGAGCGGCGGGCTCGTCTGGGTCGCGACCGACGCGAAGGGCGACGCCGCCGCCGCGGCGGTCCGCACCGCGGTCAAGCGGCATGGCGGCAACGCCACCCTCGTGCGCGCGCCGGCCGAGGTGCGCGCCGCCGTCGACGTGTTCGAGCCCCTGCCAGAGCCGCTGATGCGGATCACGAGCGACATCAAGGCGGCGTTCGATCCGGCGGGCGTGCTCAACCCGGGACGGATGTATGCGGGAGTGTGATTGCGGTGAACGTCGTGGCCGGGCTTCCCCCGGGCCATCCACGACTCCCACGCCGAAGGCGTGGATGCCCGGTCCAAGGCCGGGCATGACGGGCTGATGGTGAGAGAGGATGCAGACCAACTTCGCCCCCGAGCAGCTGCGCGATCCGGCGATGGCCTCGTCGGAGACGATCCTGCGCACCTGCGTCCATTGCGGATTCTGTACCGCGACCTGCCCGACCTATCTGCTCCTGGGCGACGAGCTCGATTCGCCGCGCGGGCGCATCTACCTGATCAAGGAGATGCTCGAGCGGGGCAAGCCGGCGAGCCCTGAGATCGTCAAGCACATCGACCGCTGCCTCTCGTGCCTTGCCTGCATGACGACCTGCCCGTCGGGGGTGCACTACATGCACCTCGTCGATCACGCGCGGGCCTATATCGAGGCGACGCACCGGCGGCCCTGGCACGACCGCGTCATGCGCACGCTGCTTGCGAAGGTTCTGCCCTATCCGGGGCGCTTCCGCCTTGCCATGAGCGCGGCGATCCTGGGCAGGCCCTTTGCGGGGCTTCTCGGGGCTCTGCCGCGGGTCGGCAACCGGCTCCGCGCCATGCTCGCGCTCGCGCCGGCGCGCCTGCCCGCCCGCTCGCCCGCTGCGCGCCCGGGCGTCTGGCCGGTGCAAGAGCCGCGACGCGGACGGGTCGCGATCCTGTCGGGCTGCGCTCAACCGGTGCTGAACCCGAACTTCAATGAGGCCGCGATCCGGCTCCTCAGCCGCCATGGCGTCGAGGTCGTGCTGGCGAAGGGGGAGGGGTGCTGCGGCGCCCTTGTCCACCACCTGGGCCGCGAGCGCGAGGCGCACGCCTTCGCGCGGCAGAACATCGACGCCTGGATGGCCGAGATCGAGGGCGAAGGGCTCGATGCGATCGTGATCACGGCGTCGGGCTGCGGCACCACCGTGAAGGATTACGGCTTCATGTTTCGCAACGACCCGGCCTACGCCGAGAAGGCGCGGCGGGTGTCGGAGCTCGCAAAGGACATCACCGAATATCTGGCGAGCGTCGGGCTGATCGAGCCGGTGCGCGAAACGGATCTCGTCGTCGCCTATCACTCGGCCTGTTCGATGCAGCACGGCCAGCAAATCCGCGAGGAGCCGAAGAAGCTCCTGCGGCAGGCCGGCTTCAGCGTGAAGGACGTGCCCGAGGGCCACATCTGCTGCGGCTCGGCAGGCACCTACAATCTCCTCCAGCCGGAGATCGCTGGGCAGCTGCGGGCGCGGAAAGTCGCCAACATTGAGCGCGTGAAGCCGGACCTGATCGCTGCCGGCAACATCGGCTGCATGACGCAGATCGCAAGCGGCACCGCGATCCCGATCGTCCACACCGTCGAACTCCTCGACTGGGCGACCGGCGGCCCGCTGCCGGAGGCGCTTCGCCAGGCCGGTTTCGGCGAGCCCCGCAGCACGGGACGGCATTCCCCCGGCGTGGACGGGAGCGCATAGAAAAGTGCCAAGCCCCGGCCGCACCCCTTACAAACGGCCAAGCCGTCCCTATGTCCTGCCGAGCGCCGCGCGCGCGGCCCTGAGGAGGAATCCCCATGAATGACCAGGAACGTCAGGTCATTTCCGAGATCTTCGAGCGCCTGGAGCAGGTCGCGGACCAGCCGCGCGATCCCGAGGCGGAGCGCTTCATCCAGGATCGGATCCGCCGCCAGCCCTATGCGCCCTATGCCATGGCTCAGGCGATCGTCGTGCAGGAGCAGGCCCTCAAGAATCTGAACGAGCAGCTCGAGGCGCTGGCGGCCGAGAACGAGGAGCTCCGCAGCCGCCCGCAAGGCGGGTTCCTGTCGAGCATCTTCGGCGGCGGCGGTGGGCGCGAGTCCGAGCGGCGAGGGTCATTCTCGCAGCCGCAAGCCGCCGGTCCCTGGGGACAGCCGGGTCAGCAGCCGCAGCCGGGTCCGGGCCAGGGTGCGCCCTGGGGCGGTCAGCCCGGCATGGGGCAGCCGATGGGCCAGCCCGGGATGGGCCAGCCTGGGATGGCGCAGCCCGGAATGGGCGGCCCGTTCGGCGCGCCGCAGGGTGGCGGCGGCGGGTTCCTTGGCACCGCGCTCTCGACGGCGGCGGGCGTCGCCGGCGGCATGATGCTCGGCAGCGCGCTCTCGAACGCCTTCAAGGGAAGTGGCGGCCACGGCGCCATGGGCGGTGGCCTCGGCGGCGGCCAGGCCGGAGCCGGCAACTCGGACTTCAGCGATCTCAGCCCCTTCGGCAACTCGGGCTCGACCGGCGCCTCCGGGAACGCGGCGTTCCAGGATTCCGGCAACGACGACGCAAGCTTGCAGGACGCCTCGTTCGATCAGGAGGATGATTTCGGCGGCGACGCCGCCGGCGATCTCGGCGGCGACGACTGGGCCTGACGCTGCGCGGCGTCCACCAATGAAGGCGCCCGCTCCGAAATCCGGGGCGGGCGCTTTGCTTTTTAGTCCAGGCGCGTCAGATCACGACCACCTTCGAGCCGACGGTGACCCGATTGTAGAGGTCGATCACGTCGTCGTTCGTCATGCGGATGCAGCCGGAGGAGACCGCCTGGCCGATCGTGTACGGTTCGTTCGTGCCGTGGATGCGGTAGAGCGTTGAGCCGAGATAGAGCGCTCGCGCGCCGAGCGGGTTCGACGGGCCGCCCGCCATGTAGTGCGGCAGATCGGGGCGGCGCCGCAGCATCTCGGAAGGCGGGCGCCAATCCGGCCATTCGCGCTTCATGCTGACGCTCTTCACCCCTGCCCATTCGAAGCCCGGGCGGCCGACGCCGATGCCGTAGCGCAGCGCCTTGCCGCCGGCTTCGACGAGATAGAGGAACTTCGACGGCGTATCGATCACGATCGTGCCGGCCGCATGCGGCCCGTCATAGCTGACGGTCTGGCGGCGATATTTCGGATCGATGATCCGTCCGACGCCGACCTCGTCGCGGAGCGGTGCGCCTGGAAGCGCCGCCACGCGGGTGCGGCCATAGACGTCCGGAGCCTGGCCGGCGAACGGGCGCGCCGGCCGCACGTAAGGGGTTGGATCGCGCCCCGTCATCAGAAGCTCGATGAAGCCGCCGCCGTAGCCTTGCGCGGAAGCCGCCGTCGTGCCGCAGGTCAAAGCCAGAAACCCGAAAGCCGCCACGTTACGCATCGTACCCTCGCTCAACTCGCACGCACGCTCCGCGGGAAGGGGCATCGCCCAAGCGCGGACCCCCATGTTGTCCCGCTGCGCGCCTGAGAAAATGGTGAATCGGAGCGTGCGAGAGACGGTGAATCGCCGGCGATGAGGCAAAACGCTTTCTTATGGTTACTCGCGTTCTGATGAACAGGATGAATGACTTGCAAAGATAATCCCGGGCCTTGTCCTGATCCGCTTCACGACTGTTTAGCGTCTGGCAACGATTTCCTCGGAAGGTGGAGCCGCCTCCAGAAGGGCGCGGCATTTCATGAGCCATATTGGAAAACGCTATCGTATCGAGCAGAGCTTCGCGTCGCCGGACGGCGGCGTCCTCGTCTCGGGGAGCGGCGACGGTCGGATCGGGGAGATCCTCAGCACCGTCCAGGATCTGCGGCGCTGCTTCGAGCCGTCGCAGCGCCGCGCCGGGGAGGTGATCGAGGCCTACCGGCGCGAGATCGCGGAGCTGTACGGGCTCAGGGCCGAGCTCGACTCGATGAAAGGCGCGATCGCGTCGACCAAGCGCGAGATCGCGACGCTCCGGCGCTCCGAGGACGACGGTGGAGGCATGCGGCGGGCGGCCGGCGAGCTCGACGCCGTCATCGAGGCGACCGAGGACGCGACGACCACCATCCTGGCCGCCGCCGAGGAGATCGAGTCGCACGCGACCATGCTTCGCGCCGCCGGGGTTGCGACGGGGAACAACGACTGCGTCGGCGCGATCCTCGACCGCACCGTCGCGCTCTACGAGGCCTGCAACTTCCAGGACCTTACCGGCCAGCGCATCACCAAGATCGTCGGCGTGCTGAAGTTCGTCGAAGAGCGGCTGGACCGGATGATCGGGGTCTGGGGCGGCCTCGATGCCTTCAAGGAGCTCGCCGGAGAGCAGCGGCACGAGCGCGTCCCCGGGGAGCGCGCGCTCCTCAACGGGCCGAGGCTCGCCGATGACGTCGGCCACGTCACCCAGGACGACATCGACGCGCTCTTCAACTGAAACGAGGGCGCGTCGGCTACTCGGCCGGCGCGACGACCGCGCGCCGCAGCGCGAAACGCTCGCGCGCCATGGTGCGCAGCGACGCGATGTCGAAGAGATAGACGAAGCCGGCATAGATGAGGATTCCCGCCGTCGCCGCGACGAAAAGAGCGAGCGCCGGCGGCTCGATCGCGCGGAGCGGCAGCAGGACGAACGCCATCGCGGCGCCCGCCGCCGCGGAGAGGGCGAGCTCGCGCCAGGGAAGCCTCAGCCCTCCGGAGCGGACCGCGAGCGCCGCGACGAGCATCGCCCCAAGAACCAGCCCGCCGGCCTGCGCGTAAGCGGCGCCGATCGGCCCGAGCACCGGAAGCAGGAGCGGCAGGAGGATCGCGTTCGCGGTAAGGCCGGCGAAGGCGGCAAGGATCACGGGGACGGTGCGCCGGCGTAGCTGGAACACCGGGTTCAGGGCGTACTGGATCAGCGCGAAGGCCATGAAGCCCGGCATCAGGACCGTGGCGTAGGCCGCGAACGCGCCGCGATAGGCCTGCGGCACCATCAGCGCCTCGAGCGCCGGCAGGGCGATCCAGAAGCCGGCGGCGAGCGGCAGCAGCAGCGCCATCACGACCGCGAGGTTATGGGCGATCTGGCCCTCCGCCTCGGCGCGACCTCGCGCCGCCTCGATCCGCACCGCGATCTGGAACAGCAGGATATCGAGCCCGGAGCCGAGCGTCATGAACAGCCGCAGGCCGAGATCGGCCGCAAGCGAGAACTTGCCCGCCTCCGCATAATCCGCCGACAGCGCAAGCGCGCTCCGGTTCATCAGCGGCATCAGTTGATAGAGGATGTTCGCCGCGACGAGCGGCATCGCGTAGATCGCGAAGGTCCTGAGATGCCGCCGCTGCGCGAGCGCCGGCCGGAGCTGCGGGTCGGCGAGCGCCCGGCGCGCCACGAGGAGCGCCGCCGCGCCGCTCGCGGCCGCCCCGCAGAGCACGAGCGCCGGGCTGCCGAACAGGAAGGCGCCGCCGACCATGAGCAGGAAGGCCGCGGCGTTCTTGAAGAGCACGATCTGTGCGTAGGAACGCTCGAGAAACCGGGCGCGGGCGAGCGC
>DAINQO010000125.1:7773-9993 GCA_036742625.1 Microvirga sp.
GCGTAGCCGAGCTCGATCGTGGCGCGCAGGCCGGGCTCGCTCGCGTGGCGCTCGTCGGAATAGAAGCGTGTCGTCGACAGGCGCAGCCACTCGAAGAACGCGGTGTTGATCACGACCGCGACCGCCATCGCGACCGCATAGCGCCCGAACTCGTCCGGCCCGAGAAACCTCGCGACGAGGAGCCCAAGCGCGAAGTTCAGGCCCGCGTTGACGAGGAAGGCGGCGATGATGGTCATGGTCCGATACGGAAACAGGCATGCGCCGCGCGAGCGCCCCCTTGCTTCCGGAAGGCTAGCTCGCGTCCCGGTAAGAATGTCTTACGGTTCGGATCCCGCCCCGCAGCTGCGCAAATCCCCGCTCATGGCCAAGAAGCCTTCCTTCAGGATCGGCGCTTTCCCGCGCGCCGCGGCGGCGATCGCGGTGCTCTCGGCGATGGACGCCGTGATCAAGGCCATGGCGGCGCGATATCCGGTCTTCGAGGTGGCGTTCCTGCGCTTCGCCTTCGGGCTCGTGCTCGCAAGCGGCACGCTTCTGCTCGCGCGCCCAGGCTGGCCGAGCCGCGAAACCGTCATCGCCAATGGCGGCCGGGCCCTCATCGCGGTCGCGACGGCGACGACTTTCTTCTTCGCGCTCAGCCGGTTGCCGCTTGCCGAGACCCTGGTGCTGACCTTCCTGTCGCCGATGTTCGTGGCGCTGTTCGCCGTGCTCATGCTCGGCGAGCGGCCCGACCGGCGCATCTTCATGGCGCTTGCCGCGGGCTTCACCGGGGTTCTGGTCGTGGTCTCGGACCAATTCGGTGCCGGAGCCGAGGCTCGCTCGCTCGCCGGCGTCGGCGCGGCGCTCGTGTCCGCGGTCTGCTACGCCTTCGGGCTCGTGCTGCTGCGGGCGCGGGCGCAGCGCGACCCCATGGTCTACATCGTGTTCTTCCAGAACCTCGGCCCGGCGCTGATCATCGCCCCCTTCGCCTATGCGGTATGGCAAACGCCGGATCTCGCCGATCTCGGCTGGTTCGCGCTCATGGCGACGCTCGGCGTTAGCGGCCATTTCCTCATGACGAGCGCTTTCTCCCGCGCCGAGGCGGCCGGGCTGGCGCCGCTCGAATACACCGCGCTGATTTGGGCGGCGCTTCTCGGCTACGGCTTCTTCGCCGAGGTTCCGACCTGGGCGACGCTCGCCGGCGCGGTGCTGATCGTGACCGGCGCCGTCATCGCCTCGCGGCGCTGAAGCATGATCCCGAAAAGTGGCTACCGGTTTTCAGAAAAGATCATGCTCAAACAAAGAGGTAGAGCGGGATGGCGACTCGAAGAGAAGTCATCGCGCCCTAGAGGCTCGTGCGAAGCTCGAGCTCCTCGCGCAACGCCGCCTGGACCACGCGGTCCGGCCCGATCTCGTCGATCTCCTCGAGGCCGAGAATCTCGGCGAGGCGCTTGCGCGCGCGGTTCACGCGGCTCTTGATCGTGCCGACCTTGGTGTTGCAGATCACCGCCGTCTCCTCATAGGTCAGACCCTCGGCGCCGATGAGGAGGAGCGCCTCGCGCTGCTCGGGCGAGAGCTTGCCGAGCGCGTTGCGGAAGTCGGTGAAGTCGAGATAGGCGCCCTGCTCGGGCGGGATCGCGACCTTTGCGGCATAGATGCCGTCGGCGTCCTCGACCTCGCGCCGCCGCTTCCGGAACGCGGAATGGAACTGATTGCGCAGGATGGTGAACATCCAGCCCTGGAAATTCGTGCCGCGCTTGAACTGGTGCAGGTGCGAAAGGCCGCGGACCACGGCTTCCTGAACGAGGTCGTCGGCCCGGTCGACGTCGCCGGTGAGCGAGATCGCGAAGGCGCGCAGGTGCGGCAGCGCCGAGAAGAGGTCCTGCCGGATGTCCGCGAGGACGACCGGGTCGTCGACCTCGGCGAGAAGGTGCGTCATGTCACTCCCTTGAGGCCGCTGTGGATCGGCCTTTCGCTGAAATAGGTCGGATCAACAGGAGCGAAACCCCATCCTGGCATTTTTGTTCCAGTGTCGGCAAGCGGATAATCGGGTTAACCTATGTTAAAGGCGCATGATCCAGGGATTTAGTCACTACCAATCCAAGGATAGAGCGCTCATATACCAAAGTATTGTTCCTCGACCTAGATTGTTATCTTCACGCCAGCGACAATCCGCTTGGTATCGTCCGTTTACGCCTGCGATCCCGCCTCGTTGCCGCGCGAGACATCGCGGCGAAGGTTGCG
>DAINQO010000126.1:0-9945 GCA_036742625.1 Microvirga sp.
CCCGACTGGCTGAAGGAGCCCGAGCATTGGCAGGCGGTGACCCGTCGGGTAGAGGACAGCCTGTCCGACGCCCTCCATGAGCGGCTCGCCCAGCGCTTCGTCGACCGGCGCACGAGCGTGCTCATGCGTCGCCTGAGAGAGAAGGCCAGAATGGAAGCGGAAATCACGGCCACGGGCGACGTGAGCGTGGAGGGGCAGCATGTCGGCCACCTGCACGGCTTCCACTTCGTGCCCGACCCGCAGGCGGCAGGCGAGGAAGCGAAGGCGCTGCGGAACGCCGCCCAGCAGGGCCTCGCGAGCGAGATCGAGGCCAGGGCCGAGCGTTTCTCGGCGGCGGCGGATTCATCGCTCGTGCTCTCGAACGATGGTGTCATTCGCTGGCTCGGCGACCCGGTGGCGAAGCTCGAGCCGGGCGAGAAGCTCTTCGAGCCGCGCCCGCGCATCGTCGCCGACGAGGAGCTCGCCGGGCCGGCGCGGGACAAGGTCGAGGCGCGGCTCAAGGCGTGGCTCAAGGCCCATGTCGTGCGCCTCCTCGGGCCGCTTCTGACGCTTGAGGAATCGCCCGAGCTCACGGGCATCGCCCGCGGCATCGGCTTTCAAGTCGCCGAGGCGCTGGGCGTTCTCGAGCGCTCGCGGGTCGTGAGCGAGGTCCGCGGCCTCGACCAGGACGGGCGCGCCGCGCTGCGCAAGCAAGGCATCCGGTTCGGCGCCTATCATCTCTATCTGCCGGCGCTGCTGAAGCCGGCGCCGCGGCTCCTCGCGACGCAGCTCTGGGCGCTGAAGCACGGCGGGCTCGACCAGAAGGGCGTCGCCGACATCGCGCATCTGGCGAGCTCGGGCCGCACCTCGATCCCCGTCGATCCGGAGATTGCCAAGGGGCTCTACCGCGCCGCCGGCTTTCGCGTCTGCGGCGGCCGGGCGGTGCGGGTCGACATCCTCGAGCGCCTCGCCGACCTCATCCGCCCGGCGATCAATTACCGCCCCGGCCTCAGCCCGGGTCCCCCGCCGCCGGGCACCGCGGATAACGACGGCTTCATTGCGACGGTCGGGATGACCTCGCTCGCCGGCTGCTCGGGCGAGGATTTCGGCTCGATCCTCAAGTCCCTCGGCTATGCGCCGGACCGCCGCGCCGGTCCGGCGATCACCGTGCCGCTGCTCCAGCCCGCCGCGCCGGCGGCGGCGCCGGCTCCCGGCCCGGAGCCGGCCGAAGCCGAGGCGGCAGCGATGTCAGAACCCGGGCAGGGACAACCGTCCGAGGCGCCGGAGAGCACCCTTGCGGCCGAAGCATCCGCGGTCGTCGAGGAGGCTCCGGCCCCTGCCGCGGAGGTCGCGACCATGATCGAGCCCGATGCCGCCGAGATGGAGGCGCAAGGGCTAGAATCCGCTGCCGTCGACCATGCCCATGCGACCGAGCTCATGGCCGAGGCCGGAGTGACGCTCCCGGGCGACGAGACGGTTCCGGAGGAATCGACCCCTGTCGAGGCGGTCGAACCCGCCGAAGCCGCGCCCGCCGATACCGCCGCGGCGGCGGTTGGACCGGTCGAATCTGCCGGATCCGCTGCCGCCGCCGAGCCGGCGTCCGGGGAGCCCGCGGAGCCGATCCTGATCGAGGTCTGGCGCCTTCACCGGCACCACCGCGAGGCGGGACCGCGCCACGCCCGTGGCCGGCCGGACCAGAGGCGCAGCGCGCGTCCTGATGCCGCCGCGGGCGCCGCTCGTCACCAAGACCGACCGCCGCGCCAGGAGCGCCGGGCGGACGCGACGCCGCGGCCGGATCCGCGCCCCGATCGGGGCCCGGGCAAATCCGACGAGCGCCGGGGTGCGCCGCGCGGCGACCGGGCACAGCCGCGCCGCGAGAACAACGGCAAGGGGCCACGCCCGGAGCATCGCCCTGACCAGCGCCAGGATCGCCGCCCGGAGCGGCGCGAGAAGGCGCCGGATCCGAATTCCCCCTTCGCCAAGCTCCTCGCACTGAAGCAGCAGCTCGAGAGCCGCGACACCGACAAGCGCTGAGCTTTTTCGGCCCGCCGGGCGTTGTGTTCGGCGATGCGCGAAGATCGGCAGCGGCTCGACAAGTGGCTCTGGTACGCCCGCTTCGCCAAGACGCGCAGCTTTGCGGCGAGGCTCGTGAGCGACGGCTATGTGCGGGTGAACGGAGAACGCGTCGAGAACGCCGCGAAAGCGCTCGCGGTCGGCGACGTCGTCACGGTCGCGGCCGCCCATACGACCGCCGTCGTCCGGGTGCAGGAGCTTGGCCGGCGCCGCGGCCCGGCCCCGGAGGCGAGACGACTCTACGCGGCGCTCGACCGCGACGATGGCGCGCTTGTCAGCGCTCCGGACACTCGATAGAGCCGCGCTTGGGCGGGCCCGAGGGCAAAAACGCGAATGACCTACGTCGTCAACGATAACTGCATCAAGTGCAAGTACATGGACTGCGTCGAGGTCTGCCCGGTCGACTGCTTCTACGAAGGCGAGAACATGCTCGTCATCCACCCCGACGAGTGCATCGACTGCGGCGTCTGCGAGCCCGAATGCCCGGTCGACGCGATCAAGCCCGACACCGAGCCCGGGCTCGAGCAATGGCTCAGGCTGAACGCCGACCTGGCGAAGAGCTGGCCGAACATCACCCAGAAGAAGGAACCGCCGGCGGACGCCAAGAGCTTCGAGGACGTGCCTGGCAAGTTCGAGAAGTACTTCTCGCCCAATCCCGGCGAGGGCGACTGAGCCCCGCCCGTTAACCTCGTTCTCATTCGGGCTGAACCGTCGGCGCCCGAGCGAAGCGGAGCAGATTCGCGGCCGGGTATGCGCGAGAAGCACGGCTTTTCAGCTCTTTTCCGCCCGCTTTAGTCAAAAAACCTTTGATTTTAGGCCTTCCTTGTGCTAGGGTCCGATTTGCCGTCGCCTGCGCCCGACGTGCACCTCCAACCCCCGCTCGTGAGCGGCTCAATTAACGAACCTGAACGTGCACGGCCAAGGACAGGGATAGGTTATCTCCGGACTTGGGCGGACGGGCGCTCGTTGCAATCGGCTGAACAGGGAGCCGGCGGATTTTCGTGCGATCCGCCGCAGGTCAAGCTTTGTCTCCGGCGTCCCTGGCGGGAGACGACCATCGCGCCCGCGGGCGAGCGCGGGCCAAAACAGGAAGGTCCTTCGCGTATGTCGATTGCCAAGAAGACGGCTCAGCGTCAGGGGTTCAAGACCGGAGAGGCGATCGTCTACCCGGCTCACGGGGTCGGCCGCATCACCGCCATCGAGGAGCAGGAGATCGCCGGCTTCAAGCTTGAGCTGTTCGTCGTCGCGTTCGAGAAGGACAAGATGGTTCTTCGCGTCCCGACCGCGAAGGCGATCACGGTCGGCATGCGCAAGCTCGCCGAGCCGAAGCTCATCACCCGGTCCCTCGAGGTCCTGACCGGCCGCGCGCGGGTCAAGCGGACCATGTGGTCGCGCCGGGCCCAGGAATACGAGGCCAAGATCAATTCCGGCGACCTCATCGCCGTCGCCGAGGTCGTGCGCGACCTCTACCGTTCCGAGGCCCAGCCCGAGCAGTCCTATTCGGAGCGCCAACTCTACGAGGCGGCCCTCGACCGCGTGGTGCGGGAGATCTCGACCGTCAACAAGATTACCGAGACCGAGGCGCTGAAGCTCATCGAGCAGAGTCTCGCCAAGTCGCCGCGCCGCATGAAGGCGACGGAGGCCGAGGAGTTGCAGGACGAGGCAGCCTGAGGCTTCCCTGACCGATACCCGAAGAAGCCCGGTTCCGACCGGGCTTTTTCTTTGCGCGCCGGCAGCGGCCGCCCGCCGAGTCGCCCTTACAAAGCCGCGCCAGATCGAATATGGTGCCGGCGATCAGCGCCACCGGAATGCATCCGGCGTGAAGCCGTGGTCGGCGGCGCTGCACGACCCGAATCTTCGGCCGACGGAGACGACCATGAGTTTGCACGTGAGCCGCAGGGAGGCACTGGCGGTCGGCGCCGGGGCATTCGTCGCTGCGGCAGGCGGGCTGCCGGCGGCGGCGCTCGCGAAGAACGACGCCGACGAGATCATCAAGAGCTTCACGGGCGGCAAGGAGCCGCTCAAGAGTAAAGTCAAGCTCGACCTTCCCGAGATCGCCGAGAACGGCAACACGGTGCCGATGACGGTCTCGGTCGAGAGCCCGATGACGAGCGCCTCACACGTGACCGACATCCTCATCGTGGCCGACCAGAACCCGCGCGCCGGCGTCGTCCACTTCCGCCTGTCGCCGCTGAGCGGCGTCGCCGAGGCGAACACCCGCATCCGTCTTGCCGAGACGCAGAACGTCATCGCCCTCGCCAAGATGAACGACGGCGCGGTTTTCACCGACTCGAAGCTCGTCAAGGTCACGATCGGCGGCTGCGGCGGCTAACGCCTCGCGCGCGCCCCTGACCGGAACAGGATTTTCGCCATGGCAGACGTGAAGCCCCGCATCCGCCTCGACAAGAAGACCGCCCAGAAGGGCGATATCGTCGAGGTCAAGACCCTCGTTTCGCACGTCATGGAGTCGGGGCAGCGCCGCGACAGCGCCGGCGCGGTCGTTCCGCGCAAGATCATCAACAAGTTCACCGTCGAGCTCAACGGCAAGCCGCTCTTCGCGGCCGACCTCGAGCCGGCGATCTCGGCCAATCCCTACATGCAGTTCAAGTTCAAGGCCCAGGAGAGCGGCACCCTCACCTTCACCTGGATCGATGACGACGGCACGAAGATCACGGCCGAGGAGAAGATCACGGTCTCGTGACGATTCTATCCGCGGGGGTCGTCCCGGACGATCCGAAGGATCGATCCGGGACCCTCAACTCCGCCGGATGCGCTGTGGATCCCGGCTCTTCGCTTCGCTTCGGCCGGGATAACCGCCGTTTGTCCGAGAGGCGAAAATGACCTCCCGCCGCGACTTCCTCCAGATCGCCGCCGCCGCGGCGGCCGTCCTGCCGAACGGCTGGAGCCGGGCCTTCGCGCAGCAGCGGCTCGCGCAGGGCGACCTCCTCGCCTTCGAGCCGCTCGGCAACGTCACCCTCGTCCATCTGACCGACATCCACGCCCAGCTGCGGCCGATCTTCTTCCGCGAGCCGTCGATCAACCTCGGCGTCGGCGAGGCGAGAGGCGAGCCGCCGCATGTCGGCGGCAGGGCGTTCCTCGAGCGCTTCGGCATCGCCACCGGGTCGGCCGCGGCGCACGCGCTCACGCCGGAGGATTTCACCGCACTCGCCAAAGCCTACGGCCGCATGGGCGGTCTCGACCGGATCGCGACCGTGCTGAAGGCGATCCGGGCCGAGCGCGGCGACGGCCGCGTCCTGTTCCTGGACGGCGGCGACACCTGGCAGAACAGCTACACGGCGCTCGCGACCAAGGGCCAGGACATGGTCGATTGCATGAAGCTCCTGCGGCCCGACGCCATGGTCGGGCATTGGGAGTTCACGCTCGGCGCCGAGCGGGTGAAGGCGATCGTCGACGACCTCGGCTTCCCGTTCCTCGGCCAGAACGTGCGCGATGCCGAGTGGAACGAGGCAGCCTTCGAGCCGATGGCGATGATCGAGCGCGGCGGCGTCAAGGTCGCGGTGATCGGCCAGGCCTTCCCCTACACCCCGATCGCCAATCCGCGCTGGCTGATGCCGAACTGGTCCTTCGGCATCCGCGAGGAGGAGGTGCAGGCAAACGTCGACAAGGCGAGGAAGGGCGGGGCGGGGCTTGTGGTGCTGCTGTCGCATAACGGCTTCGATGTCGACCGCAAGCTTGCATCACGCGTGCGTGGCATCGACGTGATCCTCACGGCGCACACCCACGACGCGCTGCCGGAGGCGGTGAGGGTGGGCAAGACCCTCCTCGTCGCCTCGGGCAGCCACGGCAAGTTCGTGTCGCGGCTCGACCTCGACGTCCGCGGCGGCGAGGTCAGGGGCCACCGCTACAAGCTCATCCCGGTCTTCTCGGGCGCGATCGCGCCCGACGCCGAGATGGCGGCGAAGATCGACGCCGTCCGGGCCCCGCACGAGGCCATGCTGGGCGAGGAGGTCGGACGGACCGAAACGCTGCTCTACCGCCGCGGCAACTTCAACGGCACCCTCGACGACGTCATCTGCGACGCGCTCATCGCCGAGCGCGACGCCGAGATCGCGCTGTCGCCGGGCTTCCGCTGGGGCAATTCGCTCCTCCCCCGGCAGGGGATCACCCGCGAGGACGTCTACAACGCCACCGCGATCACCTACCCGGCCGCCTACCGCATGACGATGACCGGCGCCCGCCTCAAGGACATCCTCGAGGACGTCGCCGACAACCTGTTCAACCCCGACCCGTACTATCAGCAGGGCGGCGACATGGTCCGGGTCGGCGGGCTCGGCTACACCGTGGACGTGGCGGCGCCGATGGGAAGCCGCATCTCCGATCTGCGCCTTCTGCGGACCGGCCGGCCGCTCGAGGCGGGAAAGGACTACACCGTCGCCGGCTGGGCAAGCGTCAACGAAGGCACCGAGGGTCCGCCGATCTGGGAGGTGGTGTTCGGGCATCTGGCGAAGAACAAGGTCGTGGCGCCGCGCGAGGCGGGGCATGTGAAGGTGGTGGGGGGATAGCCCGCACCTCCCCACGGGTCGTCCCGGAAGCCGCGGCACGCGGCTATCCGGGACCCATAGCTCCGGGGCGTGTGGCCTATGGGTCCCGGCTCTCCGCTTCGCTCCGGCCGGGACGACCTTGAGGTAGGCGGGCGCAATAGGATGCGCTTTCCCCATCCTCGATTCTGCCTATGATCGCGGCACCTCGCGGAGACCCGAATGGCGAACCCGCCGGATCGGCCTGATCACGCCCCCTCCCGCCGCGCGCTTTTGCGCTCGGGCCTTATCGCCGGCGTCGCGACGCTCGGCGGCAAGGCGGCGGCCGCCGCTGGCAATCCCTTGAACCAGCCGCCGAACGTGCCGGATTGGTCGAAGTATCTCGGCGACGGCGTCGCGGTGCGGGCCTATGGCCGGCCCTCGCGGCACGAGGCGCATGTCGTCCGGCGCGACGTCGAGTGGCTCACCGCCGCAAAGGAGAGCTCGGTCAGCTTCACGCCGCTGCATGCGCTCGACGGCGTGATCACCCCGAACGGGCTTTGCTTCGAGCGCCATCATGCCGGCGTCGCCGAGATCGACCCCGCCGACTACCGGCTGATCCTGCACGGCCTCGTCGACAAGCCGCTCGTCTTCACGCTCGACGACCTCAAGCGCTTCCCGCGCCTGAACCGGGCCTATTTCTGCGAATGCGCCGCGAACTCCGGCATGGAGTGGCGCGGCGCCCAGCTCGACGGCTGTCAGTACACGCACGGCATGGTGCATTGCGTCATGTACACCGGCGTGCCGCTGCGCCTCCTCCTGCAGGAGGCGGGCCTCAGGCCGAACGCCAAATGGCTGCTGCTCGAAGGCGCCGACGCCGCCGCCATGACGCGCTCGCTGCCCCTCGAGAAGGCGCTCGAGGACGCGCTCGTCGCAACCCACATGAACGGCGAGATGCTGCGGCCCGAGAACGGCTATCCGGCCCGCATCGTGCTGCCCGGCTGGGAAGCCAACATGTGGGTCAAGTGGCTGCGCCGCATCGAAGTCGGCGACGAGCCCTGGCACACCCGCGAGGAGACCTCGAAATACACCGACCTCCTCGAGAACGGCCGGGCGCGCCGCTTCACCTATGTCATGGACGCGAAATCGGTGATCACGAGCCCGAGCCCGCAGGCGCCGCTCAACCACCGCCGCGGCCTGACGATCTTGTCCGGCCTCGCCTGGTCCGGCCGGGGCCAAGTCTCGCGCGTCGACGTCTCGCTCGACGGCGGGCGCAACTGGGTGACGGCGCGGCTCGACGGGCCGGTCTGGGACAAAGCGCTGACCCGCTTCTACCACGAGTTCGACTGGGACGGCCGCGAGCTTCTCCTGCAGTCGCGCGCCCTCGACGAGACCGGCTACGTTCAGCCGACGAAGGCGGAGCTGCGCCGCCACCGCGGCGTCAACTCGATCTACCACAACAACGGCATCCAGACCTGGCACGTGAAGACGAGCGGGGAGGTCGAGAATGTCGAGGTCGGGTGAGGTCCCGGGCTCCCCAATGCACCGCTGTCCTCATGCTGAGGCGCTCGCCGAAGGCGAGCCTCGACGCCCTCATGCTGAGGTGCGAGCCGAAGGCGAGCCTCGAAGCCCTCATGCTGAGGTGCGAGCCGAAGGCGAGTCTCGAAGCACGCACGGTGCCGCGACGGCTCCTCTAGAGGCTGCTTCGCCGCAGGTTGCGTGCTTCGAGGCCGCCGCTTCGCGGCGGCACCTCAGCATGAGGGGAGTTGTGCTCGGCCTCGCCGCGGTTGTGGCTTTCGGAGCCGCGGCCGAGCCTGCGCACAAGAAGCTCGGCATCGGCCGCGAGGCGACGGGCGAGGAGATCGCCGGCTGGGCGATCGCGATCCGCCCCGACGGGCGCGGGCTGCCGCCCGGCAAGGGCACGGTAAAAGCCGGCGAGGCGCTCTATCTCGAGCGCTGCGCGTCCTGCCACGGCGAGTTCGGCGAGGCGACCGGGCGCTGGCCGGTCCTGTCCGGCGGCGACGGCACGCTGGCGAGCCACGACCCGGTGCGGTCGATCGGCTCGTACTGGCCCTACGCCGCAACGGTGATGGACTACATCCGCCGCGCCATGCCCTTCGGCAATGCGCAATCGCTCACCAACGACGAGCTCTACGCGGTGACGGCCTACGTCCTCTACCTCAACGACGTGATCAAGGACGAGGGCTTCGAGCTGAACGAGCGGAACTTCGCGGCGATCAAGCTCCCGAACGAGCCGAATTTCCTCGACGACGACCGCGAGTCGTCCGAGCGCGCGTTCTGGAATCCGGAGCCGTGCATGGCGAGCTGCCTGCCCGGCGAAGCCCGCATCGTCGGCCGCGCCAAGGCCGTCGACGTGACGCCGGAAACCGGCAAGGCCGGCCCGAAGGTCGAATAAGCCGGAGTGATGGATGGCGATGGCGAGCCCGTGCAACGGTGATGGAACGATGCCATGGAACGCGTCCCATGGCGGCGCGACGCGTTCCATGACGTCCCGTTAGAGCGCGATGACTTCTCTTCGAGTCGTCATCCCGCTCTACCTCATTGTTTGGGCATGATCTTTTCCGAAAACCGGTAGCCACTTTTCGGGATCATGCTTTTAGAGAGGTCGGCCGATGGCTTCGAACGGCAATCCCCCCGGCGCGCCGACCCGCAGGGCGGTCATCGGCGGCCTCGCGGCGCTGACCGGCGGGCTCGCCGGGGCGACGCTCGGACCAAGCCGCGGCGCCGCCGCGACGTCCTCGGCGCCGGTCAAGGTCGGCGAGATCGAGCTGATGGTGGTGAGCGACGGCACGCTTGCGGCGCCGCGCGCCTTCGCCCTGCCGCAGACGCCGCCGGCCGAGGTCGAGGCGCTCTACCGGGCGCACGGCGCCGAGGCGCCGCCGCAATTCGTGTCGCAGACGAACGCGACGCTTATCCGGATCGGCGGCGAGCTCATCCTCGTCGACGCCGGCTCGGGCCCGAACTTCCAGGCGACGGCCGGCCGGCTGTCGCAGAACCTCGAGGCCGCCGGCATCGATCCGGAGACGATCGTCAAGGTGGTCTTCACCCACGGCCACGCCGACCACCTCTGGGGCGCGCTCGACGATTTCGAGGATGCCGAGCGCTTCCCGAACGCGAGCTACGTGATCCCGGCCGCCGAATGGGATTTCTGGACCGATCCCGATACGCCGGGCCGCCTGCCGGACTGGCTCAAGGGCATGGCCCGCGGCTCGGCGCGCGTGCTGAGAAAGATCGAGCCCAAGGTCGAGCGTCGGCGCCCCGGCGAGGCGGTCGCGCCGGGGCTGACCTATCTCGACACCGCCGGGCACACGCCGGGGCATATGGCGGTCATGGCCGAGAGCCGCGGCGAGCGGCTCCTCGTCGGCGGCGACGCGCTCGCCAATGCCGTCGTCTC
>DAINQO010000127.1:0-9943 GCA_036742625.1 Microvirga sp.
ATGACGAGTGCAACGGCTCGGACGTGTTCGGCTCCGACATCTGCACCTGCCGGCCTTATCTCGTGCACGGCATCGAGGAATGCGTGAAGGAGGCCCAAAAGGGCGGCGCCGGCGTCATCGTCTACAATCGCAAGGAAGGCCGCGCGCTCGGCGAGGTGACGAAGTTCCTGGTCTACAACGCCCGCAAGCGCCAGGCGGGCGGCGATCAGGCCGCGACCTATTTCGAGCGCACCGAATGCGTCGCCGGCGTCCAGGACGCGCGCTTCCAGCAGCTCATGCCGGACGTGCTGCACTGGCTCGGCATCCGCCGCATCGACCGGCTGATGTCGATGTCGAACATGAAGTACGACGCCATCGTCTCGTCCGGCATCGAGGTCGTCGAGCGCGTGCCGATCCCGCCCGAGCTCGTCCCGCCCGACGCCGCCGTCGAGCTCGAGGCCAAGAAGGCGGCGGGCTATTACACGCCGGATGGCGGCCCGGACGCCAAGGGGCTCGCCGGCGTCAAGGGACGGGATCTGGAGCGGTTCTGACCTCCGCCTTTTCGGTCAAGGTCAGCGCCGTCGCGGTGAGCATCACCACGCCGCCGACCGCCTCCGCCCAGCCGAACGGCTCGTGCGCGTAGACGACCCCGATCGCGACCGCGATGATCGGGCTGACGAAGGCGTAGAGCCCGGCCCTGAAGGCGCCCCAGTCGCGCACCAGCCAGAGGAAGATCGAGAAGGCGCCGAGCGAGCCGCCGAGCACCAGGACGGCGAGGCCGAGGAGCGCCCGTTCGTCGCCGAGCGCCGCGAAACGCGCCGGGTCGTAGCCCTCGACGAGGAGGGAGACGGGAACGAGCCCGATCGCGCCGAGCGAGGTCTCCCAGAAGGCGAGCACCAGCGGCGGCATCGACTGCGTCAGCGGCCGGCTGATCACCGAGCCCCAGGCATAGCACAGGGTTCCGGCAGCGACCGCGGCAAGGCCGAACGCCGCCAGCGTGCCGCTCTCTGCTGCGCCCGTCCGCCCGGAGAACAAGAGGACGAGGCCGAGGATTCCAAGCCCGATCGCGCCGGCGCGGCGCCTGGTGATCCGCTCCTGCCCATAAGAGGCCCCGATCGCCACGAGGAAGATCGGCATCAGGGCCAGGTTGACGATCGCCGATATGCCGGTCGGCGCGTTCGCCACGCCCCAGAACACGAAGGCATAGCAGCCGGTGGTGATGAGGAGCGAGGCGACGACGATCCGCCCGAAGCGAGGAGCGCGCAACGGCAGGCCGCGTGCAAGCGCAATCGCGAGGAAGCACAAGCCGGCAAGGAGGAAGCGCACGGCGGCGAGGAAGATCGGCGGCACGACCTCGGCGGCGAGCTTCATCGGCAGCCAGGTCACGCCCCAGATCAGCGCCATGAGCGCGAAGGCTGCAATACGGGTCGCGCTTCCGCCAAAGATCATCCGGTGCTCCTAGCAGGACGCGTGTAGCACGACGCGTGCCGCCAGCCGCCGAAGCCCAAGCGCAAAGCATCGCGATTCTCAAAGCCGTCGCCCTGTCAGGGGCTCTTAATCTCTGTCCGCCACTCTTTCGCGAGAGCTTCGGGGAGAATCAGCAATGCGTGCGGGGCGGACGGCCGGAGCCGTGTTCGGCGTCATCACCATGGCGTTGGCGGCGCCGGCGCTTGCCGGCGACAATGGCATCTTTGCCGACCGGATCGTGTTCGGCCAGGCGGCGGTGCTCGAGGGTCCGACCGCGTCCCTCGGGCTCGGCATGCGGGAGGGCCTGCTTGCCGCGTTCAGCGAGGTGAACCGGGCCGGCGGCGTCAAGGGCCGCAAGCTCGAGCTCGTCAGCCGGGACGACGGCTACGAGCCGAAGCGGTCGATCGAGGCGACCCGCAGCCTTCTCGATGACGACAAGGTGTTCGCGCTCGTCGGGCCGGTCGGAACGCCGACCTCGGCGGCGACGCAGCCGATCGCGACGGAGGCCGGCGTACCCTTCATCGGCGCCTTCACCGGGGCCGAGTTCCTGCGCGCGCCGCACAAGCCGGCGGTGGTCAACGTCCGGGCCTCCTATTTCCAGGAGACGGAGACCATGGTCGAGCGCCTGACGAAGGACCTCGGCGTCAAGCGCATCGCGATCTTCTACCAGGACGACGCCTTCGGCCGGGCCGGGCTCGCGGGCGTCCAGCGGGCGCTCGAGCGCCGCAGGATGGAGCTCGTCGCCGAGGGCACCTATGAGCGCAACACCGTCGCGGTGAAGCGGGCGCTGCTCGATATCCGCCGCGGCAAGCCCGACGCGGTGATCATGGTCGGGGCCTACAAGCCCTGCGCAACCTTCATCCGGCTCGCCCGCGAGCACGGCCTCGACGCGACCTTCGTCAACATCTCCTTCGTCGGCAGCGACGCGCTCGCCCGGGAACTCGGATCGGACGGGGCAGGGGTCGTGATAACGCAGGTCGTGCCGTTCCCGGGCGACCCGGCGATCCCGGTCGTTGCCCGCTACCAGGCGGCGCTGAAAGCGCGCGATCCCGTCGCGAAGCCCGGCTTCGTCTCGCTCGAGGGCTACTTGGTCGGGCGCCTCGTCGCGGCGGCGCTGGAGAAGGTCGAGGGCGAGCCGACCCGCAAAGCCCTCCTCGAGGCGATCGTTGCGGCCCGGAGCTTCGACCTCGGCGGCGTCAGGCTCGTCTACGGCGCCGACGACAACCGCGGCATGGCCGAGGTCTTCCTGACCGTGCTCGGAGCCGACGGCGCCTTCAAGCCGGTCCAGACGCTCGCCCGCGCCGGCGGCTGACGCATCTCAAGCAATTTATTTTTTGGAAAGCGGCCCATGATCGAGTTCAGCATCGCCAAGCAATCCGCCGAGCAATCCGCCAAGCGCCGGGGCGCGGGCGGGCTCGGCATCCGCACGAAACTGCTTCTCGCCTTTGCCGGCGTCGCCGCCCTCACCCTTCTCGGCAGCGGCGTCGCGCTCGTCTCCTACGGCCATGTCAACGGCGCATTCGAGCGTCACCGGCGACGGGCTTCCGGCAATCACCCAATCGCTCCAGCTCGCGCGCGAGGCGGCTGAGGTCACGGCGCTTGCGCCGGTGCTGCTCGCAGCCGATTCGCCGGAGGCGCTCGAGGCGGCGCGGGCGACCGTCGTCGACAAGAGCCGCGGCATGAAGATCCTCCTCGGCAGGCTCGAGGAGACCTCGGTCGGAAGCGGCGCCGCCGAGAGGCTCGCGGACGCGCTGAAGGCGCTCGAGAGCCACATGAGCCTGCTCGGATCGGCGATCGCGAAGCGCCTCGCAACCACCGGGGCGCGCGACCAGGCGACCGCGGCGGCGCTCAAGGCGCATCAAGCCATCGCCGACAAGATCGTTCCGCTGATCGACGATGCGAGCTTCAACCTCATCATCGGCCTGGAGAATGCCGGCGACGGCCGCAGCACGAGCATGATGGCGGCAAACATCGCGAAGCTCGCCGAGACCGACGCCCGTGCCCTCCTCGGCCTCTCCGACCTTCGTGCCGAATCGAACCTCCTGATCGGGCTTCTTTCGGAGGGGTCCGTCGCGCCGAAGCCCGAGCATCTCGCACCCTTGCGCGATCGCTACACCGCGAGCGGCACGAGGGCCGCCAAGGCGGTCGCAGGGCTGAAGGCGTTTCCCGAGGCGTCCGACCTCAAGAAGGGCCTCGATGCCCTGCTCGCCGTCGGCCAAGGTGCCGAGAGCATCTTCGACTTGCGCCGACAGGAGCTCGCGGCAACCGCGCAAGGGAGCCAGGCGCTGCAGGCGACTCGCACTGCTGCGGCGACGCTGACCGGCGAGGTCAGCGCGCTCGTGGCGCGCGCCCATGCGGCGTCCGATTCGGCGGTCGCCGTCTCCGACGGCGCGGTCGGACGAGCGCGCGCGGTGCTCGTCGCGATCGCGCTCCTCAGCATCGCCCTCGCCGGCGTCGCCTGGCTTTATGTCGGGCGCGGCGTCGTCGCGCGCCTGAAGCGCCTCAACGGCTCCATGCTGGCGCTCGCCGAAGGCGATCTCTCGGTCGCCGTTCCGCATGACGGGCAGGACGAGCTCTCGGCGATGGCGGATGCCGTCGAGGTGTTCAAGCAGCACGCCGTCACGACGCGCAAGCTCGAGGCCGAGCAGCGCAAATCGCAAGAGCAGCGCGACGCGCGCCACGACATCGTCGAGGGCCACATCCGTCGCTTCGACGACAAGATCGGCGTGCTCCTCCAGGGGCTGGGCTCGGCCTCGCGCCAGATGAGCGCGGTTGCGACCGCCATGGCGTCGGCCGCCGATGAGGCGAGCCACCAGGCCACAGCCGTCGCCTCCGCCTCCGGCGAGGCGACCGAGAGCGTGCGCAGCGTCGCGGCCGCCGCCGAGGAGATCTCCGTCACGGTGGCGGAGATATCGCACCAGATCACGCAGTCCTCGAACATCGCCGGCCGCGCGGTGGTCGAGGCCGAGCGCACCGACGCGATCGTCCGCGGGCTTGCCGATGCGGCCTCGAAGATCGGCGAGGTGGTGCAGCTCATCCAGGCGATCGCCGGCCAGACCAATCTCCTCGCCCTCAATGCCACGATTGAGGCGGCGCGGGCCGGCGAGGCCGGGCGCGGCTTTGCCGTCGTCGCCTCCGAGGTGAAAGCGCTCGCCACCCAGACCGGCAAGGCGACGGAAGAGATCGCGGCGCAGATCGCGGCGATCCAGGGCGCGACGCGCGAGGCCGTCCAGGCGATTCAAGCCATCGGCACGACCATCGGCGACATCAGCCGGATCTCGATCTCGATCGCCGCCGCCATGGACCAGCAGGGCGCGACGACCGCCGAGATCGCCCGCTCGACGCTTCACGCCGCCGGCGGCACGCAGCAGGTCAGCCGCTCGATCGAGGTCGTGAGCGAGGCGACGGCAAAGACCGGCGCCGCCGCCGACGAGGTCCTCCAAGCCGCGACCGACCTCAACGGCAAGGCCGACGAGCTCCGCGCCGAGGTCGATCAGTTCCTCGGCCAGATCCGCGCCGCGTAACGTCAGGCGAATCACAGGCGGCGGAGGTTGGCGCGCCGCCGCGGATCGGGCATGTCTGCGCGATGCCGGATCAACATGACTCTGCCGCGACCGACGCCGCGCGACGCCTGCTCTCGGCGGCTGCCGTGCGCGAGCGCTCGCACGCGCTGCTCGAGCGCGGCCTTGCCGGACGGCTCGCGCACTTCACGATCGACCTCGACCGCCTCGGCGGCGCCGCCGACGAGGTCGTCGCAACCATCCGGCAGAACTACCCGACGCTCGAGATCCCCTTTCACGCCCGCTGGCGCCATTTCTCGGCCGGCGGGCTTGACCGCTGGGGCAGCATCGTCCCGATGGCGCCCTGGATGGACGCCGCCGGAATGGCCCGCGCCGCCTTCGACCTTGCGATCGTCAGCGTCCTCCTCGACGCCGGCGCGGGGCCGGACTGGCGCTACGAGGAAGACAGGACGGGCGAGATGTTCTCGAGATCGGAGGGGCTTGCCGTGGCGAGCTTCGAGATGTTCATCTCGGGCGCCTTCTCGAGCCGCCCCGACGATCCTTTCCGGGTCGACGCCGACGCGCTGATCGCGCTGACGCCGCAGGAGCTTGCGAGCGGCTTCCAGGCCGGGCCGCAGAACCCGCTCCTGGGGATCGCAGGCCGGGCCCGGCTCCTCAACCGGCTCGGTCGCGTGGTGGCGGAGCATCCTGAAACCTTCGGGCGCGCCGACAGCCCGCGTCCCGGCGGCCTGTTCGACCTTTTCGCGGCCAAGGCGCAAGGCGGCATCGTTTCGGCTCCGGACATCCTCGAAGTGATCCTGCTGCATCTCGGCGCGATCTGGCCGGGGCGCATCACGCTCGGCGGGTTCGAGCTCGGCGACACTTGGCGCTATCCGCTCGGCGCGCCCGCGCCCGGGGCGGCCGACGAGACGGATGGTTTGGTGCCGTTCCACAAGCTCTCGCAGTGGCTTGCCTACTCGCTGATCGAACCGCTCACCTGGGCCGGGATCGCGGTCGCAGACATCGACGGGCTGACCGGGTTGCCCGAATACCGCAATGGCGGGCTCTTCCTCGACGCCGGCGTGATCGCCCTCAAGAACGCGGCCGACGCGGATGAGGCGCACGAGGTCGGCTCGGGACTCGTCGTCGAATGGCGGGCCCTCACCGTCGCCCTGCTCGACCGTATCGCGCCGCTGGTTCGAACGAGGCTCGGCATGTCGGCAGACGCGCTTCCGCTCGCGAAGGTTCTGGAAGGCGGCACCTGGGCGACAGGACGGCGGCTTGCCGGCGAGAGGCGTCCGGACGGTTCCCCGCCGCTCAAGGTGATCAGCGACGGGACGGTGTTCTAGCGCTTTCCCGACGCGGCGCGCCTGTTTAGGTTGCCGGTCATCCCGGACGCGCGCCGAAGGCGCGAGCCGGGACGACACATAAAAGCGTCTGCCGGGGGCTTACATGCAGGGCGTCACCGTCGTCGATCACCCGCTCGTGCAGCACAAGCTGACGCTGATGCGGGACAGCACCCGGTCGACGAAGGGCTTCAGGCAGCTTCTGAACGAGATCGGGATGCTGCTCTGCTACGAGGTCACGCGCGACCTGCCGCTCGAGGAGGTCGAGATCGAGACGCCGCTGACGCGCATGAAGGCGCCGCAGATCGCCGGCAAGAAGCTCGTGCTGGCCCCGATCCTGCGGGCCGGCGTCGGCTTTCTCGACGGCATGCTGAGCCTCGTGCCCTCCGCCCGCGTCGCGCATGTCGGCCTCTACCGGGACCCGGAGACGCTCCACGCGGTGGAGTACTATTTCAAGGCGCCCTCCGACCTGTCCGACCGCACCGTCCTGGTGCTCGACCCGATGCTCGCCACCGCGAACACGGCGGTCGCCGCCGTCGACCGGCTCAAGGAGCGCGGCGCCAAGGATTTGCGCTTCGTCTGCCTTCTCGCGGCGCCGGAGGGAATCGAGAAGCTCCGCGGCATGCATCCCGAGGTGCCGATCTGGACGGCGGCCATCGACGATCACCTCAACGACCATGGCTACATCGTGCCCGGCCTCGGCGATGCCGGCGACCGGATGTACGGGACGCGCTGAAGATGCGCTTCATCCTGGTCGACTGGGGCACGACCCGGTTCCGGGCCTTCGTCGTCGACGGCGAGACGATCGTCGACCGGGTGTCCTCGGACGAGGGCGTCTCGGCCCTGCGCGAAGGGCAGCACCGGGAGGTCTTCCTCAAGCACTGCCGCGATTGGCTGGCGCGCGAGCCGCAGGCGCCGGTCGCTCTCGTCGGCATGGTCGGAAGCCGCGAAGGCTGGCGCATGGCGCCCTATGCGCCATGTCCGGCGGGCGCCGAGGAAATCGCCGGCGCCATGATCGAGGTCGAGATCGAAGGCGGCCGCAAGGGCCACATCATCCCGGGGCTTCTCTGCGAGCCCGATGCGGGCGCGGTCGACGTCATGCGCGGCGAGGAGACGCTCTGCCTCGGGGCAGGCATCACGGACGGGCTGATCTGCCTGCCTGGCACGCACCCGAAATGGGTCGAGATGAAGGCCGGGCGAATCGAACGGTTCGCGACCTATTTCACCGGCGAGATGTACGCGCTCCTGCGCCACCACTCGATGGTCGGCCGGCCGGCGACGGAACCGGAGGACCCGGCCGGCTTCGATCGCGGCCTCGACGCCGCCGAGCGCAACGGCGGCCTATCCGGGCGGCGGGTTGGGCTCCTGCATCTCATCTTCGGCGCCCGCGCCGCTGCCGTGACCGGGCAGCTGCCGAGCGAGCAGCTGGGGCCGTATATCTCGGGGCTTCTCACCGGCGACGAGATCAACGGCGCTTTTTCTCTCTTCGCGAAGCCTGAGCGCGTCGCCGCCATCGGGGACCGGGGACGGATCGCGCTGTTCTCCCGCGCGCTCGCCCGCCACGGTGTCGCGGTCGACTCCGTTCCGGCCGAGACGGCGCTGATCGCGGGCCTCGCGCGCATCCTGGCGCATCACCGCATTTGAGGCCCGCCGGAAAGAGTTCGGAAACCAGCCGGCCCGAAACCGGGGGCCGGCGAGCCCTCGCTTAAAGGCCTGTTCTCCCGGCCGCACGACGATGCCCGCACAAGCTTGCGAGCCGTCTTCATGACACGACCGATCGTCTGGGCCTCGGGAATCCTCATTTCGGCCGTGCTCTCCGCCACCTCGGCGAGCGAGCAGGTTGCGGCGCTCTTCGGCCTTGGCGCGCCGAGGGAGAAGGCGCTATCCGCGGCTGGCGCCGAGAACGGCAGCCGCATCGTCGTCTCGGCGGATTTGCGCGGCCATTTCGTGGTCCATCCGACGCTCGACGGCAAGCGCGTGCGCATGCTCGTCGACACCGGCGCGAGCTTCGTCGCCTTGTCACACGAGGACGCGCGGCTTGCCGGCATCAGCGTCTCGGCGCGCGACTACACCCGGCCGATCTCGACCGCGAACGGCATCGTCGCGGCGGCGTCGGTGCGGCTCGCCGAGGTCAAGGTCGGGGACATCGCCGTCCGCGGCGTCGAGGCGCTCGTGCTCCCGCCCGGGAAGCTCGGCACCAGTCTCCTCGGAATGTCCTTCCTGAAGCGCCTCGGCGGCTTCGAGATCGCGCAGGGACGGCTGATCCTCAAGGGCTAAAGCATGATCCCGAAAAGTGGCTATCGGTTTTCGGAAAAGATCATGCTCAGACAAAGAGGTAGAGCGGGATGACGACTCGAAGAGAAGTCATCGCGCTCTAAGCGCTCGCTCAGTCCTCCGACGCCTTGAAGCGGTCGAGCCCGGCCATGAAGAACGGCGCCAGAAGCGCCAGCGCCGCGATGACGAGAAGCCCCGCCGCGATCGGGCTCTCGACCAGCGCGATCGGGTCGCCGAGACTGATCGACAGCGCGCGCCGGAGCTGCGTCTCGGCCATCGGCCCGAGGATGAGCCCGACCACCATCGGCGCGATCGGATAGTCGAACCGGCGCATCAGGAAGCCGAGCGCGCCGAAGATCGCGAGCATCGAGAGCTCGACGACCGAGGCCTTGGCGGCGATCGTCCCCATGGCGGCGAAGACGAGAATGCCGGCGTAAAGCCAGGGCTGCGGGATCGCCAGCAGGCGGACCCAAAGGCCGACGAGCGGCAGGTTCAAGATCACCAGCATGACGTTCGCGACGAACAGGCTCGCGATCAGGCCCCAGACCAGGTCCGGCCGCTCCGCGAAGAGCAGCGGTCCGGGGTTGAGCCCGTACTGCTGGAAGCCGGCCAGCATGATCGCCGCGGTGGCGGAGGTCGGGAGGCCGAGCGTGAGCAGCGGCATCAGCGTGCCGGCGGCGGACGCGTTGTTTGCCGCCTCCGGGCCGGCGACGCCTTCGATCGCGCCCTTGCCGAACTCCTCCGGATGCTTCGAGAGGCGTCTCTCGATCGTGTAGGAGAGGAAGGTCGGAATCTCGGCGCCGCCGGCCGGAAGCGCCCCGATCGGGAACCCGAGGAAGGTGCCCCGGATCCACGGTTTCCAGGACCGGCTCCAATCCTCCTTCGTCATCCACAGCGAGCCCCGAACCGGCTCGATCTCCTCCGGGTCGTGGTGGCGCCGGGAGGCGACGTAGAGCGCCTCGCCGACGGCAAAGAGGCCGACCGCAAGCGTCGTCACCTCGATGCCGTCGAGGAGTTCCGGCACGCCGAAGGTCAGCCGCGCTTGGCCGGTCAGGCGGTCGATGCCGATCAGCCCGAGCAAAAGCCCCACGAACAGGCTCGTGAGGCCGCGTAGCGGCGAGTCGCCGAAGGTCGCCGACACGGTCACGAAGGCGAGCACCATCAGGGCGAAGTAGTCCGCCGGCCCGAACTGGATCGCGAGATCGACGAGCCAGGGAGCGAAGAAGGCGAGCCCGATCGTCGCGATCGTGCCGGCGACGAAGGAGCCAATCGCCGCGGTCGCGAGCGCCGGTCCGCCCCGCCCGGCCTTCGCCATGCGGTTTCCCTCGAGCGCGGTGATCATCGAGGCGCTCTCGCCGGGCGTGTTGATGAGGATCG
>DAINQO010000128.1:0-8356 GCA_036742625.1 Microvirga sp.
CCGGTGCTCGTCGATCCGCGCACCCACACGATCGTGCAGGTCATCGAGTAAGGGCCAGCGCGTTCAAGGTTCGATGGGGCGGCCTCAGGGCCGCCCTTTTCGTTCCGGCCCGGCGTGGGTAGAGCGCGATGACTTCTCGTTGAGTCGTCATCCCGCTCTACCCTTTATTTGAGCATGATCTTTTCCGAAAACCGGTAGCCACTTTTCGGGATCATGCTTTAGGGTGGCGGACGTCTCTCCGCCGCAGGCAGGCCCATGAACCGTTTCACGCCGATCCTTGCCGCCAGCCTCGCCTTCGCGGTCGCCGGCGCCACCGCGGCGGCGGCCGGCCAGTCGCCTTATCCGGTGCATGTCGAGCGCCAGCGCGGCGAGCGGCTGGTCATCGATCATACGCCGCCGCCGCGCACCGTCGGCGTCGTGTGGCGGACAACGGTCGTGCGCAAGCACCGGGTCGGCGTGCGCAAGGTTCATCGCCGCCGGATCGTCGCCGTCGCTTATCGGAACAGCGCTCTGGCCGGCGGCTGCCACGATGGCGGCTATGTCCGCGGCGCCGACATACGCGGCACTCTCTACACGCTGCATCGGGACATCTGCGAAGGCATCGCCCCGATCGACAGCCGCTATCCGTACCGCCGCTGGTGAACCGCTCGGCGGGCAGGCTCGCATCGGTGACGCTGTCGCAGCGGTCGCGGCCGGGTTAAGACGGTTCGATGCCGCTCGCCTGAGTCGCCGAGATCGTGACCCGCTTTCTGTCAGCGCTCGCGCTTGCGGGCAGTCTCGCCGGACCGGCGCTGGCGCAGGACACGGCGCTGCCGCCGATCACCGTGCGCCCGTCCGGCGTCGAGGACGAGGGCGCGACGGCGCGCGAGCGGCAGGAGCGGCTCATGCGGCGCATGCAAGCCGACGAGTATCGCTTCCGCCACATCTGCACCCATTGCGTGAGCGGCGCCGGCGCCGCGGCGGCGCCGTTCCATCCGCTGCAGCCGCTCGGCGGGCGAGAGCGGCCGCAGGAATAGGCATTAGGCCGCGGCGTCGAGCGCCTGGTCGAGATCCGCGATCAGGTCTTCGGTATCCTCGAGGCCGATTGACAGGCGCACGACCTCGGGACCGGCGCCGGCGCCCTTGCGCTGCTCGTCGGTGAGCTGGCGGTGCGTCGTCGAGGCCGGATGGATCACGAGCGATCGCGTGTCGCCGATATTGGCGAGATGCGAGAACAGCCGCAGGTTCGAGACGAGGCGCACGCCGGCGTCGTAGCCGCCCTCAAGGCCGAAGGTGAACACCGCGCCGGCGCCCTTCGGGCAGTAGCGCTTGGCGAGGTTGTGGTAGCGGTCGCCGCGAAGCCCGGGGTAGCTCACCCAGGTCACCGCCTTGTGGCCGTCGAGATGCTCGGCGACGGTGAGCGCGTTGTCGGAATGGCGCTGCATGCGCAGCGGCAGGGTCTCGATGCCCTGCAGGATCAGGAAGGCGTTGAAGGGCGACAGCGCCGGCCCCATGTCGCGAAGCCCGAGCACCCGCGTCGCGATCGCGAAGGCGAAGTTGCCGAAGGTCTCGCCCAGCACCATGCCGCCGTATTCGGGCCGCGGCTTCGACAGCATCGGATAGCGGTCGTCGCCGATCCAGTTGAACGAGCCGCCGTCGACGATGACGCCGCCGATCGAGTTGCCGTGCCCCCCCAAGAACTTCGTCGCCGAATGGACGACGATGTCGGCGCCGTACTCGAACGGCCGGATGAGGTAGGGCGAGGCCATCGTGTTGTCGACGATGAACGGAATATTGTGACGCTTGGCGATCGCGCCGATCGCCTCGAGGTCGACGATGACGCCGCCCGGGTTGGCGATCGACTCGACGAAGAAAGCCTTGGTGCGCGGCGTGACGGCGGCCTCGAAGCTCGACGGGTCGTCGGCGTCGGCCCAGCGCACGTTCCAGCCGAAGTTCTTGTAGGAGTGGTTGAACTGGTTGATCGAGCCGCCGTAGAGCTTGTTCGCGGCGACGAACTCGTCGCCCGGCTGCATCAGCGCGTGCATGGTCAGGAACTCGGCCGCGTGGCCGGAGGCGACCGCGAGACCCGCGGTGCCGCCCTCGAGCGCCGCGACGCGCTCCTCGAGCACGGCGCAGGTCGGGTTGCCGATGCGCGAGTAGATGTTGCCGAACGCCTGCAGGCCGAACAGCGACGCGGCATGGTCGACGTCGTCGAAGACGAAGGAGGTGGTCTGGTAGATCGGCGTCGCCCGCGCGCCGGTCGCGGCGTCCGGCGCCGCGCCGGCATGGATCGCGAGGGTGTTGAAGCCGGGCATGCGGTCGGTCATCGATGGCGTCTCCGGCGCAGCCCGAAGGGGCTCGCTCGCATGCTTCTCCGCTAGAAGAACGCGCCTTGCCCGTCAACGCGACCTCGCCGGGAAGCCATGGCGCCGGGCGCGGAGCCTGCTAGGATCGAGCCCGGACTTTGCCGGAGAGGCTGCCATGATCCGCCCGCTTGCGCTCGCCGTGACGATCGGTATCGGGGCTGCGATTTCTGCCGCGGTCGGCGCGGTTGCGCAGACGCCGACGCCGGCGCCGACCTGCAAAGGCCAGGCGGCGGAGAAGAAGCTCGCCGGCGCGGCGCTTGCGAGCTTCACCAGCAAATGCCGGAAGGATGCGGCCGCTGCCTGCGAGCTCTCCGCGAAGGAGAAGAAGCTCGCCGGCGCGGCCAAGACGAGCTTCACCAAGAAGTGCGTGAGCGACGCCGAAGGACCTGACGATCGTCATCGCGCTGCGACGGGCTCGAGCCCGCTCTTCACGATCGCCGGCGCGGCTTCCGGCGCGGCGAGGCACGCGATGAGGGCGCGCGCGGCGTCGGGCTCCTTCGCGCCGGCGGCGACGCCGGCCGAGAACACGGTGACGCGCTGCAGCTCCGCCGGCAGCGGCCCGACGATGTCGATGCCCTCGATCGGGATGAGCTCGCTCAGCTGCTGGAAGCCGATCTCGGCGTCGCCGCGGGCGACGACGCTGCCGACCCGCTCGCTCATGATCTTGCGGCTCTTCGCCATGATGCGGTCGCCGCCGGAAAGGCGCGGCAGGACCTCGCTCGACAGGTAGACGCCGCTGGCGCTCGCCGAATAGGCGATCGAGCCGGCCTCGAGGAGCGCCTTTGTCAACGCCCCGACGGTCGAGATGTCGGGCTTCGGCGCGCCGGCCCGCACTGCCATGGCGATCGACGAGCGCGCGAGGTCGACGCGGCTGCCGGGCACGGCCTTGCCTTCCGTGATCATCTGATCGAGCGCCGGCGCCGCCATGATGAGCACGTCGGCGGGCTCGCCGCGTGCGAGCCGCATCGGGATCGCGTCGGGCGCCGTTCCCATCGAGGCGCCCCAGGCGGTCGCGACCGTGTTCCCGGTCGTGCGCTCGCAGCCGGGCGCGAGGTCCTTGTAGGCGGCGGTGAACCCGCCCGAGTTCATCACCTTGATCTCGGCCGCCGATGCCGGCGCGCCGAAGAGGGCGGCGAGCCCGAGCACGCCGTAGCGGATACCGTTCCTGAACATCGTTGCCTCCCGCGTCGGCTGACCTTCGCGGCGCCGAGCTTAACGCATTTCGACGCCGGTGGCGCCGCCATTGAACGCTCAAGCTTTGCCGTCAAGTCGGGCCCGTAATGCCGGCGGCGTCTCATCCTTTCCGCTACGTCCGGTTGTCGAACGAGGCAAGCTTTCCGACCTGCGGGGGCGTCGGAAATAGCGCATCTTTTGTTCAACAACAGTAATTCACCTGGGGCAGTCCAGCTGAAGAGAAGCGGCAGGCGTGACACCGCGCAGACGGTGCACGGCATGCTGCCGCATAACCGAACGGAGGGGCAATCATGACTACGGCTACGGTCGATCTTACCGTCGCGGGCACCGGCGGCACCATCAACGGCGCGGTCTTCACGAATCAGTCGACCAACTCCGGCACGGGCATCTTCAACACCTTCGTGCAGCTCCAGGACAAGGGCATCGAACAGGGCTACAACAGCGACGCGGCGCCCCAGTTCGACGAGAGCACCTCCCACAAGCACAACCATTCGATCCTGCTCGCCGACGTCCCGATCTTCATCGGCGACGGCACCGGCGGCACCGTCGAAGGGGTCGTCTATCGGGAGTTCCGGTTCGACGCCAACGAAGTGGGTGGCGCCGGTCGGCTGCTCTCGCTCGACAAGCTGGAGATCTGGCAGGAGGAGTCCGGCAGTCTCACCGGCTTCACATCGGCCGGCTCGGCCGCGGCCGGCGTCCATTATGCCTCCGGGCCCGGCTTTACCGGAACTCATACCGACTACCTGGCCTACAACCTCGACGAGGGCGGCGACCACTGGATCGCGATCGACAGCGGGCTCTCGTCGGGAAGCGGCAAGGGCGACATGCGGGTGTTCATCCCGGATAGCTACTTCATCAACGACGCCGCCCATCGCTACGTCACGCTGTTTTCGGAATTCGGCGCGCAGGGGGGCAACTACGGCGCCAGCAGCGGCTACGAGGAGTGGGGCGTCAACTCGACGAGCGCCGGCTCCGGCAACACCGCAACCTTCCTGCTCAACAAGACCGCGTTGGTTGACGGCGGAACGGCGGACAGCGCCGGCGAGGTCATCAGCTTAGCTACTTCATCAACGACGCCGCCCATCGCTACGTCACGCTGTTTTCGGAATTCGGCGCGCAGGGGGGCAACTACGGCGCCAGCAGCGGCTACGAGGAGTGGGGCGTCAACTCGACGAGCGCCGGCTCCGGCAACACCGCAACCTTCCTGCTCAACAAGACCGCGTTGGTTGACGGCGGAACGGCGGACAGCGCCGGCGAGGTCATCAGCTACAGCATCACCCTCTCGAACGTCGGCAATGTCGGCCTTACCGGCGTGACCCTCGTCGATCCGCTGCTGCAGGGACCGAACGGGACGCTCGGCGGGCCGGTCGAGTCGATCAGCGCTAACGGCGTGCTCGATATCGGCGAGGTCTGGACCTACACCGGCACCTACACGGTGCAGCAATCCGACCTCGACAGCAACGGCGGCGGCGACGGCACGATCGACAACACGGTGACGGCCGACACCACCCAGACCACGGCGCTGTCCGCCTCGGCAAACGTCATCGTCGAGTTGCGGCCGAGCGTCACGCTCACCAAAACCGCGTCGGTCGCGGGTGGCACCGCCGACGCCGCCGGCGAGGTCATCTCCTATAACATCGACGTCACGAACAATGGCAATTCCGCTCAGGCCGACCCGATCGTGAGCGATCCGTCGGTCAGCGATCTCGCCGCGGTCCTGAACCTCGCCGCGCCGGTGCTGACCCCGGAACTCGGCGGTGACGGTTTTTACGTCGGCGACACCGACCACGACGGCATTCTCGATGGCGGCGAGACCTGGTCGTTCTTCAACGTCGGCGATCTCGACCAGAACGGCACCCAGGACCTCGGCGAGACGTTCGAGTTCCGCAACAGCGGCGACACCAATCTCGACGTCTACGGCCATGTCGGCGACGGCCGCATCAATGTCGGCGAGACCTGGCACTACACGGCGAGCCACACGGTGACGCAGGCGGAGATGGACGCCGGCGGAAGCATCACCAACACCGCCTCGGTCACCACTGCGGAGGGCGCGACGGCGCAAGGCAGCGCGCCGGTCACGGTCGAGCAGCGCCCCGAGCTCGTGATCGAGAAGACCGGCGCGTGGGTCGACGGCGCGGACGGCGACGGCTTCGCCGATCCGGACGAGCTCGTCAATTACACGATCACGGTGATGAACACCGGCAACGTCACGCTGCACGACGTCGCCGTCACGGACCCGTCTGCCACCTTGGTCCGCGGCGCCGACATCATCGGCAACGACGACGCCATTTTCGATGTCGGCGAGCAGTGGAGCTTCACCGGCAGCCACGCGATCACGCAGGACGAGATCGACGCCGGCAACGCGCACAACGAAGCCACGGCCGCCGCGTCCGGTCCGCAGGACCAGCCGGCGAGCGACAGCGACGACAACGACGCCGCGCTGCCGCAGAACCCGCACCTCACGCTCACGAAGATGGGTACGTTCGTCGACGGCGGAGTCGAGCCGAACGGCTACGCCGATGCGGGCGAGACCGTGCACTACACCTTCACGATCGAGAACGACGGCAACGTCACCCTCTCGAACCTTCTGCTGAGCGACTCGCTCGGCCTCGAGCTGATCGGCCCGATCGGCGACGACGACTTCGATGGCCTGCTCGATGTCGACGAGACCTGGACCTTCGAGGGCGATTACGGGATCACCGCGGCCGACATTGCCGCCGGCACCGTCCACAACGAGGCGACCGCGAACGGCGAGGGGCCGCAGGCCCAGCCGGTCACCGACGCCGCCAGCGCCGATACGGCGCTGCCGCCACCGCCTCCCGCGACACTGATGACGCTCGACAAGTCGGACCTCCAAGGCACGCACTTCGTCGACTCGAACGAGAACGGAAGCGCCGACACCGGCGACGGCACCAGCGGCGACCTCATCCAGTTCATCATCCGACTCGAGAACGTCGGCGGCGTCGCCTTGACCGACGTCGTGGTCGACGACCCGCTGCTCGGCGGACCGCTCGGCCTTCCGGACGGCGGCGATGCCAACGGCATCCTCGACCCCGGCGAGATTTGGGGCTGGTCGAGGAACTACTTCATCACCGCGGACGATGCGACGGCGTTGAACAACGGCGGCGCGGTCCACAACGTCGCGACCGTGACGGCGCACGATCCGTCGAGCAATGTCGTGACGGTGACGGCCGTATGGGACCAGTTCTTCCCCTAGGATTAGCGGTCTGGCCGCGGTTCGCTCACCGCCGCGGCAC
Organism: Microvirga sp.; assembly: GCA_036742625.1. Classification (GTDB taxonomy): domain Bacteria; phylum Pseudomonadota; class Alphaproteobacteria; order Rhizobiales; family Beijerinckiaceae; genus JAJKJG01. Next base: position 6,797 of record DAINQO010000128.1, read on the forward strand.
GAGGCTCATACATCGGCGAAACGGCGGCCCTTGGGCCGCCGTTCTGCTATCCAGGCCTACGCTGCCGCGTCAGCGCGCTCGGCGGCGCAGCGAGTTCGTCCCGGCGAGGCCGCCCAGCAGCGTGTGGCTGAGGTTGATGTTCTTGCCGGGGTAGTTATCGCCCTTGCCGGTCGTGTGGCAGCTGAAGCAGCTCGTGCCGGCGCCCTGCGCGTAGGTTTCGAGCACCGAGTTCGCCAGGTCGACCGAGCCGACGCCGCTGGGCTGCAGGTTGTCGAAGTTGGGCTCGAGCGTGTTCGGCAGCATCCATAGCGAGCCGATGAGGTTGTAGTTCGAGAACACCTGGTCGATCTTCTTGACCGATCCGCCGCCGATCATCTGCCGGAAGAGCTTGTTGGTCGAATCGATATCGGCCATCCGGTCCGGCGTCGCATTGCCGAAGGCGAATTGGCGGAAGACGTTGGTGATCGGCGCGATCGCCTGGCTTGCCTGGTCGACGGTGAATGTCGACGCCTGCTGATTGCTCTGCGCGGCCGTGGTCTCGGCTTTGTAGAAGGTGAAGTTTTGCGCGCTCACCGGGGTGTCGGATGTCGGCGCCACGAGCGGCGGCAGGTCCGGGGCGTTCTCGACCTGCTCGAAGGTCCCCCAGATGAACTCCGGGTGGTGTCCTGGACGACGCCGACGACGTGAACGCCGACGAGCGCCACCGTGGCGGTCGCGGTGTCGCCGCTCTTCTCGATGCCGCCGATGCCGTTGCTCTTGAGGAGGTCGATCGTCGCGCTCGTGGTGTAGGCCTTCACCGCGATCTCGTTCGGCTGGACGATGCGCCACGCCGACTTGAACACCGTCGCGCCGACCGGATAGGTCGTCGTCGGCGACGCTTTCGCGTAGTTCGTCGGGCCGTAATACTCCTGCGTCGTCGTGAAGTAGGTCGGGTCCATGTGGATCGCGTAGTAGACCGCGCGGCCGTTCTGGTCGATGAGCGGGCCGCCGAAGGCCTGGTTGATGCTTTCCATCGAATGCGGCTTCGGCGCGCGCGGGGCGAGCCTCAGCGTCCGCGGAGCCGGAGCCACCGCGGCGGCGCTCGCGGCGCCGTCGACGACGAGCTCGTCCGGCGTCGGCAGGCTGAGGAAGCGCGGGCGGCCGGTCTCGTCGTTCTGCATCCAGCTCACGAACGCGGTCCACGACCAGACCTGGAAATCGCAGTCGTTCGGCTTCGGCGGCCCCGGGATGCTGCCGCCGGGGAAGACCGGGGCGAGGTCGGTCGACTCCCACCAGCCCGGGAAGACGTTGCAGGCTCTCGCCGTACCGGTCGGCTGAGCGGCGGAGGGTGGCGCCGCCGGCGGGCTTGTCTGGGCGGCGAGCTCGGCATCTAGGCCGAGGCAGAGGAACGCGGCGGTGGCGACACAAAGCTTGGCGCAGCTCATGATTTGGCCCTCGCGAAAGGTGATGGCGAAAAACCGCCGACCCGGCAGGGTGGGCCGGCCTTGCAACACGACGGTGAGCGCAACCTGATCGCCGCGATTGCTCGAAACGGCGATGCAACCGAAAGGCTAGCACATC
>DAINQO010000128.1:8456-9614 GCA_036742625.1 Microvirga sp.
GCCGCCTTCGAGTTGCGGAAGATCTCGACCATGTCGATCGGCGCCGGCACGTCGGCGAGCCGGCCGTAGACCTTGCGGCCGAGGATCTCCTGGCCGGCAAGCCCGGGATTGATCGGGTAGACCTCGTAGCCGCGGTCCTTGAGGTATTTCAGCACGATCCAGCTCGGCCGCTCGGGCTTGTGCGAGGCGCCGACGAGGGCGACCGTCTTCACCGATTTGAGGATCGCGCGGATGTAGCTGTCGGGGTAGCTGTCGTGGTTCATGGTCATGAGGTGGCGACGGCGAGCCGCGGGCGCAATGCATGGACCTTGCCGCCGTGGCTTACGTGAAGATCAGCTTCAGCCCGGCGATCACCAGCACGGCTCCGAGCGCCTTCAGGATCATGCCGCTCGGCAGGCGCTTGACCCCGAGCGCGGTGCCGACGAGCGCGCCCGCCATCGCGGCGGCAAGGTAGATCGGCAGCGCGCTCGGCAGCCGCTGCACCGAGGCGAGGTTGCCGAGGAGGCCGAACACCGAGTTGCAGAGGATGAAGGTGATGGCGATGCCGGAGGCATTCCGCGTCGCCGCCCAGCCGCAGAAGATCAGGATCGGCGACAGGAAGATGCCGCCGCCGGTTCCGGTGAGGCCGGACAGGAGGCCGATGGCGGCGCCGGTCAGGGCGGCAAGCGCCGGCGGCGGCGGCTTCGGATCGCGGTTCGTCGCGACCTCGAGCGGAAGCAGCAGGCGGATCGCTGCGACGATCAGGAGCACGCCGACGAGAGGCCGGTAGATCTCGCCCGGCAGCTTGATCGCGCCGCCGAGAAAGGCGAGGGGCGCCGCACCGGCGAGGAGCCAGGCCGCGAGCCTCGCGTCGACGAGGCCCGCGCGCCAGAACCGGATCGCGGAGAAGCTCGCGACGCAGATGTTGAGCACGAGCGCCGTCGGCCGCATCGTCTCCGGAGCGAGGCCGACGAGCGCCATCGAGGCGAGATAGGCCGAGGCGCCGGCATGCCCGACGCTCGTGTAGAGCGCCGCCGAGCCGAACAGCAGAGCCGGCAGGAGAATGTCCGCGGGAGCCATCGCATGGACCGGATCGCGCATCGACGATGCGCTTCAAGGGAACGGGCTCCCGCCGGAGCGATGGGGCGCCGGCTCACCAGCGGCGGCGCCGGGCGGAGT
>DAINQO010000129.1:0-9507 GCA_036742625.1 Microvirga sp.
GGCGACGCGGGCGATGCCCTTGCGGATGTCGAGGCTGACGGCGCCGCTCGGCGACACATGGCCCGAGACGGTGGGCGGGGCGTCGCTGTCCTGCGGGATGTAGCGCACGCCGCCGTTCTCGACGGCAATGACGTAGTTGTAGCTCTTGTCGCAGACGCCGGCGTCGGTGACCATGCGGACGGCCCAGCGGCCGTCATTCACCGGCGCGGCGTTCGCCGACGCCCCCCACAGCGCCACGCTCGACGCGATGGCAATTGCGATTGCCCTCATCCCATTCGCTCCCGGATTTGCCGACGCAGGCGCGTCCGGAATGACGAGGTCACGCCGCGCGGCCGATCGGATTGTTATCGTGATGGACGGACTTGCCCCGCACGAGCTGCCGAGGTCTCGTCGAGATATCATCTCGTGCGGTGGAGACTATATGCCAGGCCGATCTTGAAAATGCAAGCTTGGCCGGAAATGAATGTCGAGCTGGGCAGATATTATTTTCGGGTGCTCGCGCTCTCGCAGAGCATTATCTTAGGTCTTCTTTGTAGAAGCTTTGCAGGAACCCGACGACATCGCTTCCGGCATGGATGAAATCATCGACGCCCGCTTGGCGAAGCTCCGCTTCGAGCGCGCCGGGGCGCCCGGCGAGGAAAACGCGCGTGCAGCCCGCGCCCTTGAGAGCGCGCGCGGCGTCGGCCGCATGGCTGGCGTAGACGGTATCCGACGAGCACAGGCAGGCCGCCTCGGCGCCGGACACCCGGAAGGCTTCGGCAAGCGCCGCCGGATCGGCGAAGCCCTCGTTCGTCACCGCCTCGATGCCGCCGGCCTCGAACAGATTCCGGGCGAACCCCGCCCGGGCCGTGAAGGCGGCCGGAGGTCCGAGATTGGCGAGAAAGATCTTCGGACGCGCGCCGGTTCGGGCAAGCACCGCGTCGGATGCCTCGCGCAGGCGCTCGTAGGGCTCGGCGACGCGGAGCGAGGGGAGGGCGGCACCTCTCCCGGAGGGAGAGGTCGAGACGGCGGAGCCGTCCGGGTGAGGGGTTACGGCTTCTCCGGCGGCAGCGCTCTCCTCACCCGGTCGGTTTCGCGGACTCGGCCTCTCCCCCTGGGAGAGGCGGGGAAGGAGCACCTTCACCTCCGCCTCGCTTAAGTTCGGGAACGCGCTCGTGCTGGTGATCGGCTCGCGCCGCGTCGCCACCGCCCGCTCGCGCTCGGTGCGCACCGCGGCGATGTGGGCTTGCAGCGCCCCGGCCGCGAGGCTCGCGACGATGCCGCCCTCCCGCTCCAAGTCCTGGAACAAGGCCCAGGCCTTCTCGCCGAGCGCCTCGGTCAGCGCCTCGAAGCCCCCGCTGCCGGCCGCCGGATCGGCGACGCGCCAAAGGTTCGACTCCTCGAGCAGGATCAGTTGCGTGTTGCGGGCGAGCCGGCGGGCGAAGGCGTCGGGGAGGCCGAGCGCCGCCGTGAACGGCAGCACCGTCACGCCATCGGCGCCGCCGATCCCGGCCGAGAAGGCGGCGATCGTGCCGCGCAGGAGATTGACCCAAGGGTCGCGGCGCGTCGCCATGCGCCACGCGGTCTCGGTGTGCAGCCGGATCGGCTCCGGCGCGACGCCGCAGGCTTCCTCGACGCGCGCCCACACCCGACGCAGCGCGCGCAGCTTCGCGATGGTGAGGAACTCGTCGCCGTCGGCGACCATCAGGAACGAGAGGGCTCGGCGCGCCTCGGCGAGCGCCAAGCCGGCGCCCTCGAGGGCGCGCAGATAGGCGACGCCGGTCGCAAGCGCCGCCGCGAGCTCCTGCGCCTCGCTCGCGCCCGCCTCGTGATAGGCGCGCGTGTCGACGCGGGCCGTCGGGCCTGCGAAGCCCGCCTCGCGCAAGCGCCGCGTGGTCTCGGCCATGCCGGCGGCAAGCGTCTTAAACGGCATCGGCGGCTCGCCGGTGCGGCCGATGTCGCCCGCCGGGTCGAGGCCGAAATCGATATCGAGCGCCGCGGGGTCGACGCCCCGGCGTTTGACGACCGCGCGCCACTGTTCGGCCGCGGCGCGGCCCTCGAACGGCGCGGGCTCGATCCGCACCGCAACGAGATCGAGCATCACGCCTTCAAGCGCCCGCTCGAGATCGTCCGTCGTACCAACTTTCACCCCAAAGCCCCGCGCGGGCGCCGCGCCGGCGTGGGAGAAGACGAGAGCGTCGGCGCCGCCGTCGAGATCGGCGAGGGCGAGCGCATTGGCGGCGGCGGGGTCGGGATGATCCATCCGCTGCGCGATGCGCCACGGGCCACACGCCGCGCGGCCGGGCTGCGGCGCCGGCGCCGCTTTCTCGTAGAGCGGCTCGATCCGCAGGCCGTCATGGCTGCGCGCGACGAGCTTCTTCTCGAAATCCGCGCCCTTCAGCACGCCCTCGACGAGCCGCAGCCACGCGTCGCGCGTCGCGGCAGGGAATTCGGCGGCAAGGGTGAGATCGTCCATCGGTGTCTCGGCGGAAGCCGCGCCCGTCTTGCAACAGCTTTTCGTGTTACGCCACTGTCTCGGTCTCGGGGAGCGTCGCATGCGGCGATTGTTTCTGGTGCTTGCGCTCATCGGCTGGGCCGGACTCGCGGCGGCGCAAGCCCCGCGCCCGCCGGCCGACGGCACGGTCGAATGCCGCTTCGAGGGCTGGTCGAACGACCTCGACCAGAAGGGCCAGCCGGTGCGCGCGGCGCCCGATACCGGCGCGACGGTCGTCGGCCGCCTGCCGCCGCCGGTCGGCATCGGCCTCGACGAGGTCTCGGTCACGGTCAGCGTGACCGGGTATCGCGACGGCTGGTTCCGGATTGCCGAGGCCGGCTATTCCGATGAGGTCCAGGGCGTGCGCGTGCGCAATCGCGTCGTCAAGGCGACCGGATGGGTGCCGGCCGCCGGCGTCAAGGCGCTGATCGCGGCAAAGGAGCTCAAGCAGGCGCCGGCGCGGGAGGCCGCGACAGTCGCGGCGCTCTCGGGGTTCCGCAGCGAGAGCGGCGGTCGGCGCGTCGGCTTCGGCCCGGACGGGATCGCGGTGAAGCGGCTCATCGCCTGCCGCGGCTCCTGGGTCGAGGTCGAGACCGAGCTCGGGACCGGGTGGGTCGAGAAGGTCTGCGCGCGCCAGCTCGGGGCGTGCCCGTAAAGCATGATCCCGAAAAGTGGCTACCGGTTTTCGGAAAAGATCATGCTCAAACAAAGAGGTAGAGCGGGATGACGACTCGACGAGAAGTCATCGCGCGCTAACCGCCCGCGATGGATCAGCCGGCGCGCAGGAACGCGTCGAGGCTCAGGCCGGCAAAGAGGATCAGCCCGGCATCGCGGTTCGACCGGAACAGCCGTAGCGCCCGAGCACCGTCGCGCGGCTCGATCTCGCGCACCTGCCAGGCGAGATGGGCAGCGAATGCCGCCGCGCCCGAATAGGCCGCCGGCCCCGCCTTGACGAGCCACAGCGATCCGAGGAGGAGCGCGAGCGCAAGCCCGTAGCAGGTCGCGACCGCGGCGCGAACGTGCTCGCCGAACAGCCGGGCCGAGGATTTGATCCCGGCGACCTCGTCGTCCTCGATGTCCTGTAGGGCGTAGATGGTATCGTAGCCGACGGTCCAGGCGACCGCCGCGAGGTAGACCAGGACGGCCGGCCAGGCGAGGCTCGCGAAGGCCGCCGCCCAGCCCATGAGGCCGCCCCAGGCGAAGGCGAGCCCGAGCACGATCTGCGGCAGCCAGATGAGGCGCTTCATGAACGGGTAGAGCGCCACCCACAGGAGCGAGGCGAGGCCGGTCGCGACCGCGAAGCGGTTGAGCTGGAGGAGGACCGCGAGGCCGACGAGCGCAAGCGCGGCGAGGAAGGCGAGCGCCTGCCCGACGCTCACCTGGCCGGACGGCAACGGACGCCAGCGGGTGCGCTCGACGCGGGCGTCGAGCTTGCGGTCGACGATGTCGTTGTAGGTCGAGCCGGCGCCGCGCATCGCCACCGCGCCGATCCAGAACAGCAGGCAGTGGAGCGGGTCCGGCCAGGGCTTCCCGGCCGCGATGGCGGCGAGCGCCGCCGACCACCAGCAGGGCAGGAGCAGGAGCCACCAGCCGATCGGCCGCTCGATGCGCGCGAGGCGCAGATACGGCCTGAGCGCGAGCGGCGCGCGCCGGTCGGCCCAATGGCGGGCGACGGCGTCCGGAACGGAGCGGTCGGGAGCGTCGGCGGCGCGGTCGGGGCGGAGGCTTTGCGGCGGTTCGGCGATGCCGCCGCTCACAGGGCGCCTTGCGGCATCCGGTATGAGCCGGTGAGGCCGCCGCCGCCGAGAAGGCCTGAGCCGCCGCCGCCGGCCGCTTCCTTGGCCTTCTTCTCCATCGCGGCCTGCTGGGCCGCGACCTTGCAGGCGTTGGTGCGCATCTCGACCGAGCGGGCGTGATCGCTCTTGATGTTCTCGACGAAGGCGTCGGGGACCTGGCACCAATCCTTGTTCGTTTCGAGCCATTTCACCGCCGAGGCGCCGTTCGCGACGAGGGTGTTGAACATCGCGCAGGCGGTCTTGGCGTCGACCTTCTTGTTCTTGCCGCCGAGCGCGCCGATCCTCTGGACGATGTCCTTGCGCTCGTTGAGCGTCTTGCCGAAGTCCTGGCAGGTATTGGCTTGCGCCAGCGCCGGCGGGGCGAGCGCGGCCGCAGCCGCTCCCGCGAGCGCGAGACGGGCAAGAAGCGCCACGGGGCGCCGGTACCGGGAACGCGGCATGGTCTGGTCCTCACTCCGGCGGGTTTTCCCGCGTCGAAGCCTTCGAATCGCGGCGTTTCCACCACAGGATTGTGGCGGCTTTGGTGCTGCCGCGCCGCAAACGGGCGAGCCGGCCTCAGGCGGCTTCGCGGTGCGCGCCCGCCCGGGCCTCGACCGGGAACGGGATCACGTCGACCATCCGGCCCTTGCGGTTCTGGACGCTGACGACCCAGTTCGACCAGTCGGCGCCCGGCGGCAGCGCCCGCATCATGCGGTTGGCGACGAGGCAGGCGGCGACGTGGAGATCCTGCCGCGACCGGGTGTTCTGGCCGACCCGGTCGAGGACGAAGTCGAATCCGTCCGTGCAGTGGAAGAAGTGAACGGCCATGACAGCTCCGGCGGTCGCGCTCGAACCAGCCGGAGCATGGAAGCCAAGCGTGACAATTCGTTATTCGAGAGCCGGTAGACCCCGAAACGCCGCGATTCGTCCGCCTGTTTTGCGCCCTTTCCACGCAATCCACAGGAGGGGAGGGATCGGTCGGGAGAGGCAGCCATTGGCGAGCTGCCGGCCGAACTGCACCGCGCGCGCCGGCACGGCCGGCCGCGTCACTGCGTTCACAGAACCGACACAACCCACGGCCGAGCTCCGGGCACCCGCGAAATTCGCGTTCGTTGGAGCCTTCAATGCCGCGCTACTATTTCGACATCCGCCGGGACGGCGTGACCGTACGCGATCCCGACGGCCTGCACCTGGCGAGCGCCACGGACGCTCGCGCCGAAGCGACGACGGCCGCCGTCGAGATGGTCACGGAGTCAGGTGTCGACCAGACCTCGGACTTCGAAATCGTCGTCCGGGACGAGAGCGGCTGCGTGCTCTTCGAAGTCAACGCCGTCGCGTAGGCGCAAGACCGCTTGCCGACCTGCCGCATTCAAGCTGAGCGGCCTTTGGGGTCGGCGGTTATCGGCCTCTTCCGCGCGGTTGGCGGGAATCGACCAGCATCCGTTCGACCGCTTTCATGCCGTGCCGCTCGGCTTCGTCGGCCGTCGGGGACGCGCGCTCCGCCCGCTCCAGCAACTTGCCGCGGTCGCGGATCGTCCAACGGAAATGGCCGGCGAGCCGGTCGCAGGGGTGAACGTCGAGGCTGTAGGGGTAAGGGACTGAGTTGGTCATGCCGGCCATATGGCATGGAGCTGGTTCGCTTCCAAGCCGCACCCCTCCGGGCCGAGGCAGCAAGGATTAAGATCGGCAGCCCCGACGCCTCGAAGACCGCGATCAGGCTGGCGATGTTGGCACAGAGCACGGGCAGCTGCGCCGACCGCTCCGGAGTGCGGAACATCCAATCGCTGCATGTCGATGATCAGGAGAGCGTCGCCCGCGGCCGGGCGCTCCCTGCCGTCACTCATCCTCGCCGAACCGCCCGGCGACGAGCCCGGCGATCGCCTCGAGGCAGGCCTCGGCGTCCTCGCCCTTCGCCGTCACGGTGATGGTCGTGCCCTGCGCGGCGCCGAGCGTCAGGATGCCCATGATCGAGCGCCCGCCGACGGTCTCCCCGCAGCGGGTCACGGTAACGTCGGAGGCGAAGCGCTCGACGGTCTGCACCAGTTTCGCTGAGGCGCGGGCGTGCAGGCCCTTGCGGTTGACGATCGGCAGCTCGCGGGCGAGCGCGCCTTCGGGAATGGAGGCCGGCGGGCAATCCTCCGCCTCGGCGCCGTCGACCAGAAAGGCGCTCACTTTCCGGCGAGCACGCGCGACGCCACGTTGATGTATTTGCGGCCGGCCTCCTGGGCGTGGAGGACCGCCTGCCCCAAGGGCTCCTCGTCGCGGACGCTCGCGAGCTTGATCAGCATCGGCAGGTTGATGCCGGCGACGACCTCGACCGAGCCGCCATTCATGCACGACAGGGCGAGGTTCGACGGCGTGCCGCCGAACATGTCGGTGAGCACCACCACGCCCTCGCCGGTGTTGACGCGCTTCACCGCCGCGACGATGTCCTTGCGGCGCGACTCCATATCGTCCTCGGGGCCGATGGTGATGGTCTCGATCTGCGTCTGCGGACCGACCACATGCTCGAGAGCGGACCTGAACTCCGTCGCGAGCTGCCCGTGCGTGACGAGCACCATTCCGATCATGATGGCTTAGGTTCCAACGCCCTTTCGGGGCGGGCCGCTATTTTGTGCACTGCGAAGCGAAGCGCAAGGCATATGCGACGAATTGCTCATAGGTGTGTCATTCCGGCGTCGCAAAGCCCGTTCAGGCGCCACTGGACCCGCTGGGCGATTCCCTCATCGGCGGGCGAGACCAGCCGCGGAATAGCGATCCCGGCGACGATCGCGACGGCGTCCGCCGCCTCCGGCAGCCGCGCCGTCGCCTCGGCGGCACAGTCGACGACGAGCCGCACGACCGCGGCCGGCTCGTGCGCCAAGCCGACGATGCCGAGGCCCCGGACCTCGAGGCGCCCCTCGATCGGCTTGACCGGGCGGGCGACGAGACGCCCGTTCAGGGCCGCGATCTCGACCCGGTCGTCGCCGACGAGCCGGCCGAAGCGCCCGGCGAGCGCGGCGCCGGCGAGGAGCGCGCCGGCGAGGCTCGACTTGCCGCTGCCCGAGGCGCCGCGGATCAGGATCCCGGCCTCCCCGATCACGACGCAGGTGGCGTGGATCCGCATCCGCCGTCTAGAGCGCGATGACTTCTCGTCGAGTCGTCATCCCGCTCTACCTCCTTGTTTGAGCATGATCTTTTCCGAAAGCCGGTAGCCACTTTTCGGGATCATGCTTTAGCCGAGCGGCGGCAGGCGGACGCTGAAACGCGCTCCGAGCCGCCGCGGCTCGCCGTCGGGACCCGGCGGCCCGAGCCGGTTCTCGGCCTTGATGTGGCCCCGGTGCGCCTCGACGATCTGGCGCGAGATCGACAGGCCAAGGCCCGAGTTCTGGCCGAAGCCCTGGTCCGGCCGATCGGTGTAGAAGCGCTCGAAGACGCGCTCGAGCGCGTGCGGGGGTATGCCCGGCCCGTCGTCGTCGACGACGACCTCGATCGCGCCGGGGCCGCGCCGGAGCGAAACCCGCACGGTGCCGTCGGCGGGCGAGAACGAGCGGGCGTTGTCGACGAGGTTGCTGAACACCTGCGCCAGCCGGCTGTCGTGGCCGAAGACGAAGAACGCATCCTTGGCCATCGGATGCGGCTCGACCTTGAGCGCGATGCGCGGATCGTGCTCGCGCCGGCGCTCGTTCGCGATCGTCACCACGGCGTCGAGCAGCCGCGCCATGTCGACCGGCTCGGCGTCGGCGCGGGCAAGCTCGGCATCGAGGCGGGAGGCGTCCGAGATGTCGCTGATCAGCCGGTCGAGGCGGCGGACGTCGTGCTGGACGATGGCGAGCAGGCGGCCGCGCGATTCGTCGCTGCGGGCGAGCGGCAGCGTCTCGACGGCGCTGCGCAGCGAGGTCAGCGGGTTCTTGAGCTCGTGGGCGACGTCGGCGGCGAAGCGCTCGATCGCGTCGATGCGGCTGTAGAGGGCGCGGGTCATCTCGCGCAAGGCGCCGGAGAGATGCCCGATCTCGTCCGACCGGGCGGTGAAATCCGGGATCTGCTCGCGCGCCTTGATGCCGCGGCGGACCCGCTCGGCGGCCTCGGCGAGGCGCCGCACCGGGCCGGCGATGGCGCCGGCGAGCAGCATCGACAGCACGATCATGACGAGCGCCGCGACGAGGAAGACCTGCAGCAGGGCGAAACGCTCGGAGGCGATGATCTTGTCGATGTCGCCGCCCTGCGTCGAGAGCAGCAGCGCGCCGCGCACCGAGCGGAAGCGCTGGACCGGAACCGCCACCGAGACGATGGTCTCGCCGCGGGCGTTCTGGCGCACGACGGTGGCGCGGGCGCCGCCGAGCGCCTGGCGCACCTCGGGCAGCGTCTTGCCGTCGCTCGGGCCGATCTCCTCGAGCGGCGGGCGATCCTTCTGGAACAGGCCGCGGATCTTGTACCAGGTGCGCTCGACGAAGCTCTCGTCCTTCTTGCGCAGCGGCGGCAGGTCGAAGCGCAGGACGTCGCCGCGCGAGTAGAGATTGCGCGAATCGAGCAGCAGGCCGCCCTCGCGGTCGTAGATCAGCGCCCGCGTGCGCGTCGGGCTGACGAGGCGGCGCAGCAGCGGCGCGACGCGCTCGGGGTTGAGCGAGAACTCGAGCGGCGACAGCGCCTCCTCGCCGAGCGGGGAGCTCTCGCCGGCCTGCATCTGCAGCAGCCGGTCGGGGTCGATGTTGATGGTGTCGGAATCGACCGTCGCCGAGGCGGCGATGGCGCCGGCGATGATCTCGCTCTGCGTCAGGAGGCTCTGGACGCGGGCCTCGATCAGGCCCTGGCGGAACTGGTTGAGGTAGAGGAAGCCGACGAGGAGGGCGACGAGGCCGGCGAGGTTGAGCACCACGATGCGGCGCGTGAGGCTCGAGGAGGCGCGCTGCACGAGCAGGCGCCACATCGCCCGGACGCGGGTGAGGAGGCGCAGGCGCCGCATGCGCCGCCGGCGCGGGCTGCGCAGCGGGATGTCGGCGGGCGTGGTCGCGTCCATGAAAGGGCTCGCGCCGCCTTTAGAGCGCGATGACGTCTCGTCGAGTCGTCATCCCGCTCTACCTCCTCGTTTGAGCATGATCCTTTCCGAAAACCGGTAGCCACTTTTCGGGATCATGCTTTAGCTTTCCTTGAAGCGGTAGCCGACGCCGTAGAGGGTCTCGATCATGTCGAAGGCGTTGTCGACGACCTTGAACTTCTTGCGCAGCCGCTTGATGTGGCTGTCGATGGTGCGGTCGTCGACATAGACCTGGTCGTCATAGG
>DAINQO010000130.1:0-9364 GCA_036742625.1 Microvirga sp.
GGCCACGCCGTGCTGCACGAGATCAGAACCGTGCTCGCCGCGGCGCGTCCGGGCCTGAGCGAGACCCCGACGCCATCCGTCGGACTGCAGTAAGTCCGTCTATTCCGCCGCGTGCTGGGCGTGCATGCGCTCGCCGCGGGCGATCAGCTTGTTCAGCGCCGCGAGATAGGCCTTCGCCGAAGCGACGAGCGTGTCCGGGTCGGCACCGCGGGCGGTCACGCTGCGGCCATCCGCGGATAGGCGGACCGACACCTCGGCCTGGGCATCCGTCCCCTGCGTCACCGCGTGCACCTGGTAGAGCTCGAGCACCGCCTCGTGCGGGACGAGGGCCTTGATGGCGTTGAACACGGCGTCGACCGGGCCGTTGCCCTCGGCCTCCTCCAGCATCGGGGTGCCGCCGACGTCGAGGCGCATGGTCGCCCGCTGCGGCCCGCGCGTGCCGGCGATGACCGTGAGCGAGACGAGCTTGATGCGGTCGTGCGCCGTCGCGATGCGTTCGTCGACGAGCGCCTCGATGTCCTCGTCATAGACGTGCTTCTTTCGATCAGCGAGATCCTTGAAGCGCACGAAGGCGTCCTCGAACTGGTTGTCCGACAGGCGGTAGCCCATCTCCTCGAGCTTCGACCGGAAGGCGTTGCGGCCGGAGTGCTTGCCCATCACGAGCGAGGTCTTCGACACCCCGACCGATTCCGGCGTCATGATCTCGTAGGTCTGGGTATGCTTCAGCATCCCGTCCTGGTGGATGCCGCTCTCGTGGGCGAAGGCGTTCCGGCCGACGATCGCCTTGTTGTACTGGACCGGGAAGGAGGTCGCGTTGGCGACCACCTTCGAGGCCCGCATCAGCATCGCCGCGTCGATGCCGGTGTGGAACGGCAGCACGTCGCGGCGGGTCCTGATCGCCATGACGAGCTCCTCCAAGGCGGCGTTGCCGGCGCGCTCGCCGATGCCGTTGACGGTGCACTCGATCTGCCGCGCGCCGGCGGCGACCCCGGCGAGCGAGTTCGCGACCGCCATGCCGAGGTCGTTGTGGCAGTGCACCGAGAAGATCGCCTCGCCGGCGTTCGGCACCCGCTCGCGCAGCATCTTGATCAGCGCGAAATACTCCTCCGGCACCGTGTAGCCGACCGTGTCGGGGATGTTGATCGTCGTCGCCCCGGCCTTGATCGCCGCCTCGACGCAGCGGCACAGGAAGTCGTGCTCGGTCCGGGTGCCGTCCTCGGCCGACCACTCGACGTCCTCGACGAGGTTGCGGGCCCGCGTCACCGAGGCGATGACCATCTCGAGGACCTCGTCCGGCTCCTTCTGCAGCTTGTACTTCATGTGCACCGGCGAGGTGGACAGGAAGGTGTGGATGCGGGGCTTTCGCGCGTGGCGCACCGCCTCGCCGGCCCGGTCGATGTCCTTCATGCCGGCCCGCGCGAGCCCGGCGACGGTCGCCTTCTCGACGCGCTTGGCGATCTCGGTCACGGCCTCGAAGTCGCCGTTCGAGGCGATCGGGAAGCCCGCCTCGATGATGTCGACCCCCATCTTGTCGAGGAGGCCGGCGATCTCGATCTTCTCCTCCAGCGTCATGGTGGCGCCGGGGCACTGCTCGCCGTCGCGCAGCGTGGTGTCGAAGATCAGGACGCGGTCCTTGTCGGACCCGGGGCTCGGTTGAATGGTCATCGCTATCAATCCTTCTCGGCGCCGCTCGTCGGGGCGCTCAGGGTTCGAAAAACCGGATGGCGACCCCTGAGTGCCCAGGCGTGCGCCCGGCCGGCCCTCAGGGGCGGATAAGAAGGAGGCCGAGGAGGAGCGCGCGCGCGCAGGCCGCCGCGGGCGGCGTCGCATTCAGGGCGCAAGCGGAGCCGTAAGCCATTCCGGCCCAGATCCTCTTCACACGTCTGCTACTTTATCGAGACGGTAAGACCTTGTATCCATAACGCGGGGGCCCTGACAAGTGTTGTCCGGGCGCAAACGAAAAGCTGATTGCGAATGGCCGACTGGGCAACCCGCCTCGATCATATCATGGACTACCAGGTCAAGAGCTGGTTCGGCGAAACCGTGCCGAGCGTGGTCTCGAACCCTGGCGTCCAGGCGCTGATGGCGCGCTGGGTGCAGATCAAGGACGATCGCGACCCGACGCTCGCCGATTTCTGGCACGACCCCGACGAGTTCGCCGACAGCTCGATCCTGTTCCTCAAGAGCGACCCGGATTACGTCTACCTGCACCACGGCAAGGCGCTGCGCGACCGCATCGGCTTCTCGATGCAGGGCATGGCCATGTCGCAGCTGCGCACCCGCATCCGGGCGAACGTGCTCTCGGTCTACGACCGCAGCTGCAACGAGTTCACGCCGGCCTATTTCCATTCCTTCGCCGACTTCATGCACGAGGTCGTGCTCTGGGGCCGGCTGTGCCTGCCGCTGCGCCTCGGGCGCAAGGACCAGCGGGTCGCGCTCCTCGTCTTCTGCCACCTCCTCGCCGACAAGTCGGCGATCTTCCGGGCGGCCTTCGATCACTCGCTGTCGAGCACGCTGATCGCGACGCCGATCAAGGACGACCGCGGCCGGATCGTCGATGCCTGGATCGTCGCCCAGAACCATCAGGCGAGCCAGATCACCGGCATCGCCGAGCACGCCACCGGCAACCTGCTCCTGCGCTCAACCGCGGTCTTTGCCCGCGACGATGTCTGGGACTGCCTGATCGACCGCCTGCCCGGCCGCGCCGCGGTCGCGACGGTCGCGAGCCGCCGCCAGGGGCAGAGCCTCAATCTCAGCGTCGAGCTCATCGACGAGTACCTGGTGATCCGGGCGACCCCGATCTCCGAATCCGGCAATGTCTTCGAGATCGACTGACCGCGACTTGCCGATGCCGCACCGCCTCCGGGCCGCGCTTGCCGCGGCCGCCCTCGTTGCCGCCGCGGCGTGCACGCAGACTGCCGCGCCGCCGCCGGCGCCCGCCGCCTCGGCCTCGGTGTCGGGCGTGACGCCGTCGGGCTTCGCGCTGCCGCCCGGAAGCGGCTGCGCGGGCGAGGTCTCTCGCTACCGCGCCGTCATGGACAACGACCTTGCGACGGGTCACGTCGCCAAGGCGGTGCATGCGCGGATCACGGCCGAGATCGACCAGGCGGCCTCGGCCTGCGGCGCCGGGCGCGACGCCGAAGCGGTCCGGATGATCGCCGCCACAAAGGCGCGCTTCGGCTATCGCTGAGCCGGCCGGTTGCATTCACGCCGCCGATCGGACGCGCCCGAAGCATCACCAACGTTGAAGAAGAGCCATTATCAGCGCCGGTGATGGCCGCCCGTGGATCGATCATGCACGCGTGTTGGATGGATGCCATGGAAACCCTTCCATGGATCCATGCAGCCAATCATGAGCACCCTCAGCCCAGCGCGAACCTGAGGTAGGCCTGCATGAACGGCGGCATCGCCTCGGCGTCGATGTCGGCGACCGTCCGGACGAGGCAGATGTCCGACAGCTCCGGGCGGGTCTCGCGGGCGAGGAAGCGGCGGACGCGGGCGCGGATCTCGTCGGCCGCGAGCGGTGCCCTGACCTCGCGCATCAGCGCCGTGCGGGCGCCGGCGAAGGTCGCGACCCAGCGGTCGGTCGCCTCGACCTCGTCGCCGCGGATGCCGGTCTCCTCCTCAAGCTCGCGCAGCACCGAGCCAGCAAGATCGACGGTGCCGTCGGCGAGGACGTCGTCGGGATCGGGCGTGCCGGCCGGGAAATAGACCTTGCCGGGGTTTGCCGTGTGGTCGGCCATGCGGCCGAGAATGAAGGCGCCGTCGCTCGACCGCAGCGCCGCGAGGGCGAAGCTGTTGCCGCTCGTCGGGTCGGGGAAGCCGAGGTCGCGGAAGGCGATGAAGCTCGCGTAGTCGGTCTCGACATAGCCGAGCGACAGGCGGCCCTCGGCGAGCGTCTGCCGGCGCCGGATGAGGACGCGGCCGTTGAAAAGCGCCGGGTTGGCGCCGGTCAGCCGGTGCCAATGCGCAACGATGAGATCGCGGTTGTCTTCCGCCCAGGGCCAGGTCTCGTCGAGACGATGGGCCTCGAGCGCCGCCAGCGGCATCACCGCTACGTCCGCTGCGGCGGTCACAGCCGGAGCGTTCCCTCGCTGACCAGGACGGCGGCGCCGCCGATCTCGACCGACGCCAGGCGCCCGCGTTCGATGACGAGCTGGAGGGCGATGTCGCTCGGGCGGCCCATCTCGTAGCCCTGCTCGATGATGAAGTCGTGCTCGCCGTCGCCGAGCGGCTCGAACTGCATCAGCACGCCGGCGAAAGCCGCGGCGGCCGAGCCCGTCGCCGGGTCCTCGGGGATGCCGAAGCTCGGGGCGAACATGCGGGCGTGGAAATGATGGCCGGCATGGATCGTCTGCCGCGTGTAGACGAAGACCGACTGATGCTCGCCGCCGAACGCCTTGCGGAAGGCGTCGGCGCTCGGACGGGCGCGGCCGACAGCGTCGAGGCTCGCGACCGGGATGTAGTCGAAGGCGATGCCGGCGGAATGCCGGCTCGGCGCGTGCCGGTCGAAGCCGATCTCGCGCGGATCGATGCCGAGCGCCCAGGCGATCTCGGCCGGATCGCGGCCCTCGCCCCAGATTTCGGGCAGGCGCGGCGCCTTGAAGCGGGCATGGCCCCTGCCCTCGCCCTCGACCTCGACGACGCAGGGTACCACGCCGACGGTCTCCTCGAGCCCGAAGGCGACCGCACCCGGCTCGCCGCGGCGATCCCGCAGCGCCAGCAGCACCGCCGTCCCGACCGTCGGATGGCCGGCGAAGGGCAGCTCGCGGCCGGGCGTGAAGATGCGCAGGCGGGCGCGGTGCCGCGCCTCGTCGGGCGGCAGCACGAACACGGTCTCGGAGAGGTTGAACTCGCCGGCGATCGCCTGCATCGCCGCCGTGTCGAGCCCTTCGGCATCGAGCACCACGGCGAGCGGGTTGCCGGCAAGCGCCCGATCGGTGAACACGTCGAGGGTGACGAAGCGGCGGGGCATGGGGCCTCCTGGCGGCCACCTCTCCGGGCGGGAGAGGCCGACACGGCGATAGCCGTCCCGGTGAGGAACTACAGTCTAACCGGCTCGGCCGTAACCCCTCACCTCGGCGTCGCCCTCCCCGCGCCTGCGCGAGGGCAGAATCTCGCCCTCTGGAGACCTCTGCGAAATGAGTTCGGCGCCGCTTCGCGGCGGAGTCTTGCGCTGGGTCCCGGGTCGCATTCCGCTGTCGCTGCATGCGCCCGGGAAAGCCGTGGAGAGAGCTGCGCCCAAACTCTCAACCGCGCTTTCCCGGAAGCCTGTAACGGAGCGAAGCGCAGTGAAAGGCTATCCGGGACCCAGCGCAACAAGCTGCCGCGAAGCGGCGCCGAATCTCACCTTTCGCGGGGGTCTCCTCTGGGGGAGGTCGGCAAATCGATTTCGACCACCATTGGGCAGTGGTCGCTGGCTTTCGGGCGGTCCCAGCCGACGCGGGGGTAGCGGTCGGCTCTCGTCGCGAGGAAGGCGATCGAGCGGTCGGGCGCCGCCGGATCGAGCGGCACGCGGTAGGGCAGCCCGCGCCGGACGATCTCGATCCTCGGCGCCGGATCGGCCTTGGCGATCGCCGGCGAGACCAGGATGTAGTCGAGCTGCACGTGCTCCTCGCGGACCGCGGCGCCGTCGTCGGCAGCCCGGCGGTGGAAGCTTGTCCAGCGCTCGGCGGCGGGCAGCGCCTCGGCGGGGTCGACCGCAAAATCCCCGAGCAGCGCGTCGAAGCTCGACGGCGTCGCCGCCTCGATGCCGCCGCCGGCCAAGATGCGGGCGCGAAAGTCGTTGAGATCGCCGGCGACGATCCAGTTCGCGTCGCGCCAGCTCTTGCCGAACCGGTTCTCGATCAGGCGCCGCACCGCCTTGGCCTCGGCCTGGCGCAACGCCAGCGTGCCGTCCCGTCCGGCGGTCCGGCCGGTCGCGGTGACGGCCTTGAAATGGCAGAGATAGAGCGTCAGCCGCGCCTCGCCGAGATCGAGCGCGACCTCGAGGCAGTCGCGGTTGAAGACGCGGTCGCTGGGCTCGATCCCGAGCCCCTTCAGCGCCTCGTCGTAGCAGCCGAGCTCGGCGAAGCTCGCCTCGTGATGCGAGGTGACGACGACCTTGTCGGCCGCGACGAGGCTCTTTCGCGCCGCGAACGCGACGTCGATGCCGCGCGGGTCGTTGCCGTCGACGAGCTTGAAATGGCCGTAGCGGATGTCCGAGATGCGATGCACGTAGTTCGCGAAGAAGGCGCTCAAGACGCTCAGGTTGTCGACCTCCTGTAGCGCGATGATGTCGGCCCGCGTCTCGGCGATGGCAAGCGCGGTGAGCTCGCGCTTGTCGTCCTCGATCGCGACCGCGACCGAGGCTTCGACCTGCTCGCGGGTCTCGGCCTGCGGGAAGTCGAACAGCAACAGCGCCGGCGCGGTCTCCGGCCGCTCGCGCGGGCCGAAGCTGTGGCGCGAGGCGAGGTTCTCGACGTTGAAGGTCGCGATGCGAAGGCGCATGAGGTTCAAACGCGCTCGACGGCGAAACGCTGCGTCGGCGAGACAAGCTCGTCCTGCGCCGCGACGAGGAGGATCTCGCGCGAGCCCGCCGCCGCGGTGCGCCTGAGGAGGCCGTAGACCGAGGCGGCGGCCTCGCCGAGCGCCTGCGCTGCCGAGCGGCTGCGGGCGTAGTGCACCAGGAACAGGGCCGCGATGGCATCGCCGGCGCCGTTAACCTCGAGCGACAGCCGCGGCGTGCGCAGGCGCCAGAAGGCGCCGCCCTCGCCAGCGAGGAGGTCGATCGCGTCTTCCGGCGTCTCGGCGGTGTGGAGCGAGGTCACGAGCACGACGCGAGGGCCGAGCCGCTGCACGGCGGCAACCGCCTCCTTCGCCTGGGCAAGCGTTCCGGTTGCAAGGCCGGAGAGGAAATCGAGCTCGAACTGGTTCGGGGTGACGATGTCGGCGGCCGGCAGCGCCTCGTCGCGCATGAACTCGGGGATGCCCGGCCGCACGAACACGCCGCGGCCGACGTCGCCGATGACCGGGTCGCAGCAATAGAGCGCGCCGGGGTTCGCCTCGCGCAGCCGGGCGACGGCAGCAAGGATCGCGGCGCCGATCTCGGCCGATCCCATATAGCCCGAGAGCACGCCGTCGCATTGCGCGAGCACGCCGCGGTGGGCGATGCCCTCGACGAGCTCGGCGATCGCCGCGCCATCGAATACGCGTCCCGTCCAGGCGCCGTAGCCGGTGTGGTTCGAGAACTGCACGGTGTGGATCGGCCACACCTCGACGCCGAGCCGCTGCATCGGGAACACGGCGGCGGCGTTGCCGACATGGCCGTAGGCCACGTGCGACTGGATCGAGAGGATGTTCATGACGGCGCGTTAGCGCAGGTGCCGCGGCTTGCCAAACCGTCGGCCCACCGCCACAAGGGCCTCCCGCCCGGACGTCCCATGGACATCGAAGCTCTCAAGATCGCCGTCGTCGCGTTCGTGCGCGAGCATCAGGCCTGGGCGCCGCTCGTCGTCGCGGCGCTCGCCTTCTGCGAATCGCTGGCGGTGATTTCGCTGTTCGTGCCGGCGACCGTGATCCTGCTCGGCATCGGCGGCATGATTGGCGGCATGGGCTTGAGCTTCTGGCCGATCTGCGCCGGGGCGGCGATCGGCGCGGCGCTCGGCGACTGGCTCTCCTACGAGGTCGGCCGCTACCTCGAGGACAGCGCGCACCACGTCTGGCCGCTCCGGAACCACCAGAGCCTGATCGCCAAGGGCGAGGCGTTCACGAAGAAATACGGCGTCTGGGCGATCTTTCTCGGCCGCTTCTTCGGGCCGGCGCGCGCCTTCGTGCCGCTCGTCGCCGGCATTTTCGAGATGCCGCGGACGCCGTTCCAGATCGCCAACGTCACCTCGGCGATCTTGTGGGCGTTCCTGATGCTCGCGCCCGGAACCGGGTTTGGGACGTGGCTGCGGCTGTGAGCCGCTACTGCTCCGACAGCTTCATGTCGGGGCGGTAGCGCTGGCCCTCGACCTCCTTGACGATCGCCTGGCCGCAGACGACCCGCTTCTGCTCCGGGTCCCAAGTCAGGGCCGGGTCGCCATGAAGCTCCCAGCCCTGGCTCAGCGCCTCCGAGACGCGATGGCAGAAGCTCGCGTCGTCGGGACCGGTGAGGATGCGGTAGAGCTTCATGCGCGTCGTCCGCCGTTCATCTGGCCATTCTCCCGAACCCTCATCCTGAGGTGCCCGCGAAGCGGGCCTCGAAGGACGCAACCCTGCCGATGCAGCGCCCCACCGGAGTGCGTGCTTCGAGGCTCGCGCTGCCGCGAGCGCCTCAGCATGAGGAGGGTTGGAGGGCCCTCCCCCGGAGCTAAGCCGAAGCGCGCTTGACGAAGCGGTCGTCGAAGGTCTTCGCGACATCGACCTTGGCGCCCTGGAGCTCGGGATCGAGGGTCCTCAGCATGTCGAGCGTGCTCGCCATGCCCTCGGGGCTGACGACGCCGTTGCGCGAGTAGCTCTCCTTCGAGTTCGCCACCGCCTTGAGATAGAGCGCCTTGTCGCCGAGATGATATTCGGGCGGCACCGAATCGGCGATCTGCTCCGGCGTGGCGCTCTCGATCCACTTCAGCGCCTTCATGAAGGCGTTGACGAGACGCTGCGTCGTGTTCGGATTCTTCTCGATGAAGTCCTGCTTCGTGTAGAGCACCGCCGCCGGGTTCGAGCCGCCGAACAGGGCGCGCGTGCCGCTCTCGGTGCGGGTGTCGATCAGGACCTGGATGTCGCCGTCGGCCTCGAGCTTGGCGATCACCGGATCGAGATGCGAGATCGCGTCGATCTCGCCCTTCTTCATCGCCGCGACGGCGCTGGCGCCGCCGCCGACGCCGATGATCGCCGCATCGGTGGCTTTGAGCCCCGCCTTCACCATGGCGTACTGCGCCAGCAGCGCGGTCGAGGAGCCGGGCGCCGTGACGCCGATCTTCGCCCCTTTCAGGTCGGCCGCCGACTTGAACTGCGCCGCCTTCTCCTTGCGGACCGCGACGACGATCGCCGGGAAGCGCCCGAGCTCGATCACGGCGCGGATGTCCTGGCCTTTCGCCTGCATGCGGATGGTGTGCTCGTAGGCGCCGGTGACGACGTCGACCGAGCCGCCGACGAGCGACTGCAGCGAGCGCGCGCCGCCGGCGAGGTCGTTGATCTCGACCTCGAGCCCCTCCTCCTTGAACAGCCCGCGCCGCTCGGCGATGGTCAGCGGCAGGTAGTAGAGCAGCGGCTTGCCGCCGACGCCGAGGAGCAGCTTCGCCTTCTCCGGCGCGCCGGCGGGCTGGCCCTTCGCCGCCGGCATGATCCCGGCGGCGAGCGCCGCCGCGGCGGTTCCGGTCAGAAAGGTGCGGCGTTCCATGGG
>DAINQO010000131.1:0-9281 GCA_036742625.1 Microvirga sp.
GCCTTCCACTCCGCTTCGCTGCGTTGCAGGCGTCCGGGAAAGCGCTGTTGAGAGACCGAGCGCCAATTCCATCCGCTGCTTTCCCGGGCGCATGCAGCGAAAGCGGAATGCGACCCGGGACCCAGCGCAAGACTCCGCCGCGAAGCGGCGCCGAATTCTTTTCGCAGAGGTCTCCGTTCAGGCGCGGTCGGCGACGCAATCCTGCCGCAACGACGGACCAATAAGGCTCGCGAGCGAATCGCCATGCGGAGCCCTTCGAAATGACCTTGCGGCGCCTCTTCACTGCGCATCCGGACGCTGTCGGCGAGAGCTATGTCGAGCACATGCGGGTGGCGCTGAGCTTTGCGGCGCCGCTTGCGGTCGCGGCCGGCGCGGCGCTCGTGCACGCCTTCCTGCCGTTCCTGTGCGAGACGACGGCGAGCCGCACCGTGAAGGCGCTGTATGCCCGCATCACCACACGCCGTCCGCGCCCCGGCGCCGCCGCCGCGGCGGCGTCCGACCGGCTCCTCGGATGGGACCCGGTGATCTGAGGTTAACCTTAAGTACGCGCGCACCCGCATTCACCATTACTTAAGGATCTTCACCCGGATCTTCGGCGCCGCTGTATAGTTCTCCCTGTAACGGTCACGCGTAAAGAGGACCACAGGGAATGTTCAAGCGGAGTCGACGGGTCGCCCTTCTTGCGTCCGTGATGGCGTGCACTGCTGCGGCGGCGGACGCCCGTGAGATGGTCGCGTTCGAGGCCGGCGTGCGGCCCGGCACGGTCGTGGTGAGGACCGGCGAACGCCGCCTGTATCTCGTCCTCGGCAACGGCGCCGCGCTGCGCTACCCGGTCGCCGTCGGTCGGCCCGGCAAGCAGTGGTTCGGGCAGCGCGCCGTCGACGGCAAGCACGTCCGGCCGGCGTGGTCGCCGCCGGCGGAAGTCAAGCGCGACAACCCGCGCCTGCCGAACGTCATCGCCGGCGGCTCGCCGAGCAACCCGATGGGCGTCGCAGCGCTGACGCTCTCGGGCGGCGAATACGCCATCCACGGCACCAACCGGCCGGGCTCGATCGGCACCTATGCGAGCTACGGCTGCATCCGCATGCACAACCACGACATCGCCGACCTGTTCGACCGCGTCAGCGTCGGCACGCCGGTGGTGGTGACGCGCTAGCTCGATCGCTCCGGCGAGAGAGGGTGCGCATCGCGGTAGGCGCGCGCCCTTCCCTCCCCCTTGCGGGGAGGGCCGACTCGGCCGAAGGCCGAGCGGGGTGGGGGTCGAATGGCCGGGTCTCGACGCCAGCCGCTTTGATATGCCGCCCGGTGCCAGCTCCCTATCGTCTTCGGCGAGCTTGGGTCCCGACCCCCACCCCGCTCGGGGCTTCGCCCCGAGTCGGCCCTCCCCGCAGGGGGGAGGGGAAGGCGCGCCCAGAGCCCTGCGTCGACCAGTTCCCGCAGTTCGAGACGTCGTTTTCGTATTCGGCGCGATGTTCCCGGTGTTCTTCGGCGCCGGTTTGCGCGTCGTCGGCAGCCTCAGCGGTACAAGTCGGCCCGCGTCGGCGGCAGGCCCGAGGGGCCGCGCTTGCGCCGCGTCGACAGCGTCTGGTAGAGGCCGACGCCGCTGCGCTCGAAGGCGATCGAGCAGCCGGCCAGATACACGAGCCACATCCGCGTCTTGACCTCGCCGACCTCGGCGACCGCCTTGTCGTAGTTCGCGAGCAGGCGGTCGTGCCAGAGCCGGCAGGTGCGCTGGTAGTGCTCGCGCCAGCCCTCGACGTCGTGGACCTCGAAGCCGTTGCGCTCGAGGCTCTGGACCGTGTTGCCGATGTGGTCGAGCTCGCCGCCCGGGAAGATGTAGCGGGTCAGGATCGCGAACTCGGGCCGTTTCTTCAGGAACACCTTGTCGGTGCGCTTCGCCGGACGGGTGATGGCGTGGTGGAGGAAGAAGCCGTCGCGCTTCAGCACGCGTTTGATGGTCGCGTAGTATTTCGGGTAGTTGTTCCAGCCGATGTGCTCCTGGATGCCGATCGCCGCCACCTTGTCGAACTGGCCCTCGACCGTCGAGTAGTCCTTGAGCTCGATCCTGACCTTGCCCTCGAGGCCGAGGCGCTTGATCTTCTCCTGGGCGTAGGCGACCTGATGCTCTGACAGCGTGACGCCGTAGGCGGTGACGCCGTAATGCTGGGCCGCGTAGCAGGACAGCGCCCCCCAGCCGCAGCCGACGTCGAGGAGCGTCTCGCCGGGCTTGAGGCGCAGCTTGCGGCAGATGATCTCGAGCTTGTCCTGCTGCATCCGGTCGATGTCGTTGTTCCAGTCCGTGCAGTAGGCGCAGGTGTAGACCATCTCGTCGTCGAGCCAGAGCGCGTAGAAGGCGTTCGAGACGTCGTAGTGATAGGCGATGTTCTGCTTGTTCTCGCCCGGGTCGCCGCTCGATGGCTGCTCGGTCGGGATCGCCTCCAGCGGCCACGGTCCGCCGCGGTCGGTGCGCCAGAACTTCCACGCCAGCTTCGCGAGCGCCCATTTGTCGAGCGTCTTCCAGAAGTCCCGGGTGCGCACCTTGTTGGTCGGGCGGGCGTCGGCGAGGTCGAACAGCGTGCCGTTGCGGATGTCGACGCGCTTCGACACCCAGAGGTTCGACAGCGTATCGAGCCGCGGACGGCGCACGAGCCCGGCAATCGCGCCCTCGTCGGCGAAGACGATGGCGAGCGCGTCCGGCGCGAGGTCCGCCGGCACGGTCGAGCCGTCCCACAGCACGAAGCCGAGCGGCAGGCCGACGCGCTCGCGCAGGCTCGCCAGGATAGTCTTGAAGGCTTGCAGTCGCTCGTCCGCCGCGGTCATCGGGCCCCCTTTGTGCGGGCGCTTTCGACCATTTTCGACCCGGGGGGTCAAGGCGCGGCGCGGGCGCGCCCGCCTTACGGCTCACGGCAGCGGCGGCGGCTCCGCGGCACTCTTGCGCCCAGCCTCCCGCGCCGGCGCCGGCGGCACGCGCTCGAAGCGCCATCGCACCGTGGCGGTCGCCGCGGTGTCGAGCCGCAGCACGATCTGCGTCGTGCGGCGCATGCCTTCGGCGGCGGCGAAGAAGGCGCTGTCCTCGAGCTCCGGCCGGAGCCGCTCGGCGCTGAACTGCCAAGCCTCGCCGCTCGGCAGCGCGAGAAGCACGCCGCCGGCCGCGATCCGGCTCGCCCGCACGCCGGGGGCGAGATGAAACCGGATCGTCGCCGGCTCGGCGCCGCCGTCCGTGCCGGTGCGCGTGAACGCATCCTCGCCGTCGAGGCGGTCGCCGCGTCCCGACAGCCGCCAGCGCCGCGCGTGGCCGAGCCCGAGCTCGCGGTATCCGTCATGGCTGGCGCGCAGGATCTGCGCCTTGTCGTCGGCCTCATCCTCCCGCTCGACGACGACAGCCGCCGGGCCGCGCCTCAGCGCCGGGCCGAGGCGGCCGATGAGCCATGCCGCGATCAGGCGCTCGGGCCAGGCGCCCTGGCGCGTCAGGAACCGGCCCGAGGAGACCTCGCCGATCGTCGCCGTCGAATGGGCCGCCGTCGAGCGCGCGGCAAGCCCGGCCTCATCGCCTGCGCCGCGGGCCGCGCCGCAGTTGACGATGATCGCCTGCGCCGCGCTCGACAGCTCGAACGAGAGGCAGCCGGCATGGGCCTCAGGCGCGTCCGCAACCGCCGGCGCCGGGCCGACATCGGCGACCAGCACGGTCTCGCCGGCCTCGAGCCGCTCGTAGCCGGAATGCGGCGCGCGCCGCATCGGCCGGCCGCGGGCGCCCTCATAGGTGAGGAGGGTCGCGAGCTCATCGGCGGCGCTGCGGCCCATGCCGTTGAACCGGGCGATGCCGCCGTCCCCGAGCCGCAGGAGACGCAACAGCGGCAGCATGCGGTCGATGGCGCCGGTGAGCGCCTGCGGCGGCTCGAGGCTGCGCGCCGCATAGCTCTGGCGCAGCGGCAGGAGATCGAGCAGCAGCTCGATCGCGACCTTCGGGTTCCGGCTGCGATGGCCGCCGTCGGGAAGGATCTGCCGGTCGAGCTCGCGTGCCAAGATGCCGGTCGTGCGCCGAAGCCGCGCTTCGAGCCCCTCGCAGCAGAGCCCGACATAGCAGAGCGCGATCGTGGCGGTGAGCCGATGCAGCGGCTGGCTCGCGAAGCGCATGTCGCGATCGAGCTCGCGCGCCGCCTCATCGATGGCGCGCAGGAAGCGGCGATAGAAGTCGTGGTCGGCACCTTCGAGGAGCAGCGGCGACTGGGCGAGAAAGGACACGGTGCGGCGGGCGAGCACCGGCGTCGACCGGGCGACGCGCCTGCCGGCGGGCCGCCCGTCGAGGAACTCGGCGACGAGGGCGCGGCCGTTCGCCCGGGCGAGCGCCGTCTCGGCGGCGCGCAGGTGGCGCAGCCAGCCGAAGCCGTAGAGCGCCTCGGCCCAGGCGCGGCTCGGCGGATCGCAGGCGAACGGCGAGTGGCCGCCGGTCGAGACCGCCCGGCCGGCGAAGACGAAACAGCCGGCATAGACGTCGCTCGCGATGGTCGGATCGCTCGTGCGCAGATCCTGCGGCGCGATCAGGACCCGCTTCGCCGAAGGCGAGAGGATGCGCGGCGCAACCGCAACCGAAGCGAGCGTCGCGCGTCCCGCCTCCCGCAGGGCGAGGCCGTAGAGTCGCCAACGGTCAGGCCCCCACTTCACGCCCGCTCCCTTCCGCCGCCCGCGGCGTCGCTCGCATTGCGATGGGCGTTGTTGGTTAACGCCGCCTTAACCGGATCATGCCCGGTCAGGGGCCGCGACGCGAGAAGCGGGCGATGAAGAAGCCGTCGAGGCCGCTCGCCCCGAGCGCCACGCCGCCCTGGTGCGGCAGCGTGCGCACGTCGCCGCTGGGCGTGATCGCCTCTTCGAGGCCGGGCAGCTCGTCGCCCCCGACCGGCACGCGCGCGAAGGCGGGGTTGCGGGCGAGGAAGCTCTCGGCCTGGCGCTCGCCCTCCTCCGGCTCGAGCGAGCAGGTGCAGTAGATGAGGCGCCCGCCGGGCCGCGTCAACGCCGCCGCCTTGTCGAGGAGCCGCGCCTGCAGGTCGACAAGCTTCGCAAGGTCCGCCTCGTGCTTCGTCCATGGCACGTCCGGATGACGGCGGATGGTGCCGGTCGCCGAGCACGGCGCGTCGAGGAGGACGGCGTCGAAGGGTTCGGCCTCGAGCGTCAGCGCGTCCGTGACCTTGGTTTCGACCGCGAGACGCAGGCGGGCCATGTTCTCGGCCAGGCGCTTGAGCCGATGCCGGGAGCGATCGACCGCGAGCACCGTGGCGCCGGCGCTCGCGAGCTGCGCCGTCTTGCCGCCGGGCGCGGCGCAGAGGTCGGCGACGCGCTCGCCGGGCCGCACCTCCAGGAGGCGCGCCGGCAGCGCCGCCGCTGCGTCCTGCACCCACCAGGCGCCCTCGGCGTAGCCCGGCAGCTCGCGGATCGCGGATCGGTCGTTGAGGCGCAGCGTCCCGGTCGCGAGCAGCGTCGCGCCGAGGCGCTCGGCCCAGTCCGCCGGATCCGCGCGCGCCGTGAGATCGATCGCGCCGCCGCGCCGATGCGCTTCGGCGATGGCCGGCGCGGCGTCGCCATAGGCGGCGCGCCAGCGCGCCGCGAGCCATTCCGGCGTGTCGACCTCAAGGGCGTCGGCGTCTGCCAGGATGGCGTCGCGCTCGCGGGCGAGGCGGCGGACCACGGCGTTGGCGAGGCCGGCGAGGTGCCGCGACGGACCCTCGCTCTGGGCGAGGCGGACCGTGACATCGACGGCGGCGTGGTCCGGCACGTCGAGGAAGAGCACCTGCGCGGCAGCGGTCGCAAGCAGCGCCAGCACGCGCTCGCCCTTTGGCAGGCCCCTCGCCATGCGCTCGACGAGCGCCCGGCGGATGGTGCCGAAGCGGCGGAAGGCGACGACCGCGATGGCGCGCGCCAGCGCCTCGTCGCGGGCCTCGAGAGCGGCCGCGCGGGCGGCGCGCTCGAACACCTCGTCGAGCGCCCGGCCGCTGCGCATGACCTCGTCGACGATGTCCCAGGCGAGGCGCCGCGCCGGCAGGCCGGCGGGCTCTTCGCGATCGTCGGGCCGCGGTTGCCGGGCCCGCGCGGATTTCGCCAACCGCTAGCTCCAGGGGCCGCGGCGCCGGCCGGCCCAGGGGCTCGCGCCGGCCTGCTCGAAGAAGCCCGAGGGCTGCCGGAAGTTGCCGCTCTGGCGCGCCAGAGCCTCGAGCGCGGCGATGCGGTTCTCGGTCGAGGGATGGGTCGAGAAGAGGTTGTCCATGCCCATGCCGGAGAGCGGGTTGACGATGAACAGCGGCGCCGTCGCAGGATGGCTTTCGGCCTGCTCGTTCGGGATCTGGTGCGCCGCGTTGTCGATCTTGGCGAGCGCCTGCGCGAGCGCCAGCGGCTCGCCCGCGATCTCGGCGCCGAGGCGATCGGCGACGTATTCGCGCGAGCGGCTGATCGCCATCTGGATGATCATCGCGGCGAGCGGTGCGAGGATCACCATGGCGAGCCCCATCACGGGGTGCGGGCGGTTGTCGCCGCGCCCGCCGAACAGGAAGCCGAACTGGGCGATCGAGGAGATCGCGCCGGCAACCGTCGCCGCGACCGTCATCGTCAGCGTGTCGCGGTTCTTGATGTGGGCGAGCTCGTGCGCGATCACGCCGGCGAGCTCGTCGCGGCTGAGGAACTGCACCAAGCCTGTCGTGACGGCGACGGCGGAATGCTCCGGGTTGCGCCCGGTCGCAAAGGCGTTCGGCTGCGCCTCCTCGAGAAGGTAGACGCGCGGCATCGGCAGCCCGGCGCGGCGGGCGAGCTCGGCGACGAGCCGCACGAGCTCGGGCGCGGTGCGCTCGTCGACCTCGACCGCATTGTGCGCCGAAAGCGCCAGCCGGTCCGAGTTCCAGTAGGCGAAGAGGTTGGTGGCGGCAGCGATCGCGAGCGCGATCAGAATGCCGGTCTGGCCGCCGATCAGGTAACCGACGGCGCCGAAGAGCGCGGTGAGCGCCGCGAGCAGCAGCCCGGTCTTGACGAAGTTCATCTCCGGCTCCACGTGGCGCCGAGCGACGCCCGCGCCTCACGGGCCTTATGTGGGAAGTGGCGATGGCCGACGACAAGGCCCCCGCCCGGTCGGGGGCGGACGATCGGCCCGAAGCCGCGGCGCCGGGAAAAGCGCTTTCGCCGGCGGCGCGCCGGGCGCTTGCCGAGGCGGCGGAGCGCCGCCGGGCCGTCGACGCCGGCGCGGCCGAGCGCGCAACTCCCAAGGAGCACAGCGGCCGCGGCGGCCTCGAGCCGACCCGCTACGACGACTGGGAGGTGAAGGGCCTCGCCAGCGATTTTTGAGGCAGCGCCACCTACCTCTCCCCGCGTCGCGGGGAAGGGCTTCGCGGCTGAAGGCCGCGAAGCAAGCCCCCCGGACTTGTTCCGGGGGGCGAGGGTGAGGGGCTGTCGACGTTCGCGCTCGGCCGTCGAGAGCCCCTCACCCGCTCGGCTCCGCCGAGTCGGCCTCTCCCCGCGTCGCGGGGAGAGGTAGTCCCGTTTTGCCCCTGCGGCTTTCGTGATATCGCGCCGCTTTCCCGCCCCGCCTTCCGGAGCCGCGATGCCGAGCGACCTGAAACGCGTCACGCGCGCGCTCCTCTCCGTGTCAGACAAGACCGGCCTCCTGCCCTTCGCGCGCGCGCTCGCCGAGCGCGGCGTCGCCCTCGTCTCGACCGGCGGCACGCGGCGCGCGCTCGCCGAGGCCGGCCTTGTCGTCGAGGACGTGTCGGATCTCACCGGCTTCCCGGAGATGATGGACGGGCGCGTCAAGACCCTCCACCCCGGCGTCCATGGCGGGCTCCTGGCGGTTCGCGCCAATCCCGAGCACCAGGCCGCGATGCTGGCGCACGGCATCGCGGCGATCGACCTCCTCGTCGTCAACCTCTACCCGTTCGAGGAGACGGTCGCGGCCGCGCGGCCCTTCGACGCCTGCCTGGAGAACATCGACATCGGCGGCCCGGCGATGATCCGCGCCGCGGCGAAGAACCATGGCGACGTCGCTGTCGTCGTCGACCTCGCCGATTACGACGCCGTCGTCGCCGACCTCGACGCGCATGGCGGCTCGGTCAGCCTCGAGCTGCGCCGGCGGCTGGCGCAGAAGGCCTATGCCCGCACGGCGTCCTACGACGCCGCGATCTCGAACTGGCTCGCCGGCGAGCTCGGTGAGACGGCGCCGCGCTTCAGGGCGCTCGGCGGTAGGCTCGCCGAGCCGCTGCGCTACGGCGAGAATCCGCATCAACCGGCCGGCTTCTACCGCACGCCGGAGCAGCGGCCCGGGGTCGCGACGGCCCGCCAGCTGCAGGGCAAGCAGCTCTCCTACAACAACATCAACGACACCGACGCCGCCTATGAATGCGTCGCCGAGTTCGACCCGGCGCGCGTCGCCGCGGTCGCGATCATCAAGCACGCAAATCCCTGCGGCGTCGCGGAGGGCGACAGCCTCGCCGAGGCCTATGACAAGGCGCTGCGTTGCGACCCGACCTCGGCCTTCGGCGGCATCGTGGCGCTGAACCGGCCGCTGGATGCAAAAGCCGCCAGGAGGATCGTCGAAATCTTCACCGAGGTGATCATCGCGCCGGATGCGTCCGACGAGGCGGTGGCGATCGTCGCGGCGAAGAAGAACCTGCGCCTTCTCGTCGCCGGCGGCCTGCCCGATCCGCGCGCGCCGGGGCTCTCGCTGCGCACCGTCGCGGGCGGTTTCCTGGCGCAGGCGCGCGACAACGCCGTCGTCGACGAGATGGCGCTCAAGGTGGTGACGCGGCGCGCGCCGACGAACCGCGAGCTCGCCGATCTGAAGTTCGCCTTCCGGGTCGCAAAGCACGTCAAGTCGAACGCCATCGTCTATGCCCGCGAGGGCGCGACCGTCGGCATCGGGGCGGGACAGATGTCGCGCGTCGACTCATCGCGGATCGCGGCCTGGAAGGCGGCCGAGGCGGCAAGGAGCGCCGGCTTGTCCGATAGCCTCGCCAAGGGCGCGGTCGTCGCCTCGGACGCCTTCTTCCCCTTCGCCGACGGGCTCTTGGCCGCGGCGGAGGCGGGCGCGACGGCGGTGATCCAGCCCGGCGGCTCGGTGCGCGACGACGAGGTCATCCGCGCCGCCGACGACGCCGGCCTCGCCATGGTCTTCACCGGCCACAGGCATTTCCGGCATTGACCCGACGCGCGCGGGCAAATCAGGCCCGCCGGCGCTAGGGCTTGTACCCACCCATCTGGCACACGAGCGCCCATTCCTCGGGCGTGACCGGCTGCACGGACAGGCGCGAGAA
>DAINQO010000132.1:0-2075 GCA_036742625.1 Microvirga sp.
TTCATCGCCTTCCTGTTCTTCGGCCTCCACGTCGCCGAGACCATCGGCAAGGGCATCGTCGAGGCGAGCGTCATCGACCCCCGGGTGGTGTTCGGCGCGCTCATGGGGGCGATCGTCTGGAACGTCGTCACCTGGATCGGCGGCATCCCGTCCTCGAGCTCGCACGCGCTCGTCGGCGGCCTGCTCGGCGCCGGCATCGCCAAGGCCGGCAGCCCCGGCATCGTCTGGGCGGGCGTGCTCAAGACCGCCTCCGGCATCGTGCTGTCGCCGGCGGTCGGCTTCACGCTCGCGATCGTCCTCGTCGTCATCGTGACCTGGACCTTCGCGCGCATGTCGCCCTATGTCGTCGACCGCTATTTCCGCATCTTTCAGTTCCTCTCCGCGGCGCTGTATTCGATCGGGCACGGGGCGAACGACGCCCAGAAGACGATGGGCATCATCGCCGTCCTGCTCTACTCGCAGGGCTACCTGTCCGGCGCATTCCACGTGCCCTTGTGGGTGATCCTCGCCGCCCAGACCGCGATGGGACTGGGCACGCTGTTCGGCGGCTGGCGGATCGTGAAGACGATGGGCTCGAAGATCACGCGCCTGACGCCGATGCAGGGCTTCTGCGCCGAGACCGGCGGCGCCATCACGCTGTTCCTCGCGACCGAGCTCGGTGTGCCGGTCTCGACGACGCACACCATCACCGGGGCGATCATCGGCGTCGGCGCGGCGCGGCGCGTCTCCGCCGTGCGCTGGGGCGTCGCCCGCGGCATCCTCGTCGCCTGGATCGTCACCATCCCGGCCTCGGCGCTGATCGCGGCGCTGTTCTACGGGCTCGCGCGCCTCCTCGTTTAGCCGCGTGACAGGCCGACGCCGCGCCCCTAAAAGCGCCGAAAAACCGAAAGGGATGGCGTGGCGGACAACTTCCAGGGCGATCTCGCCGCGGTGGCGCGAATCGACGCGGTGCCGACGATCCTCGAGGTCGTGTGCCGCACCACCGGCATGGGCTTTGCCGCGGTGGCGCGGGTCACCGACAAGCGCTGGATCGCCTGCGCGGTGCGCGACGAGATCAGCTTCGGGCTGAAGCCCGGAGGCGAGCTCAAGCTCGAGACGACGATCTGCAACGAGATCCGGGCGAGCGGCGAGGGCGTCGTCATCGACCATGTCGCCGAGGACGAGGCCTTCTGCGGCCACCCGACGCCGGCGATGTACGGCTTTCAGAGCTACATCTCGATGCCGATCGTCCGGCCCGGCGGCGCCTTCTTCGGCACGCTGTGCGCGATCGACCCGCGGCCGGCGAGCCTCAAGCGGCCGGAGGTCGCGCAGATGTTCCGGCTGTTTGCCGACCTGATCGCCTTCTACCTCGAGGCCGACGAGAGGATGGCGGCGACCGAGGCGGCGCTCCTCGACGAGCGCCAGGCGGCGGAGCTGCGCGAGCAGTTCATCGCCGTGCTCGGCCACGATCTGCGCAACCCGCTCGCCTCCATCGACGCCGGCGTGCGCATGCTCCAGAAGGAAGCGCTCGGCGGCCGGGGACCGGCGATCGTGCGCCTCGTCCAGAGCAGCGTCTCGCGGATGGCCGAGCTCATCGACAACGTGCTCGATTTCGCCCGCGGGCGCCTTGGCGGCGGCCTCAAGCTCGACCTCAACGCCGAAGCGCGCCTGCGGCCGGTGCTGGAGCAGGTCGTCGCCGAGCTGAGGTCGGCCTGGCCGGAGCGGGCGATCGAGACGGCGCTCGTCATCGACCAGCCGGTCAACTGCGACCGCGCCCGCATCGCTCAGCTGCTCTCGAATCTCCTCGGCAACGCGCTGACGCATGGCGCGCCGGACGCGCCGGCGCGGGTCAGCGCTTCGAGCGACGGCGACGTCTTCGTGCTGTCGGTCGAGAACAAGGGCGAGCCGATCCCGCCCGGCACCGTCGATCGCCTCTTCCAGCCGTTCTTCCGCGGCGCCGGGAGGACTGGGCAGCAGGGCCTGGGCCTGGGGCTCTATATCGCCTCCGAGATCGCCCGCGCCCATGGCGGCACGCTGACCGTCGCGTCCTCGCCCGAGCGCACCCGCTTCACGCTGCGCATGCCGCGCGGGGATGC
>DAINQO010000132.1:2175-9273 GCA_036742625.1 Microvirga sp.
ACCGCGCATCGGCTCGCCGATGCCGGCTGGCGCGTCGTCGCGGTCGACCAGCGCGGCCATGGCGACAGCGCGTGGGTCGCCGACGGGTCGTATGCCTTCGCCGACTACTCTGCCGACGCCGCGGCAGTCGCGAGCGCGATCGCGGCGCCGCATGGGCCCGC
Organism: Microvirga sp.; assembly: GCA_036742625.1. Lineage (GTDB taxonomy): Bacteria > Pseudomonadota > Alphaproteobacteria > Rhizobiales > Beijerinckiaceae > JAJKJG01. The sequence continues at coordinate 2,337 of DAINQO010000132.1, forward strand.
GCCGGTTGCGGTCGGGGCGTCGCTCGGCGGCATTGCGGCGCTTCTCGCGCTTGGGCGGGCGCGAGGGGAGGGCAGGGCGCCGCCGTTCTCGGGGCTGATCCTCGTCGACGTCGTGCCGAAGATGGACCCGCGCGGGGTCGCGCACGTGCAGGGCTTCATGCGGGCGCGTGTCGCGGAGGGCTTCGGCTCCGTCGAGGAAGCGGCGGATGCGGTCGCGGCCTATCTCCCGCACCGCCCGCGGCCGCGCTCGCTCGACGGCTTGCGGAGGAACCTGCGGCTTCACGCCGACGGGCGCTGGCGCTGGCATTGGGACCCGCGCTTCCTCGACGGCCCGCGCCCTGTCGACAGCGGCCGCGAACAGGTCGAGGCGGCGCTCGAGCGCGCCGCCCGCTCGGTTTCCGTGCCGTCGCTTCTCGTGCGCGGCGGCGCGAGCGAGCTTGTGAGCCGGGCCGCGGCCGAGGCGTTTCTCGCGATCGCCCCGGGCTCCGAGCTTGCCGACGTCGCCGAGGCCCGCCACATGGTGGCGGGCGACCGCAACGACGCCTTCGCCGACGCGATCCTGGCGTTCCTGGCGCGCCGCTTCCCTGTGCCGCGCGAAGCGGCGGCGGAATGAGCCGTCAGCATGACTGGCGCGCATCGCACGCGCCGCCAGATATGGTAATCTAAAACGTCGAGCCGGTTCGAGGAGGCGAGCATGTCCCAGGTCGTCGCACGGGCGGAGGCGCCCGAAATTGCCGGCGTCGTCGATCCCGTCTGGGCGAAGCTGCGCCAGGAGGCCGAGGCGGCGATCCGCCAGGAGCCGTCGCTGACGAGCTTCATCCTGACGATGATCCTCAACCACGACACCCTCGAATCGGCGGTGACCCACCGCGTCGCGGCGCGGCTCGGCCATCCGACGCTCTCGGCCGACCTCATCGGCCAGACCTTCTGCGAGGCGATCGCGGCCGATCCCGCCATCGGCGACGCCTTCCGCTCCGATCTCCTCGCCGTCGCCGACCGCGACCCGGCCTGCACCCGGCTCCTCGAGCCGATGCTCTACTTCAAGGGCTTCCACGCGATCGAAACGCACCGCCTCGCCCACTGGCTGTGGCAGGGTGGGCGGCACGATTTCGCGCTCTACCTCCAGAGCCGGTCCTCGGAGGTGTTCCAGACCGACATCAACCCGGCGGCGCGGATCGGGCGCGGCATCTTCCTCGACCATGCGACCGGCCTCGTCGTCGGCGCGACCGCCGTCGTCGAGGACAATGTCTCGATCCTGCAGGACGTGACGCTCGGCGGCACTGGCAAGGAGCGCGGCGACCGCCACCCCAAGATCCGTCAGGGCGTGCTGATCGGGGCCGGCGCCAAGATCCTCGGCAACATCGAGGTCGGGCAATGCGCCCGCGTCGCCGCGGGCTCGGTCGTGCTCCAGCCGGTGCCGCGCAACACCACGGTCGCGGGCGTGCCGGCGAAGGTCGTCGGCACTGCCGGCTGCGCCGAGCCCGCCCGCTCCATGGACCAGATCCTGTCCGAGCTCGGCGCCGACTGATGCGCGCCGCTTGCCCCGGCCGTTGCGCCGTGGCAAGCGTCCCGCCCCGCCACCGTCACGAGGCCTGAAGTGGACAAGAGCGAGCTCGCCAAGGTCGAGCGTTATCTGCGCCGGACCTTCTCGAACCATTCGATCCGGGTCGTCGGGCGGCCGAAGAAGGACGATCTCGCCGAGGTTTATATCGGCGAGGAATTCGTGGCGACGCTGTCGCTCGACGACGAGGACGGCGACCGGTCCTACGTGCTCACCATGTCGATCCTCGACACCGATCTCACGGAGTGATGCGCCGCCGGCGTTTACCTTAAACGAGCGAGCCGCTTAACCTCTCGTTAAGCCTCAGGCATGGTGCAGGCCGCGCAACCGGAGCCGCCATGCCGATCGACCCCGCCGCGATCGAGAGCCTTCAGGCGCTGGCGCTCGGCTTCGCCTTCGCCGGCCTCGTCGCGACGGCCTTCGAGCTCTTCGCCGAGCGCCGGGCGAGCTTCACGCTGCTCCAGGCCGGCGGGCTCGCGGCGGTCGCCTGCGTGCCGCTCGTCGTCTTCTGCGCGCCGTTCATCATCCTCCGCAACACGATCCGCGGCCGCCGCCTCGAGCGCCGGCCGATGTCGTTCGTCATGCTGGCGACGATCCTGGCTTGCGTCTGGAGCCTGATCTCGGGGCGTCTCGTGCTCGACGTCGCGCAAATCATCACCGGCGCTTGACGGAGCCCTAACCCTCGCGCACTGCTCGCGAATTCTCCGGAACCGCGAGATCCGCATGCCCCTCTACGCGCTTGACGACCGCACGCCCGAGCTTCCGCCCTCCGGCCGCTTCTGGATTGCCCCCGATGCTCACGTCATCGGCCGCGTCCGCCTCGGCGAGGATGCGAGCGTATGGTTCGGCTCGGTCGCTCGCGGCGACAACGAGCTGATCGATCTCGGCCCGCGCGTGAACATCCAGGAAGGGTCGATGCTCCACACCGACCCGGGCTTCCCGATGACGATCGGCGCCGACTGCACCATCGGCCACCATGCCATCCTGCACGGCTGCACGATCGGCGCGAACTCGCTCATCGGCATGGGGGCGACGGTGCTGAACGGAGCGCGCATCGGCGCCAACAGCCTCGTCGGCGCGAACGCGCTCGTCACCGAAGGCAAGGAGTTCCCGGAAAATTCGCTGATCGTCGGCGCGCCGGCGAAGGCGATCCGCAGCCTCGACGATCAATCGGCCGAGCGCCTGCGCCAGACGGCGCTGCACTATGTCCGGAACTGGCAGCGCTTCGCCGCCGGGCTGCGGCGGCTCGATTGAGGAGCGGCGCGGGGCCCTAGCGGTTCGCGGTCGCAGTCGGCGAGGTCACGCCGCCGAGCGAGGTCCAGGCCATCGAGTCGTGACCCTCGCGCTTGACGTAGACGTAGCCGGTCTCGTCCCACGGCAGGACGGCATTGGTCTTGTTGTCGAGGATGTAGTCGCCGCGGTCGGTGCGGATCATCAGCACCGCATGCCCCTCGTTGAGCTCGTCGATGACGACCGTCATGCGCATCGCGCGCTGCGGCAGACCGCGCTCGCGCAAGAGCTTGCGCTTGAGGAGCTGGTAGTCCTCGCAGTCGCCGTAGCCGTCGTCGGGGAAGTCCCAACGGTCGACGACGCTCCAATGCGCCTTGTCGGTCATTGGCTTGATGCGGCCGTTCACGCGCCGGTTGACGGCGACGATGGTCTTCCAGGTCTCCGCCGACATCGCGACCTTGGCGGGCTCCGAGGTATCGACTGCGCATTCGGAGGGGTGACGGCGGCAGAAGTCGTTCCAGGCCGCGACCGGGCGGGCGCTGCCGTTGTTCTCGATCGCCTGCGCGTTCGCCGGGAGCGAGGCGACGGTCTGGGCTTGCGTCGCCCCGCCGAGGACCAGCGTCAGACCGACAAGACCTGCTTTGGCGAGGCCGGAGACCGTGCTAAGGATCCCGGCCACCGGACTTTGAACGCAGGTATGGAGACGCCCCTCAAGCGTGTGCCGCATGCCCCACCAGCCGTTTTGGTTTTAATTGTATTTTCACCAAGGTGACACGGCGGCTGGCCCGGTCAACCGAAAAAACGAAACAGAAGTAAACTCGCCTGTTGAACTTTGGTTCCAGAGCGGGACAAATTTTTGCCTCCACACCCTGATCAGCCTGTCAAAGGCAAGCTCCTTCAAGGACTTAAACTTCATCCCAGCTTCGCTGTGGCGCAAAAGAAACGGGGCCAGCCTTTCGGCTGACCCCGTGGCGGACCCGGTCGGGACGGGAGGGGTGGGGACGGACCGGGCCTGCAAACTCACATGGCCAAGCTTCTTAGCGATTCGCAGTGACGGTCGGGGAGGAGGCGCCGCCGAGCGACACCCAGGCCGGGCCGCTCTGGCCCTCGCGCTTGATGTAGACGTAGCCGGTGTCGTGCCAGGGCAGGACCGCACTGGTCTTGTTGTCGAGGACGAAATCGCCGCGGTCGGTGCGGATCATGAGCACGGCATGACCCTCGCCCTTCTCGTCGATGACGACCGTCATCCGCATCGCCCGCCGCGGCAGTCCGCCTTCAGCAAGCAGCTTGCGCTTGAGAAGCTGAAAGTCCTCGCAATCGCCGTAGCCGTCGGTTGGCAGATCCCAGCGGTCCGGGACGCCCCAATGCTCCTGGTCGGTGATCGCGGTGATGGTCGTGTTCACCCGGCGGTTGATCGAGACGATCTGCTGCCAGATCCGCGGACTGAGCGCGACCACCGGCGCCTCGGCGGTGTCGATCGCGCATTCCTGCGGATGACGCCTGCAGAGATCGACCCAAGCCATGACCGGCCGGGCCTCGCCCGTGACCGCCGCCGGCAGCGAGCCCCTCGGCAGCGAGGCCATCGTCTGGGCGCTCGCCGCCGCGGCGCTCATGAGCGTTGCCCCCGCAATGGCGATGCCGAGCGCCGCCCCCAGCTTGTTCTTCATTGATGCCCCCCTTCGTCCGTGAGGGGCAGCATGCCGGCGCGGCTTTCAGGCGCGCTCAATCCGATCGGCGCAATTTTATCGATCTAAGCTGCTGAAAAGCTTGAAAGAAAGGTAGGCAAAACGGGGCCTTTCGGCCTTGCCTCAAATGCCCTGGGGTCGCGGCAAGGACCGGTAAGCGAAAGCCGGCCTCGCCGAGATTGCCGGCTACCCGCTTGCGCTTAGAGGACGAGGTTCTCGTCGAAGCGATCGGGCGAGAGCGAGAGCAGGAACTCCACCGCCATGCCGCCCTGGAAGTGCCGGACCACGGTGCCGGCGGTGTGGCCGAGGGTGACGCTCGTGCCGATCGGCAGCCTGTCCTTCTCGTCGGCCGAGATCGCCGTGCCCGACATCGAGATATCGATCAGGCGCACGATCATGACGCGGCCGCTCTCGAGCTTCAGCTCGGCGACCGGATTGCGCGGCACGATGCGCTCATGGCGGCGGTCCTCGGGCAGGCCGAGATCGTGGCGGTTGCCGAGCCAGGTCAGTTGCGAGGCGAGCTTGTCCCGTTTCCTGACGGTCGCCGCGATCGAGACCGTGAAGCCCTGCGCCGTGTGGCGGGTGATCTCGCCTTCGATGCGCCCGACATGCTCGAGATAGAGCACGACCCGCTCGCCGACCGCGCCCTCGACCGGCGCCACGAGCGACGCCCCGCCCGGCGACATGTCGGTGGTCTGGCAGGCGTATTCGCGGTGATCGGCCAGCATGTAGCGGCCAAGCAGCGCCACGCGCACCCGATGGTGCCGGCGCCGTTCCATGCTGTGGCTGCGCGGTTGCTCGAGAGCGGCGGTTTGCATCGGGTTGGGCGGTCGCCGAAGGGTGTGAATCGGGCGTTTCCCGACCTTAGGCAGCCAGGGTTAATGCCGGATTAGCCGCCCGCCGGCTCAGATGCGCCCTCCGGCGTGGACCACGAAGCGTTGCCGGCGTGCGACCGGAGAACCGTCGTGGTCGCCGCGCACGATCCTCGCCTCCCGGCCCGAGGGCCACAGCACGCGTTGCGAGGACGTCGTGAGGTGGCTGACCGGGTAGAGCCCGATCCAGGGGGGGACGACGGCCGGGGAGAGCGCGCCGAGGATCCGGGTGTGCGGCCGGCCCCGGTGCCGCAACGGCAGAAGGATCATCTCGAGCTCGGCCGAGGCGCCTTCCTCGGTCGCCGCCGAAAGGCCGGCGACGACGCCGGCCGCTTCCTCGACGACGGCCTCGATCGCATGGTGCACGTCCTCGGCCGCGCTCGGATGCCAGAGCCGATCGAACGCCTCGCCCCTGAGCTCGCGGCCGAAGAAGGCGCAGATGCGGGTCCCGGCGAGGCGGATCGTCGCGGTGCGCTCGGGCGCGACCTCGAGGACGAAGGTGTCGGCGAGGACGTGCCGGATCTCGCCGGGCTCGATCTCGCCGCGTTCGGGCGCGCTGCGCTCGCCGCGGAGCGCGTCCCAGTAGCCGAAGATCATGCGCGTCGTCGCGTGCTTCATGCCGTGCTTTCGACGCCGACCGTCCCGGCCGTCGCCGTCCCGTTTTGAGGCGGCGCGTGGTCCTCTCGGGCCATGTCGCGGATCGCGCTCGGTTCGGGGCGCTATCGTGCAGGCGGCGTGCCCGAGGGGGAGTCCGGCGGGGCTGAAACCCTTCGTTAGGGTTAACCGGGCGGTGCCGTTGCGGGCCGGCCGGCGGCCGAGCCGTGCCGGCCTTGTGCGGCGGGCCGGCGTCGGCGATTGAGGGGCATGCAGGTGCAACCATCCGAGCCCCGGCGCGAGCCGATCTTCAACATGCCGGGGATCGTCACGGCGGCGGTCGTCGTCCTCGTCGCGATCCACGCGTTGCGCTCGGCCCTGCTTTCGCCGGGCGCCGATCTCGAGCTGCTTCTCGACTTCGCCGTCGTCCCGGCGCGCTGGACCGCCGCCTTCGACCCGTCGCGGCTCGAGGCCATCCTGCGCGAGGCCGGCGCCGGCTTTTCGCCGCAGGAGGCGGGGCTGCGGGAGGCGCTGGCGCGCTACGTCGTCGGCGACGGCGCGAAGCCCTGGACGGCGCTGACCTACGCGGTCCTGCACGGCTCCTGGGCGCATGTGCTCCTGAACGCGGTCTGGCTTGCCGCCTTCGGGACGCCGGTCGCGCGCCGCTGCGGCGCCTGGCGCTTCCTCCTCCTCGGCGCCGCCTGCGCCGTCGCCGGGGCGGCGGCCCATGTCGTCACCGACCCCTTGAGCGTCGCGCCGATGGTCGGCGCCTCGGCGGCGATCTCGGGCTGGATGGCGGCGGCGGCGCGCTTCGTCTTCGCGCCGGCACGAGACGCGTCGCCCGGCGCGCGATGGGTCGGCGAAGCCCATGAGCGGCCGCGGCAGAGCATCGCCGAGCTGCTGCGAAACCGCGGCGCCGCGGTGTTCCTCCTGGTCTGGTTCGCGTCGAACCTCCTGTTCGGGCTCGCCGCCGCGCCGCTCGGCATCACCGACGC
>DAINQO010000133.1:0-9202 GCA_036742625.1 Microvirga sp.
GTCGGCGCCGGCGCCGGGCTCGTCTCGGCCCTCCTGATCGCGGTGGTCGCCAAGGCGACGCCGCTCGCGCTCCTGCTGTTCCTCCTCGCGCCGATCCCCGTCCTCATCGTGACGCTCGGCTGGGACCATCGCGCCGGGCTCGTCGCTTGCCTGACCGGCGGCCTCGCGACGGCGCTCGCCCTGTCGCCGATCGAGGGCATCGGCTTTGCCGTCGGCACCGGCCTGCCGGCCTGGTGGCTCGGCTATCTCGCGCTCCTCGGCAAGGCGCAGCCGAGCGGCGCCGTCGACTGGTACCCGCTCGGACGGCTGCTCGCCTGGATCGCCGCGACGGCGGCGCTGACCGTGCTCGCCACCGCGATCGTGTCGTCGGCCGGCGATTTCGCAAGCTTTCACGGCCGGATGCGGCGGATCGCGGATCTGTTTCTTCAGGCCCAGCTGCGCGGCCCGCCGGGCGCCCCGAAGCCCGTCGACGACGCGTTGATCGAGGCGGTGGCGCAGCGCTTCGCGGCCCTTGCGCCGATGTTTGCCGCCCAAGGCTTCACGCTCATCCTCACCGCCTATGTCTGGATTGGGGCAAAGGTCGTCGCCCTCTCCGGACGCCTGCCGCGGCCCTGGCCCTATATTCCGGCGACGCAGATGCCGCGCTCGGCGCTCCTCATGCTCGCCGGCGCGTTCGGGCTCGCTTACGCGGGGGGCGGCTTTGCCGGCGTGCTCGGGCTCTCGCTCCTCGGCGCCACCCTCATGGCTTTTGGGCTGCAGGGGCTCGCGGGCGTCCACCAGGTGACGCTCGGGCGCGGCGGCCGCACCGCGATGCTGACCATCGCCTATCTCCTGCTCGTCCTGAGCCAGGGCATGCTGTTCATCGCGCTCATCCTCTTCGGCATCGCCGACACCCTGTTCGGGCTTCGCGCCCGGCTGAAGCTGCCGCCCGCGCCGCCTCTCGGCGGGCCCGGCCCCCGTTCAACCTGACCTCAGATCGAAGGAGCGAAGACATGGAAGTGATTCTACTCGAGCGCGTCGCCAAGCTCGGACAGATGGGCGATACCGTGCGGGTCAAGGACGGCTTTGCGCGAAATTTCCTCTTGCCGCGCGGCAAGGCGCTGCGCGCGACGAAGGACAACAAGGCGCGCTTCGAGACCGAGCGCGCCCAGCTCGAGGCGCGCAACCTCGAGCGCCGCACCGAAGCGAAGGCCGTCGCCGACAAGCTCGACGGCCAGAGCTTCGTCGTCATCCGCCAGGCCGGCGAGACCGGCGTGCTCTACGGCTCGGTCTCGACCCGCGACCTCGCCGAGACCATGACGGCCGGCGGCTTCACCGTGAACCGCGAGCAGGTGGCGCTCAACGCGCCGATCAAGACCCTCGGCCTGCACACCGTCCCGGTGAGCCTCCACCCCGAGGTCGAGGTCAAGGTGACGATCAATGTCGCCCGCAGCCCCGAGGAGGCCGAGCGCCAAGCGCGCGGCGAAACCGTCACCACCCGCGAGGAGACGAATCTCGACGAGCTCGGCCTCGAGGTCGGCGCGGCGCTTGCCGAAGCCGGCCCCGGCGCCGAGGCTTGAGTTCGTTCTCATTTTGTTCTAGATGGATTCGGCCGCCGAGTCGAGACTCGGCGGCCGGCGCTTTCCTGCGGCCGCGCGACCGCCGTCGATGTCAAGCGCGACGTCGAAGGCGAGCGCACGAAATGTGGGAATCGGGGAATTCAGGGGATGCGCATCCGCCGCCCGTGTGAAGGTTCGGCGACCCGCTAGAACTCTCGGCGCATCAGCAGATTCGGAACCCCGATGGCCACCGCGAACGCGCTCATCGCCCGCCTCGAGACCGCCGCGCCGGACTACCGCGTCGCCCCGAACAACATCGACGCCGAGCAGGCGCTGCTGGGCGCGATCCTCGTCAACAACGACGCCTATTACCGCGTCTCCGACTTCCTCGAGCCGGGCCATTTCTTCGAGGACCTGCACAAGCGGATCTACGAGATCGCGACGACGCTGATCAAATCCGGCAAGGTCGCGACGCCGATCACGCTCAAGACCTTCCTCGGCGACCAGGACCTCGGCGGCGTCACGGTCTCGCAATACCTCGCCCGCCTCGCGGCCGAAGCGACGACCGTGATCAACGCCGAGGATTACGGCCGCACGGTCTACGACCTCGCCATCCGCCGCAGCCTGATCTCGATCGGCGAAGGCATGGTCAACGTCGCCTACGACGCGCCGGTCGAATCCTCGCCGCGGTCCCAGATCGAGGAGACCGAACGCAAGCTCTACGAGCTTGCCGAGACCGGCAAATACGACGGCGGCTTCCAGCGCTTCTCGGAGGCGTTGACGACCGCGATCGACATGGCGGCGAACGCCTTCAAGCGCGAAGGCAAGCTCTCCGGCACTGCGACCGGGCTTGCCGATCTCGACCGCATGATGGGCGGCCTGCAGCCCTCCGACATGATCATCATCGCCGGGCGCCCCGGCATGGGCAAGACCGCGCTCGCGACCAACATCGCCTTCAACGTCGCCAAGGATTACGCGTTCGAGAAGCAGCCGGACGGCAGCCACAAGACCGTCAACGGCGGCGTCGTCGGCTTCTTCTCGCTCGAGATGTCGGCTGAGCAGCTCGCGACCCGCATCATCGCCGAGCAGTCCGGCATTCCCTCCTACAAGATCCGCCGCGGCGACATCCGCGAGGACGATTTCTACAAGCTCACCGACGTCGCCCGCGACCTGCAGGCGATGCCGCTCTACATCGACCAGACCGGCGGCCTCGGCATTGCCCAGCTCGCGGCGCGGGCGCGGCGCCTGAAGCGCCAGCGCGGCCTCGACCTCCTCGTCGTCGACTACCTGCAGCTGCTCTCGGGATCGGCGAAGAAGGGCGAGAACCGGGTCCAGGAGCTGACCGAGATCACGACCGGCATGAAGGCGCTGGCAAAGGAGCTGAACGTTCCGATCCTCGCCCTGTCGCAGCTCTCCCGTCAGGTCGAGCAGCGCGACGACAAGCGTCCCCAGCTCTCGGACCTGCGCGAATCGGGCTCGATCGAGCAGGACGCCGACGTCGTGATGTTCGTCTTCCGCGAGGAGTACTACCTGAAGAACAAGGAGCCGAAGCCCGGCACCGAAGAGCATTTCAAGTGGCAGTCGGACATGGACCAGGCGCATGGGCGCGCCGAGGTCATCATCGGCAAGCAGCGCCACGGCCCGACCGGCACCGTCCAGCTCGCCTTCCAGGCCGAGGTCACCCGCTTCACGAACCTCGCCGACGAGCACAAGCTGCCGGACCGGGTGGGCGATTGAGGCGTGCTGAGCGTTCCGGCAGCGCCCAAAAGGTGTAGATTGCCAGGTATTCGAGCGTTGCTTCGACGGGAGGACGCCTTGCCGCTTGCGACCCGTGAGCGCCCCGGGCCGGCTTCGCCCGGCCTGAACGAGATTCTAGAAGCCGAGCAGGCCGTCATCGGACGGATCCTGCGCGACAACGCCGAGTACCGGCAGGTCGCGGGAATCCTGAGGCCCGAGAACTTTACCGAACGCCTGCACTGGGGCGTCTTCGAGGAGGCGCAGGCGCTAATCGAAGCGGGCCGGCCGGCGACGCCCGCGGACATCCTGCCTCGGGTTGCCTCGGTCGGGCTCGGCGGGGCGATCGCGGGCCCATACCTCGACCGGCTCATCGCCGAGGCGCCCATGTCGGCGGACTTGCGGAAGCTCGCCCGCTTCCTCGCCCAGGCCGCTCGCGAGCGGGCGGAGAAGCCCACCGAGGGCACCGATTACGACGGCGATTTCTATCTGTGGGCAAACGAACAGGCCGAGCGCCTGCGTCGCGGCGAATGGTCAAGGCTCGACGCGCTCAACCTGGCCGAGGAGATCGAGGATTTGGGGCGGGAACTCTACAACAAGCTCGAAAGCGCCTTCCGGATCATCCTGCTCCACCTGCTCAAGTGGGATCATCAGCCGGCACGGCGCACGAGGAGTTGGACCGTGTCGATCGAGCTCCAGCGGATGGATGCGGAGCAGCTGCTCGAGAAGCATCACAGCTTGGCGCGGCGAATTCCCGAAGCGATCTCCGACGCCTATCGACGCGCGCGGATCGAGGCCGCCGGCGAGACAGGGCTCGATCAGCGAGCGTTCCCGGAGGAATGCCCCTACTCCCTGGACGAGATCATGACCCGTTCCATTCCCTGGCCTCGGCAATGAGCCGGCAATCCGTCGGCCCGTGAACGATTCTGCACAGCATAGCGGACCGGCTCTTGAAACCGGCCCCCCGGACGCTGAAGCCGGCGGCGTCCTCACGATCGACCTCGGTGCGCTCGTCGCGAATTGGCGGCTGCTGCAGGCGCGCGCCGGGGACGCCGAATGCGCCGCCGTCGCCAAGGCCGACGGCTACGGGCTCGGCCTTAACGCCGTGGTGCGGGCCCTCAGCATAGCTGGCTGCCGCAGCTTCTTCGTCGCCGACCTGTCCGAGGCGGTGGCGGCCCGGGAGGCCTGCGGGGACGGCACGATCTACGTGCTGAACGGCCTCCTGCCCGGTACCGCCAGCACCTTTGCCAGTCTCGGGCTGACGCCGATCCTCGGATCACAGGACGAGATTGCCGAATGGGCGGGATTTTGCCGCAACGCCGGGGCGCGGTATCCGGCAGCGCTCCATTTCGACACCGGCATGAACCGCCTCGGGCTGCCGGCTGCCGCGGCCGCCGAGGTCGCGCGCAGCCCCCTCCTTGCCGATTTCGAGCCGACCTTGGTGATGAGCCATTTCGTCAGCTCCGAGGAGCCGGAAAACCCGCTGAACGCGCGCCAGATCGATGGCTTCGCGGCGGTGCGCCAAGCGTTCCCCGAAGTGCGCGCCGCGCTTTGCAACTCCTCGGGGGTCTTCCTGCCCGAGAGACCACATTACGATCTCGTCCGCCCGGGCTACGCCCTCTACGGCGGCAATCCGACTCCCGGCCGCAGCAACCCGATGCGAGCGGTGGTCCGGCTTCAGGGCCGCATCGTCCAGATCCGGGCCGCGCCCGACGGCGAGACGGTCGGCTACAACGCCCAATGGACCGCGCACGGGGCGCGGCGGCTCGCGGTGCTGTCGGTCGGCTATGCCGACGGCTACCCGCGCGCCGCGAGCGCCACCGACGCGAAGCGCGACACGCAAGTGGCCGCCGGCGCCGCCATCGTTGCCGGGCTGCACTGCCCCTTCGCCGGGCGCGTGTCGATGGACCTGATCGTCGTCGATATCACCGAGGTGCCGGCCGGCGCGGTAAAGCGCGGCGATCTCGCGACGTTGATCGGCGCCGACCTCACGATCGACGAGGTCGGCCGCCGCGCCGGCACCATCGGCTACGAGATCCTGACGAGCCTCGGCCGGCGCTACGCCCGCCACTACGTCGGCGGCTGAACGACACCGGTCGGGCGTTCGTGGTAGGATGGACGGAGGGAGCCCGAAGCATGGCCAAGACGTACACCATCCGACCAGACCTCGAGGCCTTCGTCGACCAACTCGTGGCATCCGGCCGTTACGAGCGTCCCGAGGATGCGATCGCCGAGGGTCTCGAGCTCCTCAAGGACCAGGAACTCGCCCGGGAGGGAAGACGCGCCGAATTATCTGCGAAAATCGAAGAGGGGATGGAGGACATCCGGGCCGGTCGCGTCCATGATGCGGAGGACGTGTTTCGCGAAATGGAGGAACTGATCGCCAGCAAAGAGGGTAACAGGGATGCGGCCGAATGAGAGTGCGCTATTCCGCTAGCGCCAGAGCCGACCTGCGAATCCTCCTGGAGTACATCTCGAACAACAACCCGAGCGCCGCCCGAAAACTCAACAAGGCCATCCGCAAGGCGGCCGCTTCGCTTGCCCAGAACGCACGCCGAGGCCGGCTCGTGGATTTCGGCTCCGTGGGCAAGCTGCGGCGGCTTATCGTTCCACCCTATCTCCTCTTTTACGAGATCGAAGGGGGCGCCGTCACCGTCGTCAGGATCCTTCACGGCGCGCGCGACCTCCCTGCGGTTCTCGCCGGCCGCGGGGACGAAGAGACCTGACCATGGCCAAGCACCAAACGAGCTTCGTCTGCCAGAGCTGCGGCGCGGTCTACAACCGCTGGAAAGGCCGTTGCGAGGCCTGCGGCGGCTGGAACACGGTCGTCGAGGAGACCGGCGCCGCGCATCCGCTGGCGGGCCCGGTCGCGACGCGCCCGAGCCGGGCGAAAGGCCGCGTGTTCCCGCTCGAGGGCCTTGCCGGCGAGACGCACGAGGCGCCGCGCACGCCGTCCGGCCTTGCCGAATTCGACCGCGTCACCGGCGGCGGCTTCGTGCGCGGCTCGGTGATCCTCATCGGCGGCGATCCGGGCATCGGCAAGTCGACGGTGCTGATGCAGGTCTCGGCCGCCCTCGCCACGGGCGGGCATCGCGTCGCCTATATCTCGGGCGAGGAGGCGATCGCGCAGGTGCGGCTCCGGGCCGAGCGCCTCGGCCTCGGCGACGCCTTGGTCGAGCTCGCAGCCGAGACCAATGTCGAGGACATCGTCGCGACGCTTGCCCAGGGGAAGCCGCCGGCCCTCGCCGTCATCGACTCGATCCAGACGATGTGGACCGAGACGGTCGAATCGGCGCCCGGAACCGTCACCCAGGTGCGCGGCTCGGCGCAGGCGCTGATCCGGTTCGCGAAGACCTGCGGCACGGCGGTGATCCTCGTCGGCCATGTCACCAAGGACGGCCAGATCGCCGGACCGCGCGTCGTCGAGCACATGGTCGACGCGGTGGTGTCGTTCGAGGGCGACACCGGCCACCATTTCCGCATCCTGCGCGCCGTCAAGAACCGCTTCGGGCCAACGGACGAGATCGGCGTCTTCGAGATGACCGATCACGGCCTTGCCGAGGTGCCGAACCCGTCCGAGCTGTTCCTTGCGAGCCGCGATCACGGCACCGCTGGGACCGCGGTCTTCGCCGGCATGGAAGGCACGCGCCCGGTGCTGGTCGAGATCCAGGCGCTCGTCGCCCCGACATCGCTCGGCACGCCGCGCCGGGCGGTCGTCGGCTGGGACCCGAGCCGCCTGTCGATGGTGCTCGCCGTGCTCGAGGCACATGGCGGGCTGAAGCTCGGCATGCACGACGTCTACCTCAATGTCGCCGGCGGCTTGCGCATCAGCGAGCCCGCCGCCGATCTTGCCGCCGCGGCGGCCCTCGTCTCCTCCCTCTCGGGGGCGCCGCTCCCGGCCGACACGGTCTATTTCGGCGAGGTCGGGCTTTCCGGCGCGATCCGGCCGGTCGCCCAGACGCCGGCCCGGCTGAAGGAGGCGGCAAAGCTCGGCTTCCCCAACGCCGTCGCGCCGAACGCCCGCGGCGACAAGGGCGAGCGCCCGATTCCGGGGGCGGCCTCGATCGGCCACATCGCCGATCTCGTCGCCGGGATCGCCGCCGCCGCCCGTCCACGGCCAATGCCGGTGCAGCGGCGCCGGGAAGGGTGACGCGGCGAGCTTTGCGGTCTATACACGCGGCCAGCCGGCTCGCCCCGGCCACGCCCGATTTCGCCAAGCGTTGCGGCCCCTGACCACCATGCCCGTTTCCGTCCTCGACCTCGTCGTCCTCGGCGTCGTGCTGATCTCCGCGCTTCTCGCCGCCGTGCGGGGCTTCACCCGCGAGGTGCTGGCGATCGTCGCCTGGGTCACGGCGGCGGCGGCGGCGTGGTTCCTGCACAAGGCCGCCCTGCCCTATGCCGAGCAGTACATCAACAACAAGACCATCGCGCTCGTCGCGGCGATCGGCGGCATCTTCATCCTGACGCTGATCGTCGTCTCGGTCATCACCGTGAAGATCTCGGACCTGATTCTCGATTCGCGCATCGGCGCGCTCGACCGCACCCTCGGCTTCGTGTTCGGGGCCGGGCGCGGCCTCCTGCTCTGCGTGATCGGCTGGGTTTTCCTGTCCTGGCTCGCGCAAGGGAAGATGCCCGAATGGGCCGCGAACGCGAAGACGCGGCCGATGCTCGAAAGCACCGGCAACTCGCTCATCACCATGCTGCCCGACAACCCGGAGGGCCTGCTCAAGCAGCTCCGCAAACCGAAGCCCGAGGGCGAAGCGCCCGGTCAGGACGATGCCGATCCGCAGCGCGGCGGCGGCCCGCCGATTCCGCCCCGGCGAAGCTGAAGAACGCGGGAATAACTTCGGCGCCGCGGTTGGCGCCAAAGGGCCCGGACCCTACATAAGGCACTGGCTCGCGGTCGGCCGGCGCGCCGAAGGATCGACGTTCATGGCAGCACCGTCCGACAGGCGTCAGGTGGAATCCTCGCTGGACCTCGACCTCGACGGCGACACCCTGCGCGAAGAATGCGGCGTCTTCGGCATCTACGGCCACCCCGATGCCTCGGCGATCGTCGCGCTCGGCCTCCACGCCCTGCAGCACCGCGGCCAGGAAGCCGCCGGCATCGTCTCCTTCGACGGCCGCGTCTTCCACTCCGAGCGCAAGCTCGGCCTCGTCGGCGACAGCTTCTCGGATCGCGCCACCATCGAGCGCCTCGAGGGCGCCTCGGCGATCGGCCATGTCCGCTACTCGACGACCGGCGGGACGATCATGCGCAACGTCCAGCCGCTCTTCGCCGAGCTCGAAGGCGGCGGCTTCGCGGTCGCCCATAACGGCAACCTCACCAATGGCCTGACGCTGCGCCGCAACCACATCCGCGACGGCGCGATCTACCAGTCGACGACCGACACCGAGGCCATCGTCCATCTCGTCGCCCGCAGCCGCAAGCCGCTCGTCGTCGACCGGTTCATCGACGCGGTGCGCCAGCTCGAGGGCGCGTTCTCGCTCGTCGCGCTCACCAACAAGAAGCTCATCGGCGCCCGCGACCCGCTCGGCATCCGGCCGCTCGTGATCGGCGAGCTCGGCGGGCGCTACATCCTGGCCTCCGAGACCTGCGCGCTCGACATCATCAACGCCCGCTTCGTGCGCGACGTGCAGAACGGCGAGATGGTGGTGATCTCCGACGACGGGCTCGAATCGATCCGCTACGCGCCGCCGCAGACGATGCGGCCCTGCATCTTCGAGTACATCTACTTCTCCCGCCCCGACTCGATCGTGAACGGCCGCTCCGTCTACGACGCCCGCAAGGCCATGGGGGCGCAGCTCGCCCGCGAGGCGCCGGCCGACGCCGACGTCGTCGTCCCGGTGCCGGATTCGGGGGTGCCGGCGGCGCTCGGCTTCGGCCAGGAATGCGGCATCCCCTATGAGCTCGGCATCATCCGCAACCA
>DAINQO010000134.1:0-9125 GCA_036742625.1 Microvirga sp.
CCGACCTCTTGAATGCCATTCAAGCGCTCTCCCAACTGAGCTATGGCCCCACGCTAAGCCGCGGCGTTGGGTGCCGCGGGAAACTCAACTCCAGAAAGGCGCGCCTCTCATAGTCGCGCCGGAGCCCTGACTCAAGTCTCCTCGTCGTCCTCGATGTCGCCGTCGATCAGGCCGGTGACATCGTCCTCGCCCTCCTCCTCTTCCTCCAGGAAGGCGTCGTCGGCGGTCGCGACCTCCTCGCCGAGGTCGACATCCTCGTCGCCCGCCGCCTTGCCGGATTCGGCCGCTTCCACGTCCTCGAGCGAGACCATCTCGGGGCCGGCCGCGGCCTCGATCTCGGGCTCTTCCTCGGCAGCGGCGGCCGGGCGAGCGCGCGCCACGACCGGCGGCGGCACCCGCGTGACGGCGCTCGCCTGCATCGGCGTGCCGCATTTCGGGCACACGGCCGGATCCTTGTTGAGGTCGTAGAACTTGGCGCCGCACTGCATGCATTGGCGCTTCAAGCCGAGTTCCGGTTTGGCCACGGAGTGACTGCCTTCGTCTGACGGAATTGGGGAGCGCCCCCGTTAGTCGGGGGTCGCCGCCCTGTCAAATGGTAACACACCCCTGCTTTTCAACCTGGGTGGAAGGGCATTCGGAGGCTCCGGGCGACTCGGGATGACGATGCCCGGAGCCCATGGTAACGACCGCGCGGCCGAGCCGGCCGGCACGCCGGCGACCCAAGGCAAAAGCCCTTTGTCCGACGCGCATCCCGATGCCCTGCCTGCCGCAGCCGCCCCCGGCGCTCCGCTGCGAGGCCGTCTGCGCGCCCCCGGCGACAAGTCGATCTCGCATCGGGCGCTCATCTTCGGGCTGCTTTCGATCGGCGAGACCCGGATCGAGGGCCTTCTCGAAGGCGACGACGTGCTGCGCACCGCCTCCGCCTGCCGGGCGCTCGGCGCCGCCGTGTCGCGCGACGCGCCGGGCCGGTGGCGGGTGCGCGGCGCCGGCATCGGCGGCCTCGTCGAGCCCGCGGAGGGGCTCGATTTCGGCAACGCCGGGACGGGCTCGCGGCTGATGATGGGCGTCGCTGGCAGCCACCCGATCACGACGCGGTTCGACGGCGACGCATCGCTTCGGAAACGGCCGATGCGCCGCGTCCTCGATCCGCTGGTGCGGATGGGGGCGCAGGTCGTCGCCGAGGCGAAGGGCGGGCGGGTGCCGATCACGCTCCGCGGGCCGCGCGAGACGGTGCCGATCGTCTACGAGACGCCTGCCGCCTCGGCCCAGATCAAGTCGGCGGTGCTGCTCGCCGGGCTGAACTCCCCCGGCCGCACGACGGTCGTCGAGCGCGAGGCGACCCGCGACCACACCGAGCGCATGCTGCGTCACTTCGGCGCCAAGGTCACGGTCGAGCCCGAGGGCGAAGAGGGCCGGCGCATCACGGTCGCGGGCCAGCCGACGCTCACGGGCAGCCCCGTGGTCGTGCCGTCGGACCCGTCCTCGGCGGCGTTCCCGCTCGTCGCGGCGCTGATCGTGCCCGGCTCGGAGGTGGTCATCGAAGGCGTGATGATGAACCCGCTGCGGACCGGGCTCCTCGCCACCCTCCTCGAGATGGGCGCCGAGATCGAGCGCCTCGACGAGCGCGACGAGGGCGGCGAGACCGTCGCCGATCTGCGCGTCCGCGCGAGCCGGCTCGCCGGGGTCGATGTCCCGGCGCACCGGGCGCCGTCGATGATCGATGAGTACCCGGTTCTCGCCGTCGCCGCCGCTTTCGCCCACGGGACGACCCGCATGCGCGGCCTGCACGAGCTTCGGGTCAAGGAATCGGACCGCCTCGCCGCGGTCGCGGCGGGCCTTGCGGCGGCGGGCGTGCCGCACGCGATCGAGGGCGACGACCTCCTCGTGCATGGGCTTGCCGGCAAGGTCCCGGGCGGGGGCGAGGTCGCAACCCATCTCGACCATCGCATCGCCATGTCCTTCCTGGTCATGGGGCTTGCCGCCCGGAACGGCATGGCGGTCGATGACGGCGCCATGATCCAGACGAGCTTCCCGACCTTCGTGCCGCTGATGCGGGCGCTTGGGGCCGAGATCCGGGCCGCCTAGATGATCATCGCCATCGACGGACCGGCGGCGTCCGGGAAGGGAACGCTCGCCAAACGGCTTGCCGCGCATTACCGCCTGCCGCACCTCGACACGGGTCTCCTGTACCGGGCGGTCGCCCGCGCCCTCCTCGACGACGGCCGCGCCCTCACCGAGGTCGAGGCGGCGACGATCGTCGCGCGCGAGCTCGACCTCAAGCGCTTCGAGGACGAGCGCCTGCGCGGACGGGAGATGGGCGACGCCGCCTCGATCGTCTCCGCCTTCCAGCCGGTGCGCGACGCGCTCCTCGATCTGCAGCGGCGTTTTGCGGCGCAGCCTGGCGGCGCCGTGCTCGACGGGCGCGACATCGGCACCGTCGTCTGCCCGAACGCCGAGGCCAAGCTGTTCGTGACCGCAAGCCCGGAGGAGCGCGCGCGGCGGCGCTGCAACGAGCTTCGCGGGCGCCGGGAGCCGGCCGAGTTCGAGACCATCCTGGCCGAGATCCGCCGCCGCGACGAGCGCGACTCGACCCGCAGCGCCGCGCCCTTGCGCCAGGCCGAGGACGCGCTCCGGCTCGACACCACGACGCTGAGCGCGGAGGCCGCCTTCACGGCCGCGCTAGCGCTGATCGAGGCGCTGCGCCGCTAAAATGTGATCGGCCGCGGATTGCGGGCGGCTCCGATGCTGGCGACATTGCCGCAATCGAGGAGACCGACATGCTCCGCACCGTCATCCGCCGCGCGCTGGCGAGCCTCGCGATCCTGTTCGCGATTGTGCCCGGAGCGCCGGCCCGCGCCGATACCGAGGTCGACCTCGCCCTCGTGATCGCGGTCGACATCTCCTACTCGATGGACATGGACGAGCTCGCGCTGCAGCGGCAAGGCTTCGCCGACGCCTTCCGCTCGCCCCAGGTCCACGACGCCATCCGGCGCGGCCTGCTCGGCAAGATCGCGGTCGTCTACTTCGAATGGGCCGGCTCCTGGGACCAGCGGGTGATCGTGCCGTGGAGCGTCCTCGACGGCCCCGAGAGCGCTTCCGGGTTCGCCGAGAAGGTGGCGGCCCAGCCGGTGCGGCGCGCCCAGCGCACCTCGATCTCCGGCGCGATCGACTTCGCCATGAAGCTCCTCGGCCAGAGCGGCGTCGACGCCACCCGCCGCGTCATCGACATCTCGGGCGACGGCCCGAACAACCAGGGCCGGGTGGTGACGGTCGCCCGCGCCGAGGCGCTCGCCGAAGGGGTCACGATCAACGGCCTGCCGATCATGCTGAAGGCGCCGGGCTATCTCGATATCCACGATCTCGACGCCTATTACCGCGACTGCGTCATCGGCGGGCAGGGCGCCTTCGTGGTGCCGGCGCGCGACCGCGAGCAGTTCCCGGCCGCGATCAAGACCAAGATCCTCCTCGAGGTCGCAGGGCTCGAGCCGTCGAAGGCGCTCGTCAGCCCGGCGCAGGACCGCCCGCGCACCAACTGCATGATCGGCGAGAACCAATGGCGGGACCGGATGGGCAATTGAGCGCGGCCCGCCGTCTCGCGGTGGCGCTCGTCGCCCACGACGCCAAGAAATCCGAAATGAGCGATTTCGCGGCGGCGCACCAGGATGCGCTCGCCGGCTTCGAGCTCTACGCCACCGGCACCACCGGCGCGCGGGTGATCGAGCGCTGTCCCGGGCTCTCGATCACGCGGCTGAAGAGTGGTCCGCTCGGCGGCGATCAGCAGGTCGGGGCGCTGATCGCGGAAGGGCGGGTCGATGTCCTCATCTTCTTCGTCGACCCGCTCTCGCCCCACCCGCACGACGTCGACGTCAAGGCGCTGACCCGCCTCGCCCTCGTCTACGACATCCCGCTGGCGCTCAACCGCGCCACGGCCGAGCGGCTGATCGGCACGCTGAGTGTGCAGGCTTAGAGCGGGATGACTTCTCGTCGAGTCGTCATCCCGCTCTACCGCTTTGTTTGAGCATGATCTTTCCCGAAAACCGGTAGCCACTTTTCGGGATCATGCTTAGGTCCCGCGCGGCTTCGCCCGCCGGGTCGGCTCGGCGTTGAGCGGGTCCTCGGGCCAGGGGTGCTTCGGATACTGGCCGCGCATGTCGGCCCGGACCGCCGCCCAGGAGCCGCGCCAGAAGCCGGGCAGGTCGCGGGTGATCTGGATGGGGCGCTGCGCCGGCGAGAGGAGGTGGAGCACGAGCGGCACCCGGCCGGCGGCGATCGTCGGGTGCTGGGTAAGCCCGAACAGCTCCTGGACCCGTACGGCGAGGACGGGGCCTTCCTCGGCGCCGTAGTCGATGGCGATGCGCGAGCCGGTCGGCACCTCGACATGGGTCGGCGCCTCGGCGTCGAGACGGCGCCGCAGATCCCAGGGCACGCGTGCGTTCAGCGCCCCGGCGAGCTCGTCCGGGGCGATGTCGGCGAGCCCGGCCTTGCCGACGAGATGCGGCGCAAGCCAGTCCTCGATCGTCGCGGCAAGCGCGTCGTCGGAGAGGTCGGGCCACTCCTCGCCCTCGGCGCGCCGGAGGAACATGACCCGCCCGCGCCACTGGGTGAGCGCTTTCGACCAGGGCAGCAGGTGCAGCCCGAGCGCGGCGATGCCGCGGGCAAGCGTCCGGGCCGCCTGCTCGGTCTCGGGCACCGGCAACGGCCGCTCGGCGAGCGTGATCGCCCCGAGCCGCCGCACGGCGCGCGCCCGCAACGACCGCGCGGCGCCATCGAAGCTCACCTCGACGGCTTCGGCGATACGCGGCCCCACCACCTCTTCCACCTCCGCCGCACTCAACGCCGCAGCCGCCAGGATACGGGCCGAGGCGGCGGAGCCGGCGATCTCGGCTATCGCGAGGAAGCTCTCGCGGGCGAGTCGCTCGTGCGCTTCGAGGACGGCGCCGCGCCCGTTCGCCATCAGGTATTCGCCGGGCTTGCCGCGCGCTTTCGCGATGCGATCCGGGTAGGCGAGGACGAGGAGGGGACCGAAATTCGCTCCGCCGGGGCCTGACGGATCACGTGGGCCTTGCCCCTGCGGCTGATGCACGGCGGGCCGGCTTCGACCGGGAGCCCCATGCCCGGCGCCCCCCTCCCTGCCCTCCCCCACAAGGGGGGAGGGGAATTGGGGAGGGATGTGCGCCATCCGGGCCCACCCTTCGGCCATCCGCCGCATGTCGGCGGCGCGGGGGGAGCGGTCGCGGCGGAAGCGCTCGACGCGCAGGGCGAGGTCGACGGCGTCGCCGCCAAGGCCGCGCTCGACCAGCACGGCGGCCAGGTCGGCGGCGTCCCGCGCCATCTCGGGCGAGCGCCCGGCGGCGGCGAGGACCATGCGGGCGAGCCGGGGCGGCAGGGGGAGCGCCCGCAGCCGCCGCCCGCTCTCGGTGATGCGGCCGTCGGGATCGAGGGCGCCGAGCTCTTCCAGGAGCGCCCGCGCCTCGGCCACGGCGGGGGCGGGCGGCGGATCGAGGAAGGCGAGCGTTCGCGGATCGGCGACGCCCCAGGCGGCGCAATCGAGGACGAGCGGCGCAAGGTCGGCCGACAGGATCTCGGGCCGCCCGAAGGGCTCGAGCGCGCTGGTCGCCGCCTCCTCCCAGAGCCGGTAGCAGACGCCGGGCTCGGTGCGGCCGGCGCGGCCGCGGCGCTGGTCGGCGGAGGCGCGCGAGACGCGCACCGTCGCGAGCCGCGTCAGGCCGGTGTCGGGCTCGTAGACCGGCACCCGGGCGAGCCCTGAGTCGATCACCACCCGCACGCCTTCGATCGTCAGCGAGGTCTCGGCGATCGAGGTCGCGAGCACGATCTTGCGCCGCCCGGGCCGCGCGGCTGAGACCGCGAGATCCTGCTCGGCGCGGTCGAGCGCGCCGTAGAGCGGCGCGATGTCGACCGCCGGATCGGCGATCCGCGCCCGCAGCAGCGTCTCGACGCGGCGGATCTCGCCCTGTCCCGGCAGGAAGGCGAGGATCGAGCCGCTCTCGGCGCGGAGCGCCCGCGCGACCGCGTCGGCGACCTCGGCGTCGATGCGGCGGTTCGGATCGCGGCCGAGATGGCGGGTCTCGACCGGGAAGGCGCGGCCCTCGGAGCGGATCACCGGCGCGTCGCCGAGAAGCTCGGCGACGCGCGCCCCGTCGAGCGTCGCCGACATGACGAGAAGGCGGAGATCCTCGCGCAGCCCGCCTTGCGCGTCGAGCGCCAGCGCTAGCCCGAGATCGGCGTCGAGGGAGCGCTCGTGGAACTCGTCGAACAGCACCGCCGCGACGCCCTCGATCGCCGGATCGTCGAGCATCATGCGGGCGAAGACGCCGTCGGTGACGACTTCGATGCGCGTCCGGCGCCCGATCTTCGAACCGAGCCGGACCCGCAGGCCGACGGTCTCGCCGACCGCCTCGCCGAGCGTCGCGGCCATGCGGTCGGCGGCGGCGCGCGCGGCGAGGCGCCGCGGCTCGAGGACGATCAGCTTGCGGCCCGCGACCCAAGGCTCGTCGAGAAGCGCCAGCGGCACCCGCGTGGTCTTGCCGGCGCCGGGCGGCGCGACCAGCACCGCGTTCGCGCGCGTCGCGAGCGCCGCCGCGAGATCGGGCAGCGCCTCGTCGATGGGAAGCGGAGTATCGAAGCCGCGCATTGCGGCGGGAGTTCCTAGCCGAAGCGCGCCGGGCTGAACGGGCTAAGGTCGACGCTCGGCGTCTTGCCCGAGAGCAGCTCGGCGACGAGCTTGCCGGTCATCGGCGCGCCGGCCATGCCGACGTGGCCGTGACCGAAGGCGTAGACGACGTCCGGCGAGCGCCGCGACCGGCCGATCGCCGGCAGCGAGTCGGGCAGGCTCGGGCGGTGGCCCATCCAGGTCGAGATGCGCTCCTCCGGATAGCTCTCCTTGAGCGCCGGAAACATCCGGTGCACGTGCCGCAGCAGCACCCGGGCGCGCTCCCAGTTCGGCGGCGCCTTGAGGCCGGCGAGCTCGACCGTGCCGGCGACGCGGATGCCGAGCTCCATCGGGGTGGCGACGAACTTGCCGTCGGCGTCGGCGACCGGCAGGCGCGGCACCGCCTCGGGATCGCGGATCATGAGGTGGTAGCCGCGCTCGGTCTCGAGCGGCAGGTCGTCGCCGAGCTCCGCCGCGAGCGGCTTCGACCAGACGCCGGCCGCGACCACCGCGCCGTCCGCCGCAACGACGCCGCCGTCGGTGCGGATGCCCGTGAGGCGCCCGCCGCCGTCGAGCGCGAATCCGCTTGCCCGCGCACGCTCGATCCGGCCGCCGTTGCGCAGGAAGCTTTGGGCGAGGCTGTCGACGAGCCGGTGCGGGTTCGTCGTGTGCCCGTTCTCGGCGACGAGCACGCCCTTGACGTAGTCGCGGGAGAGGGTCGGCTCGAGCTGGCGCAGCTCGTCGGCGTCGAACTCGTCCCAGGTGACGCTGTTGTCGCGCCGGAGCTGCCAGGCGAGGCTCTCCTTCCGAAAGCTCGCCTCCGAGCGATAGACGAAGAGGTGGCCGGCCTTCTTGACGAGGTCCTCGGCGCCGGCGTCCTTGAGGAGCGGCGCAAGCGTCGCGAGCGACGGGCCGAGGATGGCGCGCAGGGCCTTCGCCTGCTCGCGCACCTTCTCGGGGCGGCCGGCGGCGATGAAGCGGATGAGCCACGGCGCGAGCGTCGGCAGATAGCTCCAGCGGATGACGAGCGGGCCCATCGGATCCGTCAGCCAGCGCGGCACGTTGCGGATCGTGCCCGGCATCGACATCGGCACGACCGAGGAGCCGTTGAGGCAGCCGGCATTGCCGAAGGAGGTGCCCTCGCCGGGATTGCCGGGCTCGACGAGGACCACGTCGTGGCCCTCGCGCTGCAGGAAGCTCGCCGCCGCGACGCCGACCATGCCGGCGCCGATCACGCCGATCGTCTTCTTCATCGCCCCCTCCGGTCATCCCGGCCGGAGCGAAGCGGAGAGCCGGGATCCAAGCCCCATCCCCCCGGCGCTGTGGATCCCGGATCGCGCTTCGCGCGTCCGGGATGACCCGAGTAAGGAGTTGGAAGCGGCGGCGCAACGGCTCGCTTGTGGTTTCCTCGCGCGATGCCCAATAGTCGCGCCGGGGCAGAGTGCGAATGCCGGCGCGACAAATGCTTGTGCTGCGGGATATCTGGGCGGGTGCGCTCTTGGCCGCCTTCGGCGTCGCCGCGCTCGTCTTCGGGGCCGACCTCGCCATGGGCACGGCGCGGCGGATGGGGCCGGGCTACATGCCCTACGGGCTCGCCTGGCTGCTCGTCCTCTGCGGCGCCGCGGTGGCGCTGCGCGGCGTCGTCGCGGCGGGCGCGGCGGTCGAGCCGATGCGCCTCAGGCCCTTCCTCGGCGTGCTCGGCGGCGGCGTTGCCTTCGCGCTCGTGATCGACCGCGGCGGCATCCTCCTCGCCTCGGCCGGCGCGATCCTCGGGGCGGCGGCGGCCGACCGCACGAGCCGCTGGGGCGAGGTCGCGACGCTTGCCGCGGTATCGATGGCGCTCGCCGCGATTCTCTTCGTGAAGCTCCTCGGCCTCAACATCCCGCTCTGGTTCTAGCGGCGGCGATGGATCTCCTCGCCAATCTCTGGCTCGGGTTCTCGGTCGCGGTCACGCCGACGAACCTCCTGTTCTGCCTCATCGGCGCGCTCGTCGGCACGCTCATCGGCGTGCTGCCCGGCATCGGGCCGCTCGCCACGATCTCGATGCTCCTGCCGCTGACCTACCATTTCGAGCCGGTGACGGCGCTGATCATGCTCGCCGGCATCTACTACGGCGCGCAATACGGCGGCTCGACCACCGCCATCCTGGTCAACTTACCGGGCGAGACCTCGTCGGTCGTGACGACGCTCGACGGCCACCAGATGGCGCGCCAGGGCCGGGCCGGCGCGGCGCTGGCGATTGCCGCGCTCGGCTCGTTCTTCGCCGGCTCGGTCGCGACGCTCTTCATCGCGGTCGCCTCGCCGCCGCTCGCCCAGCTCGGCCTGCAGTTCCAGGCGCCCGAGTACTTCGCGCTGATGGCGCTCGGCCTCGTCGGCGCCGTCGTGCTCGCGAGCGGCGCCATCGACAAGGCGATCGGCGTCACGGTGCTCGGGCTCCTCCTCGGCATGATCGGCA
>DAINQO010000135.1:0-8920 GCA_036742625.1 Microvirga sp.
ACCCGTTCTGGTTCCAATCCTTCGGCGCCGTGATGGGCATGGACTGGCACTCCTCCGGCATCACGACGAGCGTCATCGGCGCGTTGAAGCGCGGCCTCAAGCCGCTGGAGAAGGAGCTCGGCATCCATGTCTGCGGCGGCCGCGGCCGGCATTCGCGCCTGACCCCGCAGGAGCTCGAAGCGGCCGGCGAGCGGGTCGGCTTCGACGGCGCCGCCCTCGCGAATGCGAGCCGCCTCGTCGCCAAGGTCGACAGCGCCGCGGTGCAGGACGGCTTCGAGCTCTACCTGCACGGCTTCATCGTCGCCGACGACGGCCGATGGGTGGTCGTGCAGCAGGGCATGAACGGCGCCCTCAAGCAGGCGCGCCGCTACCATTGGCTGTCGGAAGGGCTGCAGAGCTTCGTCGAGGCGCCGCATGCGGCGATCGACGGCCCGCGCCAGGGGACCATCGTCAACCTCACCGACCGGCGTGCGGCGGCCTCCCGGACCGGGCAGGTCGAGCTCCTGCGGTCGCTCGGGCCGGACCGGATCGCGCGCCAGGCGGCGGCGCTCGCCGCCCGCCCGGCGGCGCCGGCACCGTCGCAGCCCCTCCTGCCGCATCTTGTCATGCCGGCCCATCACGACGTCCGCCGCGGCGACGTCAGCGAGCGGCGCCTGCACGCGACGCTCGCCGCGGCGGCTGAGCGCGGTCCGGCCGATTTCGCCGATCTCCTGATGACGCCCGGCGTCGGCGCCCGCACGGTGCGCTCGCTCGCCATGGTGGCGGAGGTCGTGCACGGCGCGCCCTACCGCTTCGGCGACCCGGCCCGCTTCTCGCTCGCCCATGGCGGCAAGGACGGCCATCCCTTCCCGGTGCCGCTGCGCGTCTACGACGAGACCATCCGGGTGCTGAAATCCGCCGTCGCGAAGGCAAAGCTCGGACGCGAGGAGGAGCTTGGCGCGCTGAAGCGCCTCGACGACGCGGCGCGCCGGCTCGAGCGCGTCGCGCGCGGGCCCTCGCTCGAGGCGTTCATCGATGAGGAGCGCCGGCTCTCGCCGGCCTATAGCGGCCGCACGGTCTTCGGCCCCGCGCAACCGGTCGGAGACGCGGCGGCAAGGTCTTGCGCTGCCGACGAAAGGAGACGGCCGCCGGCGGCCTGAGCTTCGTTCCTACCCGACCTTCGCCATCGGCACGACGTTGTGCAGGGTCTTGTCGGCGTTCTCGAAGAAGCGGCGGATGTTGCGCGCCGCCTGGCGGATGCGCTGCTCGTTCTCGACGAGGGCGATGCGGACATAGTCGTCGCCGTGCTCGCCGAAGCCGATGCCGGGCGCGACCGCGACGTCGGCCTTCTCGACGAGGAGCTTCGAGAACTCGAGGCTGCCGAGCGGCCGGAACTTCTCCGGGATCGGCACCCACGCGAACATCGAGGCGGACGGGGCCGGGATCGGCCAGCCGGCCTTGGCGAAGCAGTCGACGAGGACGTCGCGGCGGCGCTTGTAGGTCCGGCGCATCTCGGCGATGCAGTCCTCCGGACCGTTGAGCGCCGCGGTCGCCGCGACCTGCACCGGCGTGAAGGCGCCGTAGTCGAGGTAGCTCTTGACCCGTGCGAGCGCCGCGAGCAGGCGCTCGTTGCCGACCGCAAAGCCGATGCGCCAGCCGGCCATCGAGAACGTCTTCGACATCGAGGTGAACTCGACCGCGACATCGAGCGCGCCCGGCACCTGCAAGACCGAGGGCGGCGGCGCCTTGTCGTCGAAATAGATCTCAGCATAGGCGAGGTCCGACAGCAGGATAAGCTCGTGGCGCTTCGCGAACGCGACGAGCTCGCGATAGAAGTCGAGGTCGGCGACATAGGCCGTCGGGTTCGACGGGTAGCAGACGACGACCGCGATCGGCTTCGGGATCGAGCGCGTCACCGCCCGCTCGAGCGCCGGGAAGAAGGCGCCGGTCGGCTCGGCCGGCACCGCCCGCACGGCGCCGCCCGCCATCAGGAAGCCGAAGGCGTGGATCGGGTAGCTCGGGTCGGGCACGAGCACGACGTCGCCGGGGCCGGTGATCGCCTGCGCCATGTTGGCGAAGCCCTCCTTCGAGCCGAGCGTCGCGACGACCTGGCTGTCGGGGTTGAGCTTCACGCCGAACCGGCGGGCGTAGTAGGCCGCCTGGGCGCGACGCAGGCCGGCGATGCCCTTCGAGGCGGAGTAGCGGTCGGTGCGCGGCTTGCCGGCGGTCTCGCACAGCTTCTGGACGACATGCGCCGGCGCCGGCAGGTCCGGGTTGCCCATGCCGAGGTCGATGATGTCGGCGCCGCCGGCGCGCGCCTGCGCCTTGATCTTGTTGACCTCCTCGAAGACGTAGGGCGGCAGACGCTTGATGCGGTGGAATTCGTGCATCGACGGGTCCTTTGCGGGCCGGAGCGCCGGCCGGGTCGCGGCTTCTCTACAGCATGATTCCGAAAAGTGGCTACCGGTTTTCGGAAAAGATCATGCTCAAACAAAGAGGTAGAGCGGGATGACGACCAGACGAGAAGTCATCTCGCTCTATGAGCCGGCGGGATGCGTTGCAGCCCCCGCGGTGCTCGGACTACTGGGCCGCGGGCGGCACGACCGGCCGCTGCAGCGGCTGGACGGTCGCGCCGACCGCCTTCGCTTCCTTGGCCTTGGTCTCGTTCGCGCTGCGGTAGGCGTCCATCTCGGCCTCGGCGTTGGTCACGCCCAATTTCGTCTTGGCCTTGATCGCGGGCTTCGGCTGGGCGACGCCGACCGGCGCGTAGTCGACGGCTGCCGGGCGGCTGTTCTCGACGAACTCCGCCGGCTTCTTGCGCTCGGCGCCGACGCCGGTCGCGACGAACACGTCGCGGACCGGGTTGGTGTCGCCGGCGCAGCCGGCGAGCGCCGCGCATGCGAGGGCGCCGGCCAGAAAGAGGCCCCGAGCCGGCAAGCGGTTCCTCACCACGCGCAATCTCCGGAAAAGCGGCGTTTGCCCTGAACCATATTCGTTCTGGCGATTTTGCTGCCTAGGGCGTTAAAATGACGAAAAGAGGGCCCGCCTCAACGGCATAGGGTTCCGGAGGAGCGCCACCGTCATGCAGCAAGCGCCGGCCAAGGACGAGGCCCAGCTTCCGATCCCGAACGTCGAGGAGCTGTCGCGCAACATGGCGGCGCTCGTCGAGGAGGCCGGCAAGGCGACGGCCGCCTACCTCCGGCCGCTCGAGGAGCAGCGCGCCAAAACCGGCCTTGCCGACAAGGCCGCCGACTACGTCAAGACCCTCGGCCAGGTCGCCGAGTACTGGCTCGTCGACCCGCAGAAGGCGATCGAGGCGCAAACCCGCCTCGGCTCGACCTTCCTCGACCTCTGGTCGACGACGCTGAAGCGGATGCAGGGCGAGGCCGCCGCCCCGGTCGCGGCGCCGGATCCGAAGGATTCCCGCTTCAAGGACCCGGAGTGGTCGCAGAACCCGGTCTTCGACTTCCTCAAGCAGGCCTATCTCATCACCTCGCGCTGGGCCGAGACGCTCGTCCAGGAGGCGGAAGGGCTCGACGAGCACACCCGCCACAAGGCCGAGTTCTACGTCAGGCAGCTGTCGAGCGCGCTCTCGCCCTCGAACTTCCTCGCCACGAACCCCGAGCTCATCCGCACGACGATCCAGGAGAACGGCGCCAATCTCGTGCGCGGCATGAAGATGCTCGCCGAGGACATCGAGGCCGGCCGGGGCGAGCTCAAGATGCGCCAGTCGGACCCGGAGCGCTTCGAGGTCGGGGTCAACATGGCGAACACGCCGGGCAAGGTCGTGTTCCGCAACGATCTCATCGAGCTCATCCAGTACGCGCCCGCGACCGAGACGGTGCTGCGCCGCCCGCTGCTGATCGTGCCGCCCTGGATCAACAAGTTCTACGTCCTCGACCTCAACCCCGAGAAGAGCTTCATCCGCTGGGCGGTGTCGCAGGGGCTGACCGTATTCGTGATTTCCTGGGTCAACCCCGACGCGCGCCACGCCGAGAAGGGATTCGGCGACTACATGCGCGAGGGCATCTTCGCGGCGCTCGACGCCGTCGAGGCGGCGACCGGCGAGCGCAAGGCGACGACCATCGGCTATTGCGTCGGCGGCACGCTCCTCGCGGTGGCGCTCGCCCATATGGCGGCGACCGGCGACGACCGGGTCGAGAGCGCGACCTTCCTCACGACCCAGGTCGATTTCAAGCACGCCGGCGACCTCAAGGTCTTCGTCGACGAGGAGCAGCTCACGGCGCTCGAGGAGGGCATGCAGCAGCGCGGCTATCTCGAAGGCTCGCGCATGGCGAACGCCTTCAACATGCTGCGGCCGAACGACCTGATCTGGCCCTATATGATCAACAACTACCTCAAGGGCCGGGCGCCGATGCCGTTCGACCTCTTGTACTGGAATTCCGATTCGACCCGCATGCCGGCCGCGAACCACGCCTTCTACATGCGCAACTGCTACCTCGAGAACAAGCTCACCAAGGGCGAGATGGTCCTCGACAACGTCAAGCTCGACCTCAAGAAGGTGAAGATCCCGATCTTCAATCTCGCCGCCAAGGAGGACCATATCGCCCCTGCCCTCTCGGTCTTCGACGGCTCGAAGGCCTTCGGCGGCAAGGTCGACTACGTCATGGCGGGCTCCGGCCACATCGCCGGCGTCGTCAACCCGATGTCGAAGCCGAAATACCAGTTCTGGACCGGCGGCCCGCCCAAGGGCAAGTTCGAGGACTGGGTCGCGAAGGCGCAGGAGCATCCCGGCTCGTGGTGGCCGTACTGGTTCGCCTGGGTCGAGAAGCAGAACCCGGAGCGCGTCCCCGCCCGCGAGCCCGGCGGCGGCAAGCTCGCGCCCCTCTGCGACGCTCCGGGGGAATACGTGAAGGCGAAGGCCTGAGGCGCCTCGTCATTCCGGAGCCTCGCGAAGCGAGGAACCCGGAACCCATAAACACCAGCGGTGCCGAAGCCCACAACCGCTTCAGCGTCGTCGACCAGGATCGGCACTTATGGGTTCGGGGCTCTCCGCTTCGCGGCCCCGGGGAATGACAGCGCCATAACGGAAAAGGCCGGCGTTTCCGCCGGCCCCTTCTCTTCTGGCTTGACGCCCCTTTAAGCTTTTAGCCCTTGCGCACCACCGGCTGGGCCGGGATCGGGATCGACGGCGTGTCCCAGCGGTATTTGAGCCCGACCGAGAAGATGTCGACGCGGGCATCGACGTCGCCGACGAAGGGCAGACCGCCAAGAGCCGCCGGCGCCGCGATGAAGTCCTGGTGGCCGGGCACGATCCGGATCGGCGTGTCGCGCACGAAGATGTGGGTGTAGGCGACGTCGAAGGAGAGCTTCTCGTTCCACTTGTAGCTGCCGCCGATCGACAGCCAGACGCGGTCGTTGTCCGGCAGCCGCGTCGAGCGGATGCGGTCGGTGATCGGCGAATCCTCATAGGCGACGCCGGCGCGCAGCGTCAGGCGCTGGTTCCAGTCGTATTCGAGGCCGGCGGAGTAGAAGTAGCCGTCCTTGTAGTTGAGCGGCAGGGTCGTCACCGCGAGGCCGTAGGCGGCAAGGCCCGGGATGGTTTCCTGCGCCACCACCGGCGAGGTCCCGAGCCGGCTCCAGTTCGCCCACTCCAGGCCGAGATTGACGCGCAGGTTCGGCCAGATGCTCTGGGTCAGGCCGAACGTCACCGTCTCCGGCGTGTTGATCTTCGCCTTGACCGGGATGTAGAGGCCGACGGCCGGCTTGATGCTGCCGTCGAGCTCGTGATGGATCGAGGACCGGAAGCCGACGCCGAACACGGTGCCGGCCCATGGCGTGATGGTGGCGCCGGCCGTGAAGCCGCCGCCGAAGCTGTCGCCGCGCAGGATGGCGCTGCCGGCGGTCGCCGTCGGGCCGGTCGCCCGCTTCAACGTCGTGGTGAAATACTGGAGCTCGGGACCAAAGGCGATCGACAGCCAGTCGGTGACCTTGATGCCGATGATCGGGTTGATGTCGAAGGTCAGGATCTTCGACGAGCGCGAGTAGACCTGGCCCGACCATACGTCGTGCGGCTTGGTGACGAGGCCGTAGGGGGCACTTGTCGAGTTGCCGATCCAGAGCCAGTCGTTGATCTGGATCGACGAGTAGCCGGACACCAGGATCGCGTCCTGGCCGATATCGCCGGAGGGGACGAAGTTGCCCGAGAAGGCCGGAAAGGCGGCGAGCGGCGACGTGCCGGGGAGCGGCTGGATCTCGGCGTTCGGAACGATGATCGAGGCGCTGTACTGGCTCTGCCAGCCCGGGTTCATGGTGATCGTGGCAGGGTTCCAGAACATCGAGCCGAGGCCGCCCGAGCCGGAGGCGGCACCCGCAAAGGACATGCCCTGCGCCTGGGCGCTCTGCTCGCGGACGGCAAAGCCGCCGGCGAGCGCGCCGGAGCCGAGCGCCGCCAGCGCCGCGAGGGACACCGTCGCCAAAGCGACTGAACGATGCATCAGCTTCATGTGAAAACCCGCCCTCGAGACCCGTTGTTCTTCTGGCGGGCATCCTGCCAACAGTGCTTTTTCGCCGCAATCCCCGGGCGCCGGCGAGATCGATCCGCGTATTCGGGCCCGCCATCCCAATATTTGTCGACGTATCAGCGGCGATGTTTCACTCGCATGCTTGAGGAGACCGGCAGACGGTAAGATTCGCGACAGCATTCCTGGCGCAATCGGCGCTGCCTTTCCGGCTCGCGGCGCGTCGCTCTGTGATGATTTCGCGACAGCGTGGCAGAACCGCAACAGCGCCGCCGAGGCTTGCCTGCGGCCGATGCGCGGTCCAAAACACCGCCGCCTTCAGGAGGGAACCCGACATGAAACTCGTCCGCTTCGGCCCCGCAGGACAAGAGAAGCCGGGGCTCGTCGACGCCCAAGGGCAGATCCGCGACCTGTCCGGGGTCGTTCCCGACGTGAATGGCGTCACCCTCTCCCGCCGCGGCCTCGACAAGCTTCGCGCCCTCGACCCGTCGACGCTGCCTGCCGCCCCGGCCGGGGCGCGCCTCGGCCCTTGCGTGGCGCGGCCCGGCAATTTCGTCGCCGTCGGCCTCAACTTCGTCGATCACGCCAAGGAGACCGGGGCGCCCATCCCGCCCGAACCGATCCTGTTCAACAAGGCGCCCTCCTGCATCGTCGGGCCGAACGATGACGTGATCATCCCCCGCGCCTCGCAGAAGACCGACTGGGAGGTCGAGCTCGTCATCGTCATCGGCGAGCGGGCGTCCTATGTGGCGGCAAACGAGTCGCTCAACTACGTCGCCGGCTATTGCGTCTGCAACGACGTGTCGGAGCGCGAATTCCAGATCGAGCGCGGCGGCCAGTGGATGAAGGGCAAGGGCTGCCCGACCTTCGGCCCGCTCGGGCCGTGGATGGTGACGGCGGACGAGGTCGGCGACGTGCAGAACCTTTCCATGTGGCTCGACGTCAACGGCAAGCGGATGCAGACCGGGTCGACCAAGACGATGATCTTCGACTGCGCCCAGCTCGTCTCCTACATCTCGCATTTCATGATTTTGGAGCCCGGCGACATCATCACCACCGGCACGCCCCCGGGCGTCGGCCTCGGCATGAAGCCGCCGCAGTTCCTGAAAGCCGGCGACGTCGTCAGCCTCGGCATCGAGAAGCTCGGCGAGCAGCGCCAGAAGGTGGTCGCCTACAAGGAACGCACGGCCGAGATCGACACCAGCGGCAAGGCGGCCTAGCTCGCCTCTCCGGCTTGCGGGAGAGGTCGAGTCGCGAAGCCGAGCGGGTGAGGGCACGGCGCGGCCCACTCTCCCCTCGCCCCAACCCTCTCCCGCAAGCGGGAGAGGGAGTCACAATCCCAGCATCAACTTCGCGTTCTGCACCGCCGCTCCCGACGCACCTTTGCCGAGGTTATCTAGCCGGGCGACGAGGAGCGCGTGGCCGTGCGCCTCGTTCGCGAAGACGTAGAGCTCGAGGAGGTCGGTGTCGTTGAGCGCCTCGGGCTCGAGCGTCGCGAGGCGCTTGCCCGCGGGCATGGTCGGCACGATCCGCACCAGCGGGCAAGCCTCGTAGCGCCGGGCGAGCACGGCCTCGAGGTCCCGCGCCGTCGGCTTGCCCGGCAGCGTGTCGAGGTGAAGCGGCACGCTGACCAGCATGCCCTGCCGGAAGTTGCCGACCGAGGGCACGAAGATCGGCCGCCGCGCGAGCTTCGCGTAGGCCTGCGTCTCGGGCAGATGCTTGTGCTCGAGCGAGAGGCCGTAGAGCTCGAAGGAGGGCGCGTCGCCGCTCTCGAACGCCGCGATGAGCGAGCGCCCGCCGCCGCTGTAGCCGGAGACGGCGTTGATGGTGATCGGGTAGTCCGGCGGGATCAGCCCGGCGTCGACGAGCGGCCGGATGAGCGCGATCGCCCCGGTCGGATAGCAGCCCGGATTTGCGACGCGCCTTGCCGCCGCGATCCGCTCGGCCTGCCCCGGCTCGAGCTCGGGAAAGCCGTAGGTCCAGCCCGGCGCGACGCGGTGCGCCGTCGAGGCGTCGAGAATGCGCGGTCCGGCCGCGCCCATGCCGTCGACGAGCGCCGCCGTCTCGCGCGCCGCGGCGTCCGGCAGGCACAGGATGACGAGGTCGACGGCAGCAAGGAGATCGCGCTTCGCCGAGGCGTCTTTGCGATGCTCGACGGCGATGCTCTTCAGGGCGATGCCGTCGACGGCGCGCAGGCGGTCGCGGATGCCGAGCCCGGTCGTGCCGGCTTCGCCGTCGATGAAGACGGCCTTGGCGGCGGTGTTCGGCTTTTGCGCTTTCAGGGTCTCGGTCGTGGTCAGCATGGCGGCTCTCCGCGCGACTGATCGAATATGGCGAACGCCGGCCCCCGGACAATGCAGCCGCCGGCAACAAAAAAGCCGCGCTCGGGCGCGGCTCGCGGGCAGGCCGTCAGGCAGCCGTCATCGCGATCGCGCCGGGGCGGCGATCTTTCGGCGTCG
>DAINQO010000136.1:0-8852 GCA_036742625.1 Microvirga sp.
TCACGATCGGGAGCACGATCGGCAGCGTCATGACGATCATCGAGAAGCCGTCGAGGAAGCAGCCGAGGATCAGGTAGAAAACGATCAGCGCGAGGATCAAAAGAAACGGCGACAAGCCGAGCCCGGCGACGAAATCCGCGACCGCGCCCGGGACGCCGAGAAAAGCCGCGGCGTTGCCGAGGATCGAGGCGCCGAGCACGATGAGCGCGATCATCGAGCAGGTCAGCACCGACCCGATCGCCACCTCGCGCAGCGCCTGCAGCGTCAGCCCGCCCTGCAGCCAGGCGACGATCAGCGCGCCGAGCACGCCGACGGCGGCGCCCTCGGACGGCGTCGCGATGCCGCCATACATCGAGCCGAGCACGGCGACGATGAGGAAGATCGCCGGTCCGAGGTCTTTCAGCGCCCGGAAGCGCTCGGACCAGGGCACGTCGCGCAGCGCCGCCTCGGCGGCGGGCACGAGCGCCGGCTTCAGCGCCGTGTGGATCATGATCCAGGTCATGAAGGCGGCGGCGAGAAGCGCCCCCGGGATGAAGCCGGCCGTGAACAGCTTCAGGATCGAGACGTCGCCCAGGACG
This sequence comes from Microvirga sp., assembly GCA_036742625.1. GTDB lineage: Bacteria > Pseudomonadota > Alphaproteobacteria > Rhizobiales > Beijerinckiaceae > JAJKJG01. The sequence goes on from DAINQO010000136.1 coordinate 579, forward strand.
CCGTAGATGATCATGATGTTCGAGGGCGGAATGAGGAAGCCGAGCGTGCCGGCGCCGGCAAGGCTGCCGATCGCGATGTCCTTGCCGTAGCCGCGCTTGAGGAGCTCGGCGAGCGCGATGCGGCCGACGACCTGCGTCGTTGCCGCCGACGAGCCGGAGATCGCGGCGAAGATCGAGCAGCCGACGACGTTGACGTGGAGCAGCCGGCCCGGCAGCAGGCCCGTCCAGGGCGCAAGCCCCTGGAACAGCGAGCGCGAGAGCTTCGTCCGGAACAGGATCTCGCCCATGACGATGAACAGCGGCAGCGCCAAGAGCTCTTGGGTGGTGAGGATGTTCCAGGCGTATTGCGGGAGCAGCTTGTCGAGCGGGATGTTGCGGAACAGCCCGAGCATCAGGGTGCCGGTGATGGCAAGCGTCAGTCCGATCCAGATGCCGCCGGCGAGCGCTGTAAACAGCACGCCGAACATCGAGACGACGATCGTGCCCACGCGGCTATTCGACCGGCGCGGCGCGCATGGCGTGATCCTCGAGCGGCAGGCCGAGAACGGCGCGAACCGAGCGCGCCGCGAACTGCAGCGTCAGGAGAACCATGCCGAAGGCGATCACCGCCTGCGGCAGCCAGATCGGCGTGTCGCTCGCGTACGAGGTCTGGCCGCGGCTGAACGAGGCGAAGGCGAACTTCACCATCGACCAGGCGAGAAATCCGGTGAACCCCGCGGCGGCGACCGAGGCGCCGATCTCGAGAAGGCGCCGCGGTCCGGGCGCGAGATGCGCGAGCACGAGCGAGACGCGGATATGGCCGCCGGCCCGCAGCGTCATCGCGGCGCCGAAGGTGAAGGTCGCGGCCATGAGATAGGAGCTGTACTCCCAGGCGACCGGGATGTCGGCCGGAAGCCACGGGATGACGTTCGACAGCGCCCGCACTGTGATGTTCGCCAGCATCAGGAGCGTCAGCGCGGTCAGGCAGGCGGCGCCGAGCCAGCCGTCGAGACGGCTGAGCCCGTCGACGAAATCGAGCATCTGCCGCAGCGGCGCCGGCGCCGCTGCCTTGCGAGGCGCGACCCCGGCTTCGTTCACGAGCTGCGTTTCATCTCGGCGAGATAAGCGCGCACCGCCTTCTCGGCCGCCGGCACGCGCTTGAGGAAGGCGTCGAGGAGCGGTGCCGAGCGGGCCCGGAACTCGGCCATCATCGCCGGCGGGATCTCGACGACCTCCATGCCGCCTTCCTTGAGGCGGGCGAGGCTGTCGGTATCGGCCTTGACGGAGGCCGCCCAGAACTCGGGCTCGAGGCGCTTTGCGGTCTCCTCGATCGCCTGGCGCTGCTCGGCTTTGAGCTTCTTCCACTCGTCGAGATTGACGGTGACGATCTGCGACGACCAGACGTGGTTCGTCGGGTAGACGTATTTGAGGAACTCCCAGAACTTGCCGTCGACGCCGGACACCGCCGAGGTCGAGACGCCGGCGACGGCGCCGGAGGCGAGCGCCGGGATGGTCTCGCCCCAGGGGATCAGGATGCCGGACATCCCGAATGCGTTGACCATGTCGGCGGCGTTCTTGTCCGGTACGCGGACCTTGATGCCCTTGAGCCCGTCGACCGTATCCGACTTCGCCTTGAGATGCAGGTACTGGGTCGGCCAGGGCACGGTGTAGAGCATCTTCTGATTGTTCTTCTCGGCGACCTTCTCGTACTCGGCCCGCAGGTACTTGTGCAGGACCTTGAGCTCGTCGCCGTTGCCGACCAGGAACGGGATGCCCTCGGTGCCGAGCAGCGGCTCGTCGCCGATCTGCTGGATGTTGAGGATGTCGGCCATCGGCACGAGGCCGTCGCGGACGGCGCGCAGGTGCTCCGGCCCCTTGAAGCCGAGCTGGCCGCCGGATTTGACCGTGATCTCGACGGCGCCGTTCGTCGCCTTCTTGACCTCGTCGGCGAAGCGGCGCGCGTTCTGGGTGTGGAAGTTCGTCTCCGGCCAGACGGTCGAGAGGTCCCATTTGACCTGCGCCGCGGCCGGGATCGCCTGGACCGCGAGCGCCGCCGCGCCCGCAAGGCCGATGATGAGGTGACGTCGTGCGAGCATGTGAGGTCTCCCGTTGCGCCGATCCGCACGCGGCTCCTGCGCGGCGCCTCACCGTAAACCGCTGGCGCGCGTCCGGTCGAGACCTACTTCGCTCCGCTTGCGTCCGCCATCACCTTGCGCAGCGCCTTGTTGATGCGCGTCTGCCATCCCGCGCCCTGCGCCTTGAAATGGGCGATCACGTCCGGGTCGAGCCGCAGGCTGACGAGCTGCTTCGTCGGCGCGACCTGAGGGCCACGCGCCTTTTGCTTGAAGGCCTCGTAAAGCTCCGGAGGGAGGACCTCGCGCGCGGGACGGAGGTTGGCAAGTTCCTCGTCCGTCAGCTCCGGGTTGTTCGAGACCTCGTCCCAGTCTTCCTGGGTGTAGTCGGGGTTTGGCTGATAGCCTCGTTTACCGGCGGTCATGCTCTTCCCTCTCGGACCCGTGTGCCGGCCGCAGATTGGCGACAGCCCGGCCTACTTCGCTCCGCTGGCGTCTGCCATCACCTTGCGCAACGCCCTATTGATGCGCGTCTGCCATCCCGCGCCCTGCGCCTTGAAATGGGCGATCACGTCCGGGTCGAGCCGCAGGCTGACAAGCTGCTTCGTCGGCGCCTTCTGGGCGCCGCGCGTCCGCCTCCACGACTCGTAGAGCTCCGGGAAGACCTCCTTGAAAGGCCGCGCCTTCTTGAAGTCCTCCGCCGTCCATTCCGGATTGTCGGAGACCTCGTCCCAGTCTTGCTGGGTGTAGTCGGGGTTTGGCTGATAGCCTCGTTTACCGGCGGTCATGGTCTTCCCTCTCGGACCGGTGTGCCGGCCGCAGACTGACGACGGCCAGCGCCTCCGAGCCAAGCGTCGAAAAGATCACGCTGACGATTCGGCCGTTCAGCGGGCCCGTGGCCCTCCACCGAGGATGCCCATGGCGGCTCACCCGAGCGGGCCGGATGATCGCCTCGGCAAAATCGAAGCCGTGCTCCAGCTCCTGAAAATCGAGCCCGTGCTTCGCCAGGTTGGCGAGCCGCTTCGGTTCGTCCCAGACGATCCGCATCGAGCAATTTGTAGCTACATCGGCGCTTTGTCAAGGGCGCCGTACAACGGCGGCGCCGTCTCCTTCGAGACCAACCCTTCCGCCAGATCGCTCTCGATGAGCCGCCGCTCGCGTTCCGCCGGCGCGCCGATCCCGGCGCCCCCCGGCGTCATCACGATGAGCCGGTCGCCGGTCGGGATCTCCTGGAAGCCCTTGCCCTTCAGCTTCCGGCCGGACTTGAGGCCGACATAGCCGGCGGCGCCGTCGCGCCCGCCGTCGCGGCCGCGGGGCGGGTGGTCGATGCGATCGTAGGCGGCAAGCAGATCGAAGGGGCGGCCGATGCCGCTCTCGATCTCGATGATCTGGCCGAGGCCGCCGCGGGTGCGGCCGGCGCCGCCGGAATCGGGGCGGAGCTCCTTTCGCCAGAAGATCAGCGGCGTCACCGATTCGGCGATCTCGACCGGCGTGCCCTTGACGCCCGACGGGTAGGCGGTCGCCGACAGCCCGTCCTTCATCGGGCGCGCGCCGGTGCCGCCGTTCGAGGTCACCGTCATGGTGAAGCCGTAGTTGCCGGTGTCCTCGGCGCTCTGGCCGCGGACGTTGAGGTTCCACAGGCAGGAGGTGCCCTCGGCCGGCACACGGTCCGGGATCGCCTGGCGCAGGCAGCCGAAGACGACGTCGGGCAGCATCTGGCCGATGACGTGGCGGGAGGCGACCGGCGCCGGCTTCGGCGCGTTCAGGATCGAGCCCTCGGGGGCCGAGACGGTGAGCGGCAGAAGCGAGCCGGCGTTGTTCGGGATGCGCGCCGCGACGATGCAGCCGAGGCCGAACACCGTGTAGGCGGTCGTGTAGGCGAGCGGCACGTTGATGCCGCGCGGCGAGGCCGGCCCGGTGCCCTCGTAATCGACATGGATGCCGTTGTCGCGGATCGTCGTCGTCGCGAAAAGCGTCACCGGCGTGTCGTAGCCGTCGACCGTCATCTCGTTTTGCCACGAGCCCTTCGGCAGCGTCGCGATCTCGGCGAGAACGGCCTCCCGCGAGCGCTCGCAGATGTGCGCGGCGAGGCGGTCGAGGTCGGCGAGCCCGAACTCCGTCATCATCTCGACAAGGCGCCGGCAGCCGACGTCGTTGCAGCCGGCAAGCGAGTAGACGTCGCCCTCGGTGTCGACCGGGAGCCGCGTGTTGGCGCGGATCATCGCCATCAGCGTCTCGTTGAGCCGGCCCTCGTCGGCGAGCTTCAGGTGCGGGATGTAGATCCCCTCCATGAACACGTCGGTGCCGTCCGGCCCGAAGCCGATGCCGCCGATGTCCATGAGGTGGCTGGTGCAGGAGAACAGCGCCACGAGCCGCCCGCGATGGAAGCACGGCGTCGTGAGCACGAAATCGTTGAGGTGGCCGGTGCCCATCCAGGGATCGTTGGTGATGTAGATGTCGCCGGGCTTCATCGCCTCGAGCGGAAAGCGGGCGATGAAGTGGCGCACCGCTTCGGCCATCGAGTTGACGTGCCCGGGGGTGCCGGTGACGGCCTGCGCCAGCATCCGGCCCTCGCGATCGAACACGCCGGCCGAGAGGTCGCCGGCCTCGCGCACGATCGGCGAGAAGGCGGTGCGCAACAGGACCTGCGCCTGCTCCTCGACGACCGCGATGAGGCGGCTCCACATCACCTGGAGGTCGATTTCGGACAGCGAGTTTGCGGCCAAGTCCCGGCTCCGGCTAGACAGGTGCAACCCTCTAGCCGGGCGCGCCCGCCCTGCCTACCCGCAACGCCCCCGATCGCGCCCGTGCAGTCCCTCGCCGACATCTTGACGACGGTCGACTGGTCGGACGCGCGGCTCTATGCGGTCGCCGCGGTCGCGATCCTCGCCGGCTTCGTGCGCGGCTTTTCCGGCTTCGGCGCCGGCATGGTCTTCATTCCGGCCGCGAGCGCAATCTACGATCCGATCGTCGCGATCGTGCTCTTGTTCCTCATCGACACCGCGGCGAGCGCGCCGATCCTGCCGCCGCATTTCCGGAACTGCCGCTGGCGCGAGGTCGGGCCGATGGCGGCGGCCGCCTCGCTCGCCTTCCCGTTCGGGCTCCTGTTCCTGCTCAGCGTCGATCCGGTCGCGACGCGCTGGGTGCTGAGCGGGTTCATCCTCATCGCGACGGCCGCCATGGCGAGCGGCCTGCGCTACAAGGGCGAGCCGCGGATCGGGCAGACCTTCGCGGTCGGGCTCGCGATGGGCTTCCTCTCCGGCGCGATCGGGCTCGGTGGACCTTTGATCGTGCTGTTCTGGCTCGGCGGCCCGGAACGCGCGGCGCGGGTGCGCTCGAACATCTTCGCCTTCTTCGGCGCGTTCTCGATCGTGAGCCTCGTCGGCTATTGGTGGAGCGGCCTGTTCACGGCGCCGCGCCTCATCGGCGCGCTCGCTCTCCTGCCGCTCTACGCCGGCGATGGCGCTCGGGTCACGGCTCTTCGACCGCTCGACCGACGAGAGCTACCGCCGCGCAGCGCTCGCGCTCTGCGCCGCGATCGCGCTCGCGACGATGCCGTTCTGGCATCGGTGACCGAGCGCCTATGCCGACCGGGGTTCCGCCTCAGGCATCTCGCGAGCCACGAATGCGTCCGCCGTCAGCGCCTGGAAACGCTCGAGATAGCGCGCTTGTGCGGTCGCGATCGGCCATGGCGCGAAAGCGGCGTCGAGCGCATCGGGCAGGGGATCGGGCCGGCCGAAGAACTTGAGCGCTTCGTCGCGCGCGAAGCCCGCCAGGCGGGTCGCCTCGTGGAACGCCGCGAGCCGGTCGGCCCGCTTGAGCGCTCGCGTCAGCACGGCGGAGGGCTCGGCCGGCAACCCGAAGCGCAGGTAGATGGCGCGCGTCAGGCGCGCCTCGACGTCCTTATAGGTCTCCCCGATGACCGCCTTGAACGGCGAGATCACGTCACCGAGGACGTATTCGGCGGCGTCGTGGAGAAGGAGCGTCAGCCGGGCGGCCGTCGTGAGGTCCGGCCGCAGATAGGCGCCGATCGACTCCACCAGCAGCGAATGCTGCGCCACCGAAAAGATGTGGTCGCCCACCGTCTGCCCGTTCCAGCGCGCGACGCGCGCGAGGCCGTGCGCGATGTCCTCGATCTCGATGTCGAGCGGGGAGGGATCGAGGAGGTCGAGCCGCCGCCCCGACAGCATGCGCTGCCAGGCGCGGGGCCGCCGCGCGGTCATGGCCGCACTTCCCTCCCCCCGGAGGGGAGGGCCGATTCGGGCGCAGCCCGAGCGGGGTAGGGGGCGCCGGCGTAGAGCGCGCTGCCATTCGAGAGAGCGACAGTTGCGCACTCCAGCCATCGCGCTCGCGGCGCGCCCCCCACCCCTGCCCCTCCCCGCAAGGGGGAGGGGAATGCACGCGGAGCCTTAGCGCCCATCACAGCCGCTCGCCCATCAGCTTCACCTGCGCATGCCGGAAGCAGCCGGTGAGGTGGTCGTTGACCATGCCGACCGCCTGCATGAAGGCGTAGACGATCGTCGGCCCGACGAAGTTGAAGCCCTCGGCCTTGAGCGCCTTCGAGATCGCGCGCGAGGTCTCGTTCTCGGGCCGGATATCGGCCCGGCTCGCGGGGTTGTTCTGCACCGGGCGGCCATCGACGAACCCCCACAGGAAATTCGCGAAGCCCTGCCGCTCCTGGATCGCGAGCCAAGCCCGGGCGCCGGCGATCGTGCCGAGGATCTTCTGCCGGTTGCGGACGATGCCGGCGTCGCACATCAGCGCCTCGACGTGCTCGGGGCCGAAGGCCGCGATCACGGCAGGATCGAAGCCGGAAAAGGCGCGGCGGAAATTCTCGCGCTTCCTCAGGATCGTGATCCAGGACAGCCCGGCCTGGAAGCCGTCGAGGATCAGCTTCTCAAACAGCGCCCGGTCGTCGAACTCCGGCACGCCCCATTCACGGTCGTGATAGGCGACATAGAGCTCGTCCGTGCCCGGCCACCAGCAGCGGCACTTACCGTCGGGATGATGGATGAGTCCGTCGGTCTCGCTCATGCGGCCGGTGTAGCGGCCTCGCCCGGGAAGGGGAAGCCGATGAAGCCGGGCTTCTCGATCCTGACCGGCATGCCGCCGGCCCGGATCGTCTCGCCCGCGGCGAGCGCGTCGGCGGCGCGGTCGAGACGGATCATCACGAGACCGCGCCCGTTCGCCCCGGTGCCGACCTTGCCGAGCCTGCGCTCGCCCGCCGTCACCTCCGACCAGGGCTCGGCCGTAAAGCCGTCCTCGTACACCACCGGCACGATGCGGGTGCGCGCCGTGCCGCGATGCTGCATGCGCGACACCACCTCCTGGCCGATGTAGCAGCCCTTGTCGAAATCAATCCCGCTGAGCTGGTCCATCAGCGCCTCGTGCGGGAAGGTATCGTTGAACAGGAAATCCTTGCCGCCTTCAGGGACGCCGAGCGCAATGCGATGGGCATGGTAGTCTTCCCCTCTCCCCGCTTGCGGGGAGAGGCCGACTCGCGAAGCGAGCGGGTGAGGGGCTGCCTCCGCGGCGAGCTCCGCCGTCAGCAGCCCCTCACCCGGCTCGGTTCGACGCGCCGACTCGGCCTCTCCGCGCGAGCCGGGAGAGGAGAACGCGGCCGCATCCTGCGCCGCGACGATCGCGCGCCAGCCGAGCGCCTCGAGGCGCGGATCATCGCCGACGAGGCCGATCTCGCCGTCGGGCTTTGGCGCCTCGCCCCAGCCGGCGACGACGGCGAGGGTTTCGGAGAGGTCCTCGACCGCGACCTTCGCCCTCAGCTTGTAGAAGCCGAGGCGCTTTGCGAGGTCCGGCGCCATGAACCTCAGGCAGTCGAGATAGAACCCGCCGCCGGCGTCCTGCGGCGCCTCGAAGGCGAGGAAATCGAACAAGAGCTTGCCCTGCGGCGTCAGCAGCGCGCCGAAGCGCGGCCGATCCGGCTCGACCTTGTCGAGGTCGCATGTGACGAGGCCGTCGAGGAACGTCCGCGAATCCGCGCCGGAAACCCGCACGACGCCGCGATCGGAGAGGTGAGCCGTGGGCACAAGGCGCCTCGCTTGCCGGAACCAGAGGGCTGACATATGGCCCGCCGCCGAAGCGCTCAAGCCCACGCCCTCTCGCGCTTGAGAGGCCTCTGCGAAAAGAGTTCGGCGCCGCTTCGCGGCGAGTTCTTGCGCTGGGTCCCGGATCGCCTTCCACTCCGCTTCGCTGCGTTGCAGGCGTC
>DAINQO010000137.1:0-8828 GCA_036742625.1 Microvirga sp.
AGACCTATCCGGACCTCTACAAGATCTTCGCCGAGCGCGAGTTCACCTGGAACAAGATCCGCCAGCAGAACCGCAACCCGCTGCTCAAGTTCGACATCGGCGCCGACGGGCTGAAGACCGGCTACATCGAGGAATCGGGCTATTGCCTTGTCGCCTCGGCGACGCAGCAGGGCCAGCGGCTGGTCCTTGCCGTGATGGGGCTGAAGAGCGCCCGCGACCGCGAGAACGAGGCCCGCAAGCTCATCGAATGGGGCTTCCGCGCTTTCGAGGCGCGGCTGCTCTTCGACAAGGGCGACATGATCGGCGAGGCCAAGGTCTTCGGCGGCAGCCGCGGCGCGGTCTCGCTCGTCGCGAAGAAGCCGGTGCGGCTGCTCTTCCCGCGCGGCACCGGCGAGCGGGTCGCGGCGCGCATCGTCTACACCGGCCCGCTGAAGCCGCCGGTCGCCGCCGGCACCGAGGTCGCCCGCCTGCGGGTCACCCGCGGCGACGTCCAGGCGCTCGATCTGCCGCTCTACGCCGGCGAGGACGTCGGCCAGGGCGACCTGCAGCGGCGCGCCGTCGACGGGCTGTTCGAGTTCGGCACCGGGCTCGTGCGCCGCGCGTTCAGCCGCACGACGGGCGGATGACGGGCCGGTTCGTCACCTTCGAGGGCGGGGAGGGGGCAGGGAAATCGACCCAGATCGACCGTCTCGCACGCCGCCTTAAGGCGCGCGGCATCGCGGTCGTCACGACGCGCGAGCCCGGCGGATCGGAGCGCGCCGAGCGCATCCGCAACGCCGTCCTGTCCGGCGGCGCAAAGCCGCTCGGCCGGCTCGCCGAGGCGCTTCTGTTCTCGGCGGCGCGGCGCGACCATCTCGAGGCGAAGATCCGCCCGGCGCTCAAGCGCGGCGCCTTCGTGCTCAGCGACCGCTTCGCCGATTCCACGCGCGCCTACCAGGGCAGCGACGGCGGGCTCGAGCCGAAGCTCCTGGCGAGCCTCGAGCGCATTGTCGTCGACGCGACGAAGCCGGACCTGACCTTCATCCTCGACGTGCCGGCCAAGGTCGGGCTGTCGCGGGCCGCGGCGCGACGACGGGCGCTCGGCGAGGAGGTCGATCGTTTCGAGGCCGAGCACATCGGCTTTCACGAGCGCCTGCGCGAGGCTTTCCTGCGCATCGCCGCCGACGAGCCCGAGCGCTGCGTCGTCATCGATGCCCGGGCCCCGCCGGACCAGATCGAAGCGCAGGTCTGGGCCGCCGTCGAGGAGCGCTTCGGGGCTGAGATCGCCGCCGCGGCGTCGGTCCGCAAAGCCCATGCCGGCTGACACCGATCTCCTCGAGCCGGACCAGCTCGCCGGCACGCCGCATCCGCGCGAGCAGACGGCGTTCTTCGGCCATGGCGAGGCCGAGGCGGCGTTCCTCGACGCGCTCGCCGCCGGGCGCCTTCACCACGCCTGGCTGATCGGCGGCCCGGAGGGGATCGGCAAGGCGACGCTCGCCTATCGGGTCGCCCGCTTCCTCCTCGCCCATGGCGGCGCCGCGCCGGCCGGCCGCACGACGCTTGCGGTCGACCCGACACACCCGGCGGCGCGGCAGGTCGCCGCCCGTTCCCATCCGGATCTCGCGATCGTCCGGCGCGGCCTGCGCAAGGACGGCAAGGGCTATTCCCAGGAGATCGCCGTCGACCACGTCCGCCGCGCCCTCGACCTTTTCGCCTCGACGGCGGGGCAGGGCGGCTATCGCATCTGCATCGTCGACGCCGCCGACGACCTCAACCCGTCGAGCGGCAACGCGCTCCTCAAGGTCATCGAGGAGCCGCCGCCGCGCTCGATCTTCCTCGTTGTCAGCCACGCGCCGCAGCGGCTCCTGCCGACGATCCGCTCGCGCTGCCGCAAGCTGTGGCTGCGCCCCCTGGGCGACGCCGATCTCGCCGCCGTCATCCGCTCGCTCGGACCGCCGCTCGCCGACACGGCGGACGCGGACCTTACCCGCGCCATCGGTTTTGCCGAAGGCTCGGTCCGGCGCGCCGTCACGCTGCTCGACGCGGACAAATCCGGCATCGTCGCCGACACCAAGGCCCTCCTCGACGAGCTTCCCCGGCTCGACATGAAACGGGTCGTGCGGCTCGCCGAGAAGGTCTCGCCGCGGGGCACGGAAGGCGATCTCGAGCTCGCCCTCGACACCGCCATGGCCTGGGTATCGAAGGGCCTCGAAGCCCGCGCAAACGCCGGCGCGGCGCGCCTTGCGCCGCTCGTGGAGGTATGTGAGAAGGTCACCCGCGCCGCACGCGAAGCCGAGCTCTACAACCTCGACAAACGGCCGGTGGTGATCTCGCTCTTCGGCGATCTCGCGGACGCGATCCGCCGAACGGGCTGACGGTCGAGCGGCCTTCGGGAGAATGGCCGGATGGCCGAGCGAGACAAGTTCTATCTCACGACGGCGATCTCCTATCCGAACGGGCCGCCGCATATCGGCCACGCCTACGAGGTGATCGCCTCGGACGCGATCGCGCGCTTCAAGCGCATCGACGGCTACGACGTGTTCTTCCTCACCGGCACCGACGAGCACGGTCTCAAGGTGCAGCAGACGGCGACCCGCGAGGGCAAGTCGCCGAAGGCCTTCGTCGACGAGATGGCGTTAAAGTTCCGCGCCATGGGCGAGCGCCTGAACTGCTCCTTCGACCGCTTCATCCGCACGACCGATGCCGACCACCTCGCCTCGACCCAGGAGCTGTGGCGGCGGATGCAGGCGAGCGGCGACATCTACCTGTCGAAATACACCGGCTGGTACTCCGTCCGTGACGAGGCCTATTACGACGAGGGCGAGCTGACGAAGGCGCCGGACGGGAGCTTGCGCGCCCCGACCGGGACGCCGGTCGAGTGGATCGAGGAGGAGAGCTACTTCTTCCGCCTCTCGGCTTACCAGGACCGGCTCCTCGCCCACTATGCCGACAACCCCGATTTCATCGGGCCGGAGACGCGGCGGAACGAGATCGTCAGCTTCGTCCGCGGCGGCCTGCAGGATCTCTCGATCAGCCGCACGACGTTCGATTGGGGCCTGCCCGTGCCGGGCGATCCGAAGCACGTGATGTATGTCTGGATCGACGCCCTCAACAACTACCTGACCGCGACCGGCTTCCCCGACGAGAGCTCGCCGCTGCGGCATTACTGGCCGGCCGACGTCCACGTCATCGGCAAGGACATCGTCCGCTTCCACACGGTCTATTGGCCGGCCTTCCTGATGTCGGCGGGCCTCCCGGTGCCGAAGCGCGTCTTCGGCCACGGCTTCTTGTTCAACCGCGGCGAGAAGATGTCGAAGTCGGTCGGCAACGTCATCGACCCGTTCGCGCTCGCCGACGCTTACGGCGTCGACCAGCTGCGCTACTTCTTCCTGCGCGAGGTGCCGTTCGGCCAGGACGGCAACTATTCGCACGAGGCGATCGTCACCCGCGTCAACGCCGATCTCGCGAACGATCTCGGCAACCTCGCCCAGCGCTCGCTGTCGATGATCGAGCGCAACTGCGGCGGCGCGGTGCCGGTGCCGGGCGCTCTGACCGACGCCGACGCGGCGCTGCTCGCGGCGGCGCGCGCGCTGCCGGAAAAGGCGAGGGCGGCGATGCGCGGCTTTGCCCTGCACACGGTGCTCGCCGACATCTGGGCGGTCGTCGCCGACGCGAACCGCTATTTCGCGTCGCAGGAACCCTGGGTGCTGCGAAAGCAGGATCCGGTACGGATGGGAACCGTGCTCTACGTCACGGCCGAGCTGCTGCGCACCGTCGGCATCCTGGTCCAGCCCTTCGTTCCGACGGCCGCGGCGAAGCTCCTCGACCTCCTTGCCGTCGCGCCGGGGGAGCGCCTGATCGCACGGATCGGCCCGGAGCATGCGCTTCCGCCCGGCGCCAAGCTCATGAAACCGGAGCCGATTTTTCCGCGTTACGTCGAGGCGGGCGAAGCTTAAGCTTCCTCACCCGCGCAGCCGGGGAGGTCGTTGCGCGACGGAGGAGGAATCACACGTGACAGCTCCCTGGTTCATGTTCGCGACCGGGATCGAGAACAGCTATCCGACCATCGACAACGGCCGCAAGCGCGTCGACGAGATGGAGAAGTGCGGCCATTACAAGCATTGGCGGACCGATTTCGAGCTGTTGCAGGACCTCGACGTCCGCGTCCTCCGCTACGGCCCGCCGATCCACACGACCTGGCTCGCCCCGGAGCGCTACGACTGGGGCTTCGCCGACCTCACCTTCGGCTACCTGAAGGAGATCGACGTCGCGCCGATCGTCGATCTCTGTCATTTCGGCGTGCCGGATTTCATCGGCAATTTCCAGAATCCCGACTTCCCGGAGCTCTTCGGCGGGTACGCCCGCGCCTTCGCCGAGCGCTTTCCGTGGGTGCAGATGTACACGCCGGTGAACGAGATGTTCATCTGCGCGCAGTTCTCGGCCGCCTATGGCTGGTGGAACGAGCAGCTGACCTCGGACCGCGGCTTCGTCACGGCGTTGAAGCACATCGTCCAGGCGAACTGCGCCGCCATGTGGGCGATCCTCGACGTGCGGCCGGACGCGATCTTCATCCAGAGCGAGTCGTCGGAGTATTTCCATGCCGAGGACCCGGCGGCGATCAAGCCGGCCGAGCTGATGAATTCCCGCCGCTTCCTGTCGCTCGACCTCAACTACGGCCGGCGGGTCGACTCGGAGATGTACGAGTACCTCATGGATAACGGCATGACGCGGGAGGAGTACCACTACTTCCTCGAGCGCCACCTGCGCCACCACTGCATCATGGGCAACGACTACTACGTCACGAACGAGCACCGCGTCGCCGCCGACGGCCGCACCTGGGGCGCCGGCGAGGTGTTCGGCTACGACGACATCACCCGTCAGTATTACGATCGCTACAAGCTGCCGGTGATGCACACCGAGACCAACATCAACGAGGGTCCGAACGGCGACGAGGCGGCGATCTGGCTCTGGAAGCAGTGGGCGAACGTGCTGCGCGTGCGCAATTGCGGCGTGCCGATCGTCGGCTTCACCTGGTATTCGCTCACCGACCAGGTCGACTGGGACACGGCGTTGCGCAAGGACAATGGCCGCGTGAACCCGCTCGGGCTCTACGACCTCGACCGCAACATCCGCAAGGTCGGCGAAGCCTACAAGAAGCTCATCGCCGACTGGAGCGAGGTGCTGCCGGCGCAGAGCGTGTGCCTCAACGTGCCGCTGATTCTGCCGAGCGAGTACGACGAGCCCTTCGCCCGCCGGCGCCGCGATTGGGCGCGGCGCTACCAGCGCCGGCGCAGCCGAACGAAGACGGTGGTGCGGGCAAACGAGCCGGTCGAGACCGCTGGGCCGCGGCGCTGAGAGTGGCGCGGCGCTGAGGGTAGACGGCGGGCGTCCCGATCGGCTTTAAGGGCGGCGACGCCGCGCGAACCCGTCATGCTGGTCGACAGCCACTGCCACCTGGATTTCCCGAAGCTTTCCGAGCGCCTGCCCGATGTGCTCGCCGCGGCGAAGGCCGCCGGCGTCGGCCGGATGGTGACGATCTCGACGCATGTGGCGCTGGCCGAGCGCTATCGCGCCTTGGCCGAGGCGCACGACGCGGTGTTCTGCACCGTCGGCACCCATCCCCACAACGCCGCCGAGGAGCCGGACGTGCCGGCATCCGAGATCGTCGCGCTCTCACGCCACCCGCGCTGCGTCGCGATCGGCGAGGCCGGGCTCGACTACCACTACGACAACAGCCCGCGCGACGTGCAGGCGCGGGTGTTCCGGACGCACATCGCCGCGGCGCGCGAGAGCGGCCTGCCGCTCGTCGTCCACGCCCGCGACGCCGACGACGACATGATCCGGATCTTCCGCGAGGAGATGGGGCAGGGCGCCTTCGACGCCGTGCTGCATTGCTTCTCCTCCGGGCGGCGCCTTGCCGAGATCGGCGTCGAGCTCGGCTACTACGTCTCGTTCTCGGGCATCGTCACCTTCAAGCGCTCGGAGGCGCTGCGTGAGATCGCCCGCGCCGTTCCCCGCGAGCGCCTGCTCGTCGAGACCGATGCGCCCTACCTCGCGCCCGAGCCGCATCGCGGCCATCCGAACGAGCCGGCCTATGTGGCGCACACCGCGCGGGTGCTCGCCGACGTCGTCGGTCTCGAATTCGACGCGTTGGCGGAGCTGACGACCGCGAACTTCTACCGCCTGTTCGGCAAAGCCGCGGCGGCGGATGGGGTCGCGGCCGGGACCGCTGCGGCATGACGCTCACCGTGACGATCCTCGGCTGCGGCTCCTCCGGCGGCGTGCCGCGCGTCGGCTCGGGCTGGGGCGCCTGCGATCCGCAGAACCCGAAGAACCGGCGCCGGCGCTGCTCGATCCTCGTCGAGCGCACCGGCCCCGGCGGCACGACGTCGGTCCTCGTCGACACCTCGCCGGATCTGCGCGATCAGCTCCTCGACGCCGGCGTCCGCCGCCTCGACGCGGTGCTTTTCACGCACGATCATGCCGACCACACGCACGGCATCGACGACCTGCGGCCGCTCGTGATCCACATGCGCCGCCGCATCCCGGCCTATGCCGATGCGGCGACGAGCCGCGTGCTGCACGAGCGCTTCGGCTACTGCTTCAAGACGCCGCCCGGCAGCCAATACCCGCCGATCCTCGACGAGCACCGGATCGCCGCCGGCCGCCCGGTGAGCGTCGACGGGCCGGGCGGCGCGATCACGGCGACCCCGTTTGAGATGATCCACGGCAACGGCAAGGCGCTTGGCCTGCGGGTCGGCGACCTCGCGTACGCGAGCGACGTAAGCGCCATGCCGGACGAGAGTCTTTGGGCGCTCGAGGATCTTGACGTGCTGATCCTCGACGCGCTCCGCTACACGCCGCATCCGACCCATTTCTCGGTCTCCGAGGCGCTGGCGCTCATCGCGCGCGTGAAGCCGCGCCGCGCCGTGCTCACGAACCTTCATACCGACGTCGATTACGCCCGGCTGGCGAGCGAAGTACCGCCCGGCGTCGTGCCGGCCTTCGACGGCATGCGAATCGAGAGCGCGTCGAAATCCGCTCTGAACAGCTGCAGCGAAGATGTTGAAAAGTCGAGCTAAATCCTCCGGGCCGGTCCCAATTCGCTTCGTACTCTGCGTTCCATAATATATCTTATGCGCGCTATTTCACCGACGCGGCGGGGCCTTGCTCGCTTTGAGTTATCAGGCAAGGTCCGCGGTCGTCACCTCACTGACAAGCCCTCAGGAAGATCGAATGCATCCCTCGCGCGACATCGCGCGCCTCCTCGCGATCATGGCGGCGCTGCGCACGCCGGGCTCGGGCTGCCCGTGGGACCTCGAGCAGGATTTCGCGACCATCGCGCCTTATACGATCGAGGAAGCCTATGAGGTCGCCGAGGCGATCGCGCGCGGCGATCTTCTCGACCTCAAGGACGAGCTCGGCGACCTTCTGCTCCAGGTCGTGTTCCATGCCCGGATGGCCGAGGAGGCCGGCGCGTTCGATTTCGGCGACGTCGTCGAGAGCATCACGGGCAAGCTGATCCGCCGCCATCCGCACGTGTTCGGCGACGCGCGCGACCTCTCGCCGGCAGGCGTCAAGGCACTCTGGGGCGAGATCAAGGAGGCCGAAAAGGCGGCGCGCCGGCGGGAGCGCGGGGAAGCCGAGGAGCCCGCCGCGGCCGGCCTCCTCGCCGGCGTTCCGGCCGGCCTGCCCGCCCTCGCCCGCGCCGAAAAGCTCACCCGCAAGGCCGCGACCGTCGGCTTCGACTGGCCGGACGCCGCCCAGGTCGTCGGCAAGATCGAGGAGGAAGTGCGCGAGGTCCGCGAGGCGCTCGAGGCCGGCGCGCGCGGCGCGATCGAGGACGAGATCGGCGATCTCCTCTTCGCCGCCGTCAATCTCGCCCGCCATGCCGGCGTCGATCCAGAATCGGCGCTTCGCGGCGCGAACGCCAAGTTCGAGCGTCGCTTTCACGCCGTCGAGCAGGCCCTCGCGGCCGCCGGCAGAACGCCCGCCGACGCCTCCCTTGACGACATGGAGGAACTCTGGGTGAAGGCGAAGGAGCGGGAGCGCCGCTCCGCCTAAACCCGCGACGGCAGCCGGCGGGCGCCGGGGAAGCGCTGCAGGAAGCGCGGCTCCTTCTCCGGCGCGATGCGGACCGAGGCGAGGGTCCGGCCCTCCTGATCGGTTCGGCGCTCCAGGATCTCGGCCTGCTCGTAGAGCCAGTTCATGCTCGAGCCGTCGGCGGCCTCGAGAATGACGAGATAGGACGGCCGGCCGGCGGCAAGGTGCTGCTCGATCCGTCCGAGGAGGGTGTCGACCCCCTCCCCGGTCACGGCCGAGACCAGGACCGGCCGGTTGCCCTCCCGGCGCGCCGCAAGGGCGGCGAGGCGCGTTCGCTCCTCGGCCGAGAGCAGATCGGCCTTGTTCCAGATCTCGATGATCCGGCGCTCCTGCCCGGGGTCGATGCCGATCTCGCGCAGCACTTGGGTGACGTCCTCGGCCTGGGCCTCGCTCTCGCCATGCGACACGTCGCGGACATGCAGCAGCACATCGGCCTCGATGACGTCCTCGAGCGTGGCGCGGAAGGCGGCGATGAGCGTCGTCGGCAGGTCGGAGATGAAGCCGACCGTGTCGGACAGGATGGCGTTCTCGCCATGCGGCAGCTTGATCGCGCGCAAGGTCGGATCGAGGGTCGCAAAGAGCAGGTTCTCGGCGAAGACCTCGGCCGCCGTCATCTTGTTGAACAGCGTCGACTTGCCGGCGTTCGTGTAGCCGACGAGGGCGACGACCGGATACGGCACGCGGGCCCGGCTCTTGCGGTGCAGGCCGCGCGTCCGGGTGACGGTTTCGAGGTCGCGCTCGATCCG
>DAINQO010000138.1:0-5134 GCA_036742625.1 Microvirga sp.
GGCGCGCCGCCCGGCATCCTGGCGGCGGCCTCGCCCGTCCCGGTGAAAAACCCGGGTCCGTGCGGACGCACTTAAGGCGCCGAAGCCCCGGTTTAGCCGAGGCCGGCTGGCGCCGAAGTCGCGGGGCCAGGGACCAAGAGCGTCGCGCGGGAGGTCTGGTTCGGCTCGGCATCCGGGCGGAACCCTACCCACCCATCCCACCCTCGTGCGCAAGTCCGCCCGGACGCGGGCACGGGCCAGGCCTCCCGCACCCCTCGGGGTTCGCGGACCGCCGTTTGCCGCATCCCCTCGGGCCGAGAGGCCGCGAGGATAAAGGCGCGTGCCTCTCCGCCAGGCGCTCACATCGCCGGCGTGCGCACCGGGAAGGTCATCGAGAACGTCGTGCCCTGGTGGCGCTCGAAGCTGAAGGTGGCGTCGAGCTGCTCCGCCAGGCTTTGCACGAGCTTGAGGCCGAAGCCGCTGCCGTCGACCTCCTGGTTGAAGCCGAAGCCGTCGTCGTGGACGCGCAGCCGCGCCGAGCCCTCGGCCTCAAAGAGCGCGATCTCGATCGTGCCGCTGCGCTCCTTGAAGGCGTGGCGGATGGCGTTCGTCACCACCTCGGACAGGATCAGTGCGAAGGGCATTGCCCGGTCGAGCGCGACCGAGACCGGCTTGATGTCGAGGTTGAAGGCGATGCCGTGGGCGGGCCCGTGCCGCAGCGTCTCGACGAGCCTTCCCGAATAGGCAGCGAGGTCGACGGCCGCGAACTCGCCCTGGGTGTAGATGAGGTCGTGCACGAGCGCCATCGCCTGGACGCGCCGGATGGTCTCGTCGGACGAGGTGCCGACCCGCTCCTGCATGCGGATCAGGCTGGTGATGATCTGCATGTTGTTCTTGACGCGGTGGTGCACCTCCTTCAGGAGCTGCTCGCGCTCGGCGACCGCGCCCCACAGCGCCTTGGTGCGCTCGCCGACCGTGCCCTCGAGATCGTCGTGCGCGCGCCAGGCGTAGAAGGCGAGAACGAGGAGCGCGAGCGCCGCCGGGATGAAGTACAGGGCCGATGCCTGCAGCCGCCGGTGCCAGAGCCGCACCAGCTCCTCCTCGGCGATGCCGTAGCCGACATAGACCGGGAAGTCGCCGAGGCGGACATAGCCGTAGACCCGGCGCTGCCCGTCAACCGTCGAGCGCGCGACGTACAGGTCCTCGTCGCGCTGGGCGATGCGGGCGAGGAGGGGCGAGTCCGCTCCGAGCGCGGCCGGAATGGTGGCGCCGTCGGGGTCGCGCCACAGGACAGTGCCGTTTCGGTGCACGATCGCGATCGTGCCGCCGGCATTCGCGAGCTTGTCGTGAAAGGCGCGGAAATACTGCGTCGGAATCGAGGTCCGGATCGCGCCGTCGAAGGCGCCGTCGTCGGCATTGCGCCGGAAAGCGAGCCCGAAGGCCTCGCCGGGGATGTCGCCGGTCCGCGGCACGACCGCCGTCCTGGCGTTGCCGCTCTTTGTCTCGCGGAACCAGTCGCGGTCCGCGAAATCCTGCCCCGGCGCCGGGGGCTCTCGGCTCGCGGCGCGCAGGATGCCGGCCGCGTCGGCGAGCCAGATCTTATGCACCTCCGGGAACTCCGCCTCGACCTCGGCCAGGAACTGGCGCAGCTCCGGCGTCGCCGCGATCTCCTCCCAGGAGCGGCCGCGGATGCGGCTGTCGATCGCCAGCGCGACGGACTGCTGCGTCCTGAAGGCGCGCAGCACATGCTCCGACAACGCGTCGCGCATGTAGCGCACGCGGTCGCGGCCCTCCTGCTCGACGTTCTGCCAATCGCGATAGGCGGCAAATCCGTAAAGCAGGAGCGGAACGACGACCGAAACGACGACGAAGCACAGAAACGCGACACGCGACCTCCGCCGCGCCCGGGCGCGCGTCTCGCCTGGCGGGGCCGGTGCGCCCGCCTGCGAGATCTCGTCGTCGAGGCGTCGAAGCATGAAGCCTGGCCCGCGGAGCCGGGAGCTGGTCGAAACGCCGCCGGGCGCAGCGCCGCGAGGCGCAGGCGATGTCCGGCTCGGTTATCGAGGGAGCGTTCGACTGTCCCCATCCCTTTCCCGGCATGTTGCGCGTTGCCTCGTCGGATGGCAACGGCGTAGGTGTCGCCCTCGGGGCGATTCACGCGAGGCGGGCGGGAGCGGTTCTCCGGATGCGCGAGCCGAATGCGATCGACTTCTGGCGCGGCCTAGCCCTGATCACGATCTTCGTGAACCACATGCCGGGCAACCTGTTCGAGCCCTTCATGTATTCGCGCTACACGGTCTCGGACGCGACCGAGCTGTTCGTGTTCCTCGCCGGCTGGTCGCTCGCGCTCGCGACGAAGCGCGGCGGGGTGGCCGACCCGCCCGGCGCGGTGATCATGCGGATCGCGACCCGCACCGTCGAGGTCTACCGCGCCCAGCTCGTGATCACGGCGATCGCCTTTGCCATGATCGCCGCGGCGGCGCTCTATTTCGACAACCCGCTGCTCCTCGAATGGCACGGCGCCGGGGCGTTCTTCGGGGCGCCGATCCCGAGCATCATCGGCTGGGTCGCTCTGACCTACCAGCTCGGCTACTTCAACATCCTGCCGCTCTACGTCGTGCTGCTCATGCTGGCGCCGATCTTCATCCTGATCGCCCGGGCGAGCCGGTGGGCGGCGCTCGCCGCTTCCTTCGCGCTCTATATGGCGTGCCTCGTCTTCGAGATCGCCATGCCGAGCTGGCCCGCCGAGGGGTCGTGGAAC
The DNA here is from genome assembly GCA_036742625.1 of Microvirga sp. Taxonomy (GTDB): domain Bacteria; phylum Pseudomonadota; class Alphaproteobacteria; order Rhizobiales; family Beijerinckiaceae; genus JAJKJG01. The sequence goes on from DAINQO010000138.1 coordinate 2,741, forward strand.
TACAACCCGCTCGCCTGGCAGTTCCTGCTCGTCCTCGGCTTTGTCGCCTCGGAATGGTCGCGGGAGAGCGCCGCCTTCCGGCGCTGGGCCTGGCGGCTGATGCTGCTCGGGATCATCGGGGTGGGGCTCGGGCTGGCCGCGTATTTTTTTGAGTGGAAGCCGGACCCGCTCGCCGTCCCGGAGCCCCGGCTTGTGTTTATCATGGATAAACCCTTCTTTTCACCGTTAAGACTGCTGCATTTCCTCGCCCTGGCTCTCGCCTTTCAGCGTCTGTTCAGGTTCATTGGCCCTACGATCCCGTGGCTGACCCGGCAATTGTCGGCGCTTGGCCGCAATTCTCTCGCCGTCTTCTCGGTGGGGTCTCTGGCAAGCCTTGCGGGGCAACTGGTCAGATTCTTCACCGGCGGCGGTTTCATCGTCGATGCTCTTGTCCTATCTATAGGACTTGGCATCATGAGCTTCACGGCATGGTTCGTCGAATGGCGTTTGCGCTCCCGCAGTCCCTCCTCGCTCTCCTCCTGACCGTCGCGGTCGGGGGCTCGGCGGCCCTCGCGCAGGCTCCGGCGGCGAGTCCCGCGGAGCAGCCGACGCCAGCCGACGCCGTCGATACCAGCCTGTCGCCCGAGTGCCGGGTTCCCGGCTCGAAGCTCTATACCCTCGGGCCGCTTCGGGCCGTCAAGCGCGCCCTCAAGGAGAGCCGCGCCATCCACGTCCTCGCCATCGGCTCCTCCTCGACGGTCGGGATCGGCGCCACGTCGCCGGCCGCCGCCTACCCGGTGCGCCTCGAGGGCGAGCTCGAGAAGCTCTTCCCGGGCATCGAGATCGAGGTCACGAACCGCGGCCTGTCGGGCGAGATCGCCGCCGGCGCCGCCGAGCGCATCCGCAACACCATTGCCGAGGTCGAGCCCGATCTCGTGATCTGGCAGGTCGGCACGAACGACGCGCTTGCCCGCGTCGACATCGAGACCTTCGCGCAATCGCTCGACGAGACCATCAAGTGGATCGCGAGCCACCGCATCGACGTCGTGCTCGTCGACCCGCAATACACGGCGAGCCTCGCCCGCGACGATTACTACGGCCGGATCGTCAAGACCGTCCAGTCGGTCGCCCAGCGTGAGCGCGTGCCGCTCGTCCTGCGCTACGAGGCGATGCGCTACCTGTCGAGCCAGCCGACCGCCAGCGGCCGCTATCTCGCCCGCGACCAGTTCCACCTCAACGACCTCGGCTATCGCTGCATGGCCGAGCATGTCGCGCGCGCCATCACGCTCGCGGTGGTCGAGCCGGAGCAGGGCGCCGTCACCGCCCCGAACGCCGCGACCGCCGCCGTCACCCCGACGCGATAGCGCCGTGCGGCGGGCGCAGGCTCGCCATGATCACAGCGGTCAGGGCATTCCGGGCGCGGCCGCGCCTCCTCGTCTCGACCCTCGTCGCGATCGCCGCGGCCGTGCTGCTGCCGGCCCGATTCGCGCTCTCCTCCCGGCTGCTGCTCGCCTGGGACGCCGGCGCGAGCCTCTACCTCATCCTCACCTTTGTCATGATGGCGCGCTCCGCCGTCGCCGATATGCGCCGCCGCGCCGGGACCCAAGACGAGGGCGCGATCTTCATCCTCCTCGTGACCTCGGTCGCGGCGGTCGCCTCGCTCGCTGCGATCGCGATCGAGCTCCACGGCTCCGGCGGCCCGGGCGCCGAGGGCAAGCCGTTCCGGATCGCGCTTGCCGGCGTGACGATCCTCTGCTCCTGGCTCTTCGTGCACACGAGCTTCGCGCTGCATTACGCGCACGAGTTCTACGGCGAGGGCCGCGACGAGCGCATCGGCGGCCTCCGGTTCCCAGAGCCGAGATACGATCCCGACTACTGGGACTTCCTCTATTTCGCGGCGAACCTCGGCGCCGCGGCGCAGACCTCGGACGTGATGGTCACCGGCCAGAGCATGCGCCGGCTCGTCCTCGCCCACACCATCCTGTCCTTCCTCTTCAACACCACGATCCTGGCGCTCGCCGTCAACGTCGGCGCGAGCCTCCTCTGACGGCGGCGCCCTTTAAGGGTCGGGAAACGCCGCCGGCGCTAGCATCCGCGCTCGGGGCACGAGCCCCCCGGGGACGGGATGCAATCGATGGCGGCGGCCGCGGCGGGAGCGCTGAGGACCGGCGGGGAGGCGCTCGTCCGGGCGCGCCGCGCCGGCATCGCCGTGTTCGTCATCCGGGTCGCCGCGGCGGGTCTCGCCTACGGCACGCAGGTGCTGATGGCGCGGCTCATGGGCGAGGCCGGCTACGGCATCTTCGCCACCGCCTGGGTCTGGATCGCGATCCTCGGCCATGCCTCGCTGTTCGGCCTGTCGCAGTCGATGTGCCGCTTCCTGCCGCAGTATCGCGCCCGCGGCGAGGCCGACCTCGC
>DAINQO010000138.1:5234-8827 GCA_036742625.1 Microvirga sp.
GCGATGGTGGCAGCCGTCGCCTTCGGCGCCCCAGCCGAGCCCGCCGTCGCGGTCGGCTGCACGCTCATCGCGACCGCCGCCGCCGTCATCGTCCAGGGGCTGGCGCTGCTGCGCCGGCTCGACCCGGCGCTCCTGTCCGGCAACCGCCGCTACCGCCCGCGCGAATGGGCGGCCGCGACCTTGCCGATGGGCTTTGCCGACCTGACGCTGATCCTGTTCAATTCGATCGACGTGCTCGTCCTCAGCCTGTTCCTGCCGGCGGACGCGGTCGGCGTCTATTTCGCCGCGACCCGCATCCTGCAGCTCGTGCTCTTCGCCCAATACGCCGCCACCGCCGCGACCGCGCCGCGCTTCGCGGAGGCGTCGGCGCGCGGCGACGACGCGGCGCTGCGCGCGCTCGTCCGCGGCACGGTGCGGCTGACGGCGGGCGCGAGCCTCGCGCTCGGCGCCGCGCTCCTCCTCGTCGCGCCCTGGCTGCTCGACCTCTTCGGTGCGGGCTTCGGAGCGGGCTTCGGAGCCCTCGCGATCCTCGTCTGCGGAGCGGCGCTGCAGAGCTCCTTCGGCCCGGCCGAGGATCTGCTCAACATGCTCGGCGGCGAGCGCGTCGCGGCGCGCGTCTCCTTCGCCGCGCTCGCGCTGGCAGTGACGCTCAATTTCGCGCTGATCCCGTTCTGCGGCATCATCGGCGCGGCTGTCGCCATGGCGCTCGCGACCGCGGCGCGCGGAGCGGCGCTGTCGGTCGCGGCGCAAAGACGGCTCGGCCTCTCGACCCACATCCTGGCGTGACGCGGCCATGAACGTCGCGGTCCCCCTCGATACCCTGCGGCCGGCGGCGGCGCCGATCTCGGCCTGCCTCGCTGCGTTCGCGGAGCTCGGCGAAGCGGAATGGGACGCGCTCCTCGGGCAGGCGCTCGACCCGAACCCGTTCCACGGCCGCCTCGTCGTTACGGCGCACGCGGCGGCGGGCCTCCTGCCCGAGCGCCTGCGCTTCATCGCCGTGCGCGGCGGCGCCCGGCTCGAGGCGCTGCTGCCGTACCTTCCCGGCGGCAGCCTCGTCGGCTGGCGGCGGGCGCACCGCGTCTGGATGCCGCCGCAGTTCGCCGTCGACGCGACGCCGCTGATCGGCAGCGCGCGGCCTGAGGAGAGCGCCGAGGCACTCGTCGAGGCCATGGCGCGGGCCGGGCGACTGTGGCGCCTCCCGCTCGTCGCGCTCGACGGCGCCGCCGGGCGCGCGCTCGTCGACGCCTGCCGGCGGCGCGGCTTCGCGACCGCCGCGGTGTCCTCCTTCGACCGAGCCGTGCTGGCGCGGTGCGGCGGCGGTTACGAGGCCTATGCGCGTCGGCATCTGAGCGCCCGCCGCCGCAAGGGTCTCGCCCGGCGGTGGCGCCGGCTCGGCGGGGCCGGCCGCATCGCGGTCGCGAGCTTCACCGAGGGCCAGGGGCTGCGCGACGCCGTCGAGGCTTTCCTCCAGCTCGAGGCGCAAGGCTGGAAGGGCCGGCGCGGCACGGCGCTCGCAAGTCGCGCCGCGAACGCCGCCGTCGGTCGCGCGCTGTTCACCGCGGCGGGCGCGGTCGCCGGCCGGGCCGACGTGCTGTCGCTCGACGGCCGCCCGGTCGCGATCAGCCTAGCTCTCGTCTCGGCCGGGACCGCCTTTCTCCTCAAGACCGCCCATGACGAGCGGCTGCGCGCGTTCTCGCCCGGCGTGCTCCTGGAGGACGCGATCCTGCGCGCCTTCCTCGACGAAGGCTTTGCCGACCGCCTCGACTCGGCGAGCCTCCCCGGCTCGCTCCTGGACGAGCTTTACGCCGACCGCGAGCGCATCGCCGACCTCGTCGTCGCGACCGACGGGGCCATCACCGCCGCCGCGCTCGCGGCGATGGCGGCCAAGGAGCAGCGCCGCCAAGCCGCCCTCGGTCGCCTCAAGGCCTGGTACTGGCGCGCGATCGATTTCGGCAAACGCTGACCGCGCTTCCCTCCCGGGCGCCCGCTAACCCTCCTCGCCCTTCGCGGCGTGCCAGCCGACGCGCGCCTGCGGCCTTGCATCGGTCGAGGCGAAATAGGGCTTGAGGTCGAGGAGCGGCGTGCCGTCGAGGCAGTCGAGCCCGCGTACCGACAGCCGCGTGCCCTCCACCTGAAGCAGCGCCACGACCGAGAGCGCGATCGGGTTCGGCCGGGCGGGCGAGCGCAACGCGAAGACGCCGCGGGCGATGCCGTAATGTCGCGGCCTCTGCCGCACGAGGTGCCGCGGCGCCCGGTCCATCCAGTACAGCACGATGAGGTGGCTGCAGGTCGCAAGATCCGCGAGGCCGTCGGCATAGCGCGGATCGAGCTCGATCGTGCACGCCGCCTCCGCCTCGCTGCCGTTCTTCGGGCACTCGGCGCGGGTCGTCCACGGCGTGCGGATGCGGCCAATGAAATAGACCCCGGCATCGAACGAAGCCGGCAGGGCGATCGCGGTCTCGCCCTCGCGGGGGCCGAACTCGGGATCAGTCATTACGAGCTCATCGTAACCGAGACGCCAGAGCCGGTCAGGTCGCCCCGCCAACAGGACGCGAAATCGTCAACGTCCTGCGGGCGGAGAGAGGCTGTCAGCCGGCCTGTAAGCCGGGTTCTGTAGGGCTCGGGGTTGCCCCCAAACGTGGCGGCCATTCCTCTGGGGCGGACGTTGCCGGCCGCCTCGAGCAACCAACCCGAACGACGAAGCCTGGAGACGAGGCCCGGCGCCCTTGCGGGCGCCCTGTCGTTCCTATTCGGTCTTGCTCCCGGTGGGGTTTGCCATGCCGGAGCGCGTTGCCGCCTCCGCGGTGCGCTCTTACCGCACCCTTTCACCCTGACCCCGCCGGCCATAAGCCTCGCGGGGCGGTCTCCTCTCTGTGGCACTGTCCCTGGGCCTGGTGAGGACCCGCCGGAGGTTATCCGGCACCGCGTCTCCATGGAGCCCGGACTTTCCTCCCCGGGCGCAAGCGCCCGGAGCGGCCGCCCGGCCGGCTGACCTTTCCGATGTGGGCCGGGAGCACAGGCCCGTCAAGCGCGCGCCTGCCGGCCCGGAACTCCAGCGGCGCCTGCGGCGTTTGCGTCCCGCCGTGGCCAAGCTAGGGTGCGCGCCCCAAAGGCCCGCTTGAATTGCGAGGCTATGCCTTACTCGAACAGGGATGCTGCCATGAAGACGATCATCAGCCTTGCCGCCGCCGGCGCTCTCGCCCTCTCGGTCTCGGCCTGCAACACGCCCGGCGAGCGCGCCGCCGGAGGCGCCGTGATCGGCGGCCTCGCCGGCGCGGCGATCGGCGGCGCCGCCACCGGCCGGGCGAGCGGGGCGCTCGCGGGCGCCGCGGTCGGGGCCGTCGGCGGCGCCGTCGTCGGCGCAGCGACCGCGCCGCCGCCCGATGTCTGCCCCTATGGCGTCTACCGCGGACCGGACGGGCTCTATTACTGCCGCTGAGCGGCGCTCCCGCCCATGCACCCGAAGGCCGCGGCTCCGCCCGCGGCCTTTTCGTTTGCGCCGGTTCTGCTACAGCATGATCCCGAAAAGTGGCTACCCGTTTTCGGAAAAGATCATGCTCAAACAAAGAGGTAGAGCGGGATGACGACTCGAC
>DAINQO010000139.1:0-8823 GCA_036742625.1 Microvirga sp.
TGCGCCCGCCGCACTATCGCGAGATCAACAACTTCTACACCGCGACGGTCTACGAAAAGGGCGCCGAGATCGTCCGCATGCTGAAGACGCTGATCGGCGACGACGCCTTTCGGCGCGGCATGGACCGCTACTTCGCTCGCTGCGACGGGACGGCGGCGACGGTCGAGGATTTCCTCGCCGCGTTCGCTCATGCAGCGGGCAAGGACCTGTCGCATTTCGCGCGATGGTATGCGCAGGCCGGAACGCCGCGGGTCGCCGTCACCGGCCACTACGACGCGGCGAAGCGCACCTATCGCCTCGACTTCGCCCAGGCGACGCCGGCGACACCGGGACAGGCCGAGAAGGCGCCTATAGCGATGCCGGTGGTGCTCGGTCTCGTCGCGGCGGACGGCACGCCGATGTCGCCGCGTTGCGACCGCATCACCGGCGAGGGCGTGTTCGTGCTCGACAGCGCCGCCGACAGCATCACGTTCCATGACGTGCCGTCGCGTCCGGTGCCGTCGCTGTTCCGCGGCTTCTCGGCTCCGGTCAAGGTCGCGCTCGATCTTTCGGACGACGACCTCCTCGCCTTGCTGCGGCACGACAGCGATCCGTTCAATCGCTGGCAAGCGGCGCAGACGGTCGCGATGCGCTTCCTGGTGCGGGCTGGGAGGACGGGAGGCGACGAGCATGACGCGGCAAGGCGGCTTGCCGGTGCGCTGGCGGCATTTGCCGACCGCGAGGCGCTCGCCGATCCGGCTTTCGCGGCGCTTGTGCTCACGCTGCCGAGCGAAGCCGAGATCGCGCAGGAGATCGGCGCGGACGTGGACCCGGCGGCGGTGTTCACGGCACGCGAGGCGGCGCGCCGGACGGTGGGCCGCGAGCTGATGCCCCGGCTCGGCCCACTCTTCGCGGCGCTGAAGACGGAAGGACCCTACTCGCCCGATGCGGCAAGCGCCGGGCGGCGGTCGCTCCGGCAGGTGGCGCTGCAGCTGATCGGCGCCGCCGACCCTGAGACCGGGCTCGATCTCGTCGAGCAGGAATACCGCGCCGCCGACAACATGACGGTTCGGCTTGGCGCATTGGCGGCGGCATCGCTGCTGCCGCAGAGCGATCGGCGCCGAAGCCTGATGGAGGATTTCTACCGGCGCTACGAGAACGAGCCGCTGATCCTGGACAAGTGGCTCGCGATCCAGGCGACCATGCCCGAGCCGGACACGCTCGACCGCGTCAAGGCGTTGATGACCGGGCCCGCCTTCTCGATGTCAAATCCGAACCGCGTTCGCGCCCTGATCGGCAGCTTCGCGATGGGAAACGCGACGCAGTTTCACCGGACCGACGGCGCCGGCTACGAGTTCGTGGCCGACATCGTGCTCGACCTCGACTGTTCGAATCCGCAGGTCGCCGCCCGGCTCCTGACGGCCTTCGGGACCTGGAAGACGGTCGAGAGCGGTCGGCGCGCCAGAGCCGAGGCAGCGCTGCGCCGCATCGCCGCCGCCCCGGCGCTATCGGCGGACGTCGGCGACATCGTGCAGCGCTCGCTTGCCTGACGCTCACCTTCCGAATAGCCTTACGGCCGGGCATTCACCTTCCCGGAGCAGTACTGGGCCAAGAATTCGGCCGCGACGCAAAATTTTCGTGCGAGAGTCCGGCGCGCGCTAGACAAATCAGCCAACCGCGATTCTAGTGATGGTGATTCGGGGGATGCGACACGCCCCCCGGACCTGGGCGGCAAAAGTAAATCCAAGGGGCAAGCCGGATGGCGGGGGCGGACACCGCGTGCGTACCCGCGCGCGCGGGTACCATCTTAGGAGTGACGCGCTCGCCGGCGCCGAGCTTCCGCCTCCAGCGAGCCGAGCCCTGGCTTCGTCTCTCGGTTCCGACCCTCCTCGGCCTCTTCCTCGTCACGCTCGGCGTCTGCGGCTATTTCCAGATCGGCAACAGCCGCCGGGACGCGCTCGCCGGCGCGGCCTCGGAGATCGAGATCGTCGCGACGCTCGCGGCGCTGGCGCTCGGCGGCGCCGGCGACAGCGCCGCGGCGGAGACGCGCCTCGCGGCGCTCGCGCGCTCGCTTCCGGCAGGCGCGCTCCCGAACGGCCGCATGCTCCTCATCGCCGGCGCCGCCGGCGAGATCCTCGCGGCTCATCCGCCGGCAAGCCCTGGACCGCGCCTGTTGAGCGAAATCTTGGGCGAGGCTCAGCCGCTCACGCTTTTCGGCGACCGCGCCGGCGTCATGGCGATCCGGCTCGGAAACGATGCTCCGGCGCTTGCGACCGTGCGCGGACTGCCCGGCTCGCAGGGCCAGATCGCCGTCGTCCATCTCACGGAGCGACTGCTCTCCGACTGGCGCAAGCGGACGCTCAGCGAAATCTCTCTGCTGTCCGCGGCGGTGTTCGTGATCATCGGGCTTGGCGGCGCCTACTGGCTTCAGGCGAGCCACGCGCGGGCCGCCGACGACGTGTGCGACAAGGTCAAGCGCCGGATCGACTCGGCGCTGAGCCGCGGGCGATGTGGATTGTGGGATTGGGACATCGCCCGCGGCCGTATCTACTGGTCGGACTCGATGTACGAGATGCTCGGCTACGAGCGTCGCGACGAGTTCCTGTCCTTCGGCGAGGTCAACGGCCTTGTCCATTGCGAGGACGGCGACCTCTACAGCCTCGCCGACCGGCTGGCCTCGTCGAAAGCCTCGGTCATCGATCACGATTTCCGCATCCGCAGCGCGTCGGGAATCTGGGTCTGGCTGCGCGCCCGGGCCGAGCTGATGCGCGATTCCGACGACGCCGGCCAGCATCTCGTCGGCATCTCGGTCGACATCACCGACCAGCGGGCGCTCGCCGAATATACGGCGCAGGCCGATGCGCGCCTGCGCGACGCGGTCGACGCGATCTCGGAAGCCTTCGTGCTGTGGGACGCCGACAACCGGCTCGTGCTCTGCAACTCGAAATTCCAGACCCTGCACGACCTCTCGCCAGAGCTTGTGATTCCGGGCAAGGATTATGCCGCGGTGATGGAAGGCTCGCAGCCTTCCGTGGTCCGTCATCGGCTCGTCAGCGGCAACAGCGGCACGGTCGGGGCGCGCACCTTCGAGGCCGAGCTCGGCGACGGGCGCTGGCTGCAGATCAACGAACGCCGCACCAAGGACGGCGGCTACGTCTCGGTCGGCACGGACATCACGGCCTTGAAGCGCCATGAGCAGAAGCTCGTCGATTCCGAACGGCAGCTCATCGCCACGGTGACGGACCTGAAGAAATCGCGCCAGACGCTGGAGCTGCAGACGCAGCAGCTCGCCGACCTCGCCGAACGCTACCTCGAGCAGAAGGCGCAGGCCGAAAGCGCGAACCGCTCGAAGTCCGAGTTCCTCGCCAACATGAGCCACGAGCTGAGGACGCCGCTCAACGCCATCCTCGGCTTCGCCGAGGTGATGCAGGGCGGCATGTTCGGCGCCCTCGGCTCGGAGAAATACACCGAGTACTGCCGCGATATCCGCTCGAGCGGGCAGTATCTCCTCTCGGTCATCAACGACATACTCGACATGTCGCGGATCGAAGCCGGCCGGGTGCGGCTGGCGAAGCGACAGATCTCCGTCGAGGTCGCCCTCGACAAAGCCCTGAAGCTCGTCGGCGAGCGCGCACGCTCGAAGGCGCTCGAGCTTTCAGTCGACGCGCTGCCCGGCGCCACCGTGCCGGCCGACGAGCGCGCGCTGCAGCAGATCCTCGTCAATCTCCTCGACAACGCGGTGAAGTTCACGCCCCAGGGGGGACGCATCGCGGTGCGCACGCGATTTGCCGGCGACGCCATCAATATCTATGTCGAGGACTCCGGCATCGGCATCCCGAGAGACGCGCTCGGCAAGCTCGGACGACCCTTCGAGCAAGTCGAGACCGAGTTCTCGAAGAGCCACAAGGGCTCCGGCCTCGGGCTCGCGATCGCCCGCTCCCTATTGGAGCTTCATGGCGGCGGCTTGCGTATCCGCTCGCTGCCGGGCCTCGGGACCGTGGTGATGGTGCATCTGCCGCGCTACGCGGCGATCGGCACGCCGGAGCGCGTCGAGACGGTGCACTGATTTCACCTCTCCTCCCTCCGCGGGAGGTTGGCCATGGCATCGAGCCCGCGCGAAAAAACCTTTCGGACCTCGGCCCGCGTCTCGTTCAGATGATCAAGCAGAATCTTCGCATCCGGCAGGCCGGCGACCGCCGCGAGCCGCTGCAGAATCGCCGGCGGAACTAAGGCCGCGTCGAAGGGACCAGCGATCGCCAGGCGCTGCCACTGGAACACCGCGGTGAAGAGCGCGTGAGCCTCGACGAGACGTTGCGCCGCCGCTTCCGGCAGGAGCCCGAGCCTGCCGGCCTCGGCGAGCACGCCGCGGCTCGCCTGTGTGAGGAGCGACGAGTGATCGCTCGCATGGGCGAGAACGAGCGCTTGCGCCAGGAAATCGAGATCGGTGAGGCCTCCCGACGCGAGCTTCAGGTCCCAGGGACCCTGGTCGCCCTTCTCCTTCGCGATCAGCACACGCATGGCGCGCACCTCGGCCGCAACCTTGGCGGGCTCCCGGCGACAGGCGACGATCTCGGTGATCGCGCCCGCGACCGCCGTGCCGAACGCCTCGTCGCCGCCGATCACGCGAGCGCGGGTGAGCGCCATGTGCTCCCACAGCTCGGCCTCGGTCCTCTCATAGGCGATGAAGCCCTTGAACTGCGAGGCGAGCGCGCCCTTGCCGCCGTGCGGGCGTAGACGCAGATCGACGTCGTAGAGGCGGCCGCGGCGGGTCGGCGCGGTCAGCGCCGAGACGAGCCGCTGCGTCAGCCGCGTGTAGTAGACGACCGCATCGAGCCGGCGCGGCCCCGAGCTTTCGCGCCGGTCCTCGTCGAAATCGTAGAGCACGACGAGATCGAGATCGGAGTCGGCGGTCAGCTCGCGCGAGCCGAGACGGCCGAGAGCGACGATCGCAATGCGCCCGTTCGGGACCGTGCCGTGCTCCGCCTCGAAGCCGTCGCGCACCGCCTCGTAAGAGACGCGGATGACGGCGTCCGCGATCGCTGCATAGGCATGCCCGGCCTGATCGGGCGAGAACACGCCGGACAGAAGCCGCGCGCCGGCAAGGAAGCGGATCTGGCGCGCGGCATCGCGGGTGCGGTCGAGGAAATCCTCGAAATGCGCCGGCTGGCCGATCAATCCGCGCACCCGGCCCTCGATGCGGCGCTCGTCCGTGACCGGCTCGATGAAGGTCGGGTCGATGATGGTGTCGAGCACATGCGGGCTTTGCGCCACGGTCTCGGCGAGTCGCGGTGCCGTGCCGAGAAGGTCGGCGAAAAGGAGGCGCAGCCGGTCGTGCGACTGCAGGATGGTCATCAGCTCGACAGCCGCCGGCATGCGGCCGAAGGCGCGGTCGAGCGCCGCGAGCGCGGCGTCGGGATCGGCCGTGCCGCCGAGCGCCGCAAGCAGGGCCGGGGTGAGTTCTGTCAGGACCTCGCGGGCGCGCGCGCTCGTTACCGCCGGCCGGCGGCCGAAATGCCAGCCGCGCACCGTCTCGGCGGCGAGCTCCGGGTTGCGGAAGCCGAGGCGCCGCAGCGTCGCCAGCGTGTCCGGATCGTCGGTCGTGCCGGTGAAGACGAGGCTGCCGACCTCGGCGGTCAGCTCCGGCCCCTCCTCGAACAGCAGCGCATAATGCGTCTGCACATGGTTCGCGTGCCGGCAGAGGGCGGTCTCGAAGGCTTTGAGGGTCGGGAAGCCGCAGAACTTCGCGAAGCGCTTGAGCGCGTCGGGATCGGACGGAAGGCGCTGCGTCTGCTCGTCCGCGACCATCTGCAGCCGGTGCTCGACCGAGCGCAGGAAGCGGTAGGCCGCGGCGAGCTCGTCGCGCGCCTTCGCCGTGATCCAGCCCTCCTCGTGCAGCGCGCCGAGCATGTCTAGGGTGCGCCGGCCGCGCAGGCGCGGCCGCCGGCCGCCGAAGACGAGCTGCTGGGTCTGGACGAAGAACTCGATCTCGCGGATGCCGCCGCGCCCGAGCTTGATATCGTGGCCCGCGACCGCGATCTCGTCATGGCCGCGCACGGCGTGGATCTGACGCTTCATCGCGTGCACGTCGGCGATCGCGGCGAAATCGAAATATTTGCGCCAGATGAACGGCGTGAGGTCGTGGAGGAAGCCCTCGCCGAGCGCGAGGTCGCCGGCGATCGGACGCGCCTTGATGAGGGCGGCACGCTCCCAGTTCTGCCCGACGGTCTCGTAATAGGTGTAGGCGGAGGCGAGCGAGACCGCGGTCGGCGTCGAGCCGGGGTCGGGGCGCAGCCGATAGTCGAGCCGGTGCACGTAGCCGTCGCCGGTGCGCTCCTGGAGCAGGCGCGCGAGGTCGCGGGCGACGCGGGTGTAGAAGGTCGTCGGCTCGACGCCCTCTGCGAGCGGTGCCGCGGTCGCGTCGAAGAAGACCACGAGGTCGATGTCGCTCGAATAGTTCAGTTCGCCGGCGCCGTGCTTCCCAAGCGCCAGGATCACGAAGCCGGAACCGGCGCCTGGATCGTCGGCATTGGCGAGCTTGATCTTGCCGTCCGCCGCGGCCTCTGAAAGCACAACGCCGACGGCGCCCTTCACCGACGCGTCCGCGAACGCCGTCAAGGCGGCCGTGACCTCGTCGACGCTCCAGACGCCGCCGATATCAGCGAGCGCAACGAGGAGTGCGTGCTCGGCCCGGTTTCGGCGCAGTGCACGCACGACCTCATCGCGCCCGAGCTCGCCTTTGGCGAAGCGGGAGGCGTAGTCGGCCTGCGTTGCGACGATGGCGCGATGCGTCTCCTCCGGAGCGGCTCCGGCAAGCTGCTGAAGCCGCACCGGATTTTCGAGGACGAGCTGCCACAAGAAAGGGGAATGATCGGCAATCGAAGCGAAGACGCCTTTCAGAGGATCTTGCTCCAGAAGCCCCGCGAAACCGCTCGCGTCCGGCGCCTCCGCGGTCCGCGCCTTGAGATCGGCGAGCCGTGCCTGCGCCCGCTTCGCGTCCGCAAGCGGCGGCGCCTTCGCGATTCGTTGCGCGAGGGGCCGGATGTCTGGGATCGAGGCGGAGTCGTTCACCGTGCCTGCCAGAGTGCCGCGCACGCCTCTCCCGGAGGGAGAGGTCGCGTCGCGAAGCGACCGGGTGGGGGGTTACGGTCTTCGAACAGCAGGCTCAAGCCCTTCGGACGATCCCCTCACTCGGACGGCTGAAGCCGTCTCGACCTCTCCCGTCGGGCAAGGTGAGAGCGGCAGCTCTAGCACTGCCCGCAGGCCTGGCCCGTTGTCGTCGAGCCGCAGCAGGCCGCCATGCAGGCGCGCCACCGCCGCGGCGAGGCTGAGGCCGAGGCCGAAGCCGGGGCGGGACCGGGCGCTTTCGAGACGCACGAAACGCTCGGTGACATGGCCGCGCTCCGCCTCCGGGATGCCCGGGCCGCGATCGGCGACGGCGATCGTCATGCGGTCGCCGCTCCGGCGCGCCTCGACACCGACCCGCGGCGCGATGCCGGGCTCGGCCGGCCGGCCGTATTTGAGAGCGTTGTCGAGGAGGTTCGCCACCGCCTGCCCGAGGAGCTCGCGATTGCCGTGCACCGGCAGGTCAGGGTCGACCGCGACCTCGAGCGGCACGCCGGCCTCCTCGGCGACCGCCTCGTAGAGCTCGGCGACGCCGCGCGCGACCTCGGCGGCATCGAAATCGGCGAGCGTCTCGCGGGCGTTGCCGGCCTCGAGCCGCGCGATCATGAGGAGCGCGTTGAAGATGCGGATGAGGTTATCGCTCTCCTCGATCGTCGCATCGAGCGCCGCCCTGAGCTCCTCGGGCGTGCGGGCGTTGCGCAGCGCCTCGTCGGCCTTGTTGCGCAGGCGCGTCAGGGGCGTCTTGAGATCGTGGGCGATGTTGTCCGAGACCTCCCTCATGCCGGCCATGAGCTCGCCGATGCGGTCGAGCATGGCGTTGAGGTTCTGGGCCAGCCGGTCGAACTCGTCGCCCGATCCGCGCACGCTGAGCCGCCCGCTGAGGTCGCCCGCCATGATCGTGCGGGTGGTTTCGGTCATGTCGTCGACCCGCTTCAGCACCCGCCGCGTGATGAACCATCCGCCGAGGAGCCCGAGCACGCCGACGAGGAGAAGCGACCAACCGAAGGCGCGGCGAATGACCTCACGCAGGCGGGCGCGCTCCTCGACGTCACGGCCGACGAGCAGCCGGAACCCACCAGTGAGCGTGAACACGCGCACGATCGCGCGGTGAGCGCCCGCCTCGATCTCGCCGGTGCGGCCGTAGGGCGTCTCGCGATACTGACATTCAGGACCTTCGCCGATGCACGAGGTCGCGCTAGGCGGGCTCGGCCGGCTCAGGATGCCCGGCGGAAGCTCGGCGACATTGCCGGCGATGCGCTCGCCAGCATTGGTGGTGACGAGGTAGAGCGAGGCGCCAGGCTCGCTCGCCCGGCGCTCGATCACGTTGACGAGGCGACGGATGCCACCGGTGCGGTACTGCTCGGACAAGCCGGTGATCTCGGCCTCGATCGTCGAGACGATCTGGTCATCGAGCACGCGGCGCGCGTTCCACGCCACATAGCCGATGGTGAAGAAGGCGAAGACCGTGAAGACGAAGAGATAGGCGAGCAGCAGCCGGAACGCCGTCGAGCGCAGGAGCTTGCCGAGCCCGCTCATCGCCGCCCGCTCACGCGCGCCGCCCGGCGCTGTCGCGGACCATGTAGCCGGCGCCGCGGATGGTGTGGATCAGGGGGTGATCGAAGCCCTTGTCGATCTTCGATCTGAGACGCGAGACGTGCACGTCGATGACGTTGGTCTGCGGGTCGAAGTGATAGTCCCAGACATGCTCGAGCAGCATGGTGC
>DAINQO010000140.1:0-8820 GCA_036742625.1 Microvirga sp.
ATCGAGCTCATCGGCGGCGCCGTCGACATCGCCTCGGAGCGCGGCCGCGGCACGAGCTTCACGATCAAGATCCCGCTCACGCTGGCGATCGTCGCGGCGCTGATCGTCAGCGCCGGCGAGGAGCGATTCGCGATCCCGCAGGTCGCCGTGCTCGAGCTCGTGCGGGTGCGCCCGGGTTCCGAGCACGCCATCGAGCGCATCAACGGCACGCCGGTGCTGCGCCTGCGCGAGCGGCTCCTGCCGGTCGTGCCGATCGCCTCGGTGCTGGACCTGCCCGGTTCCCAAGGCAGCGCCGGGGAGGAGGGCTTCGTCGTCGTGACGCAGGTCGGACGCGAGTCTTTCGGCATCCTGGTCGACGGCGTCTTCCACACCGAGGAGATCGTCGTGAAGCCGATGTCCTCGAAGCTGCGGCACATCCCGCTGTTCTCCGGCAACACCATCCTCGGCAACGGAGCGGTGGTGCTGATCATCGATCCGAACGGGATCGCCCGGGTCATCGGCTCGGCGGCCGGGCGCGAGCAGTTCGCGACCGCGGCGGCGGTCGCGGAAGCCGCCGGAGACGCCGCCGAGGCGGTGACGCTGCTGATCTTCCGCGGCGGCGGCGAGAGCCTGAAGGCGGTGCCGCTGTCGCTCGTGACGCGGCTCGAGAAGATCGACGCCGGCAGGATCGAGTGGGTCGGCGGCCGGCCGCTGATCCAATACCGCGGCCGGCTCATGCCGCTCGTTCCGGCCGACCCGGAGATCGCCATCCGGCGCGAGGGGACGCAAGCCCTCGTCGTGTTCTCGGACGGGGAGCGCTCGATGGGCCTCGTCGTCGACGAGATCGTCGACATCGTCGACGACCGGCTCGAGATCGAGCTCGCCGCCGACCGCTCCGACGTCGTCGGCTCGGCGGTGATCCGCAACCGCGCGACCGAGATCGTGAACGTCGCCCACTATCTGCCGCTCGCCCACGACGATTGGGCGCGGCCTGCCCGGGGGCGCGGCTCGGCCGGCGCGCCGACCGTCCTCCTCGTCGACGACTCCGCCTTCTTCCGCGAGCTTCTGACGCCGGTCCTGAAGGCCGCGGGCTACCGGGTCGCCGCCGCCGAGAGCGCCGAGCGGGCGATGGCGCTCATCGCGTCCGGGGCTCGCGTCGACGTCGTCGTGACCGACATCGACATGCCGGGGACGAACGGCTTCGACCTCGTCGCGGCGCTGCGCCAGGATCCGCGCTCGGCTCACCTGCCGGTGATCGCGCTGGCGTCGGCGCCGACGCCGCAGGCGGTCGAGCGGGCGCGCCGGCTCGCCATCGCCGAGTTCGTGGCGAAGTTCGACCGCAGCGGCCTCGTCGCCGCGCTTGCCGAGACGCAAGGCCCGCTCGGAGAAGCCGCATGATCGCCGCGACCGAATCCTCCGCGCCCGGCGACGCCGCCGACCTGGAGGCGTGCGAATACGTCACCGTGACGGTCGCCGATCAGATGTTCGGCCTTGCCATCGACCGGGTGCACGACGTCTTCATCGCCAGCGCGCTGACGACGGTGCCGCTCGCGCCGCCGGAGATCGTCGGGCTCCTAAACCTGCGCGGCCGCGTCGTCACCGCCATGTGCCTGCGCCGCCGGCTCGGGCTGCCCGACCGGGAGGGCGGCAGGCGCGAGATGGCGGTCGGGCTCGAGCACCAGGACGAGATCGGGGAGGTCATGAAGCTCTCACCGAGCAGCCACGAGCCGAACCCGGTGCATCTGGACGAGCGCTGGATCGGGCTCTCGCGCGGCGTGCACCGCCTCGAGCACGGGCTGTTGATCATCCTCGACATCGACGCGGTCCTGGCTTTCGGCGCCGAAGCCCGCGCCGCATGAGCATCACCTTTCAGGAGTTTTTCCGATGAAGCATTGTCTCGTCGTCGACGACTCGGCCGTCATTCGCAAGGTGGCGCGCCGCATTCTCGAGGGGCTGTCGTTCCGCATCTCGGAGGCCGAGGATGGCGAGCAGGCGCTCGCGGCCTGCCGCGCCGACATGCCGGACGCCGTTCTCCTAGACTGGAACATGCCGGTGATGGACGGCTACGAGTTCCTGCGGGAGCTGCGCCGGCTGCCGACCGGCAATGCCCCCAAGGTGGTGTTCTGCACGACCGAGAACGACGTCGGCTACATCGCCCGCGCGATGCATGCCGGCGCCGACGAGTACATCATGAAGCCCTTCGACAAGGAGATCATGACGGCGAAGTTCCAGGAAGTCGGGCTGGTCTAGGCGCGCCGCGCGAGCGGGCCGCGACCTTCCGTTTCGAAGAACCAGGCGCCCGCTCGATGACCCCCGCCGTCGCCTCCCCTCGGCCTTTAGCCCCGACGAACCGGATCCGGGTTCTGGTCGCGGACGATTCCGTCGTCGTGCGCGGCCGCATCGCGCGATGGCTGCAGGAGAGCGGCATCGAGGTGGTCGCGACCGTGCCGAACGGGCGGCTCGCGATCGCGGCCCTCGACCGGGTCGCGCCCGACATCGTGCTCCTCGACCTCGACATGCCCGAGCTCGACGGCATCAGCGCGTTGCCGCGGCTGCTCGAGAAGCAGCCCGGGCTTGCCGTGATCGTGGTCTCGACGCTGACCCAGCGCAACGCCGCGATCTCGCTGAAATGCCTGTCGCTCGGCACTCTCGACTATCTGCCGAAGCCGGCGACGAACCGCGAGGTCACGACCTCGCTCGGCTTCCGCCAGGAGCTCGTCGCGAAGGTCGAAGGGCTCGCCCGCCCGCGCCGCGCCGCGCCCTCGTCGGAGACCGAACCGCGCCGCACCGCCGCCGCGGCGCCGCGCCCCCGCGTGCCGGTCGCGCCGCGCTGCCTCCTCATCGGCGCCTCGACGGGCGGTCCCCGCGCGATCGCCGAGGTCCTCGCCGGCCTCAACGGCGCGCTGCGGCAGGTGCCGACGCTCGTCGTGCAGCACATGCCGCCGATCTTCACGACGGTCTTCGCCGAGCACCTCCAGGGCCAGCTCGGGGTTCCGGCCCGCGAGGCGCAGGACGGCGAAGCGCCGGTCGCCGGGCAGATCTACGTCGCGCCGGGCGGACGCCACCTCGGGCTTGTCCGCGACAAGCTCCACAAGGTCGTGCTCCGCGTCGACGACGCGCCGGCGGTCAATTTTTGCCGGCCGGCGGTCGACATCCTGTTCCGCGACGCCGCCGCGGTCTTCGGTGCCTCGGCGCTCGCGGTGGTGCTGACCGGCATGGGCTCGGACGGGCTTGCCGGCGCGAAAGCGCTCGCCGCGACGGGCGCTGCCGTCATCGCCCAGGACGAGGCGACGAGCACGGTCTGGGGCATGCCCGGCCATGTCGCCCGTGGCGGCTTCGCCGAGGAGATCCTGCCGCTCGGGGACATCGCGGCCTCGATCAGGCAGCGGCTCGGAGTCGGCCGGTGACGGACGCCGAGTTCGACTTCTTGCGCGGCTTCCTCAAGAGCCGCTCGGGTCTCGCGCTCACGCCCGAGAAGCGCTACCTCGTCGAGAGCCGCCTCGCGCCGGTGTGCCAGAAGCACCGTCTTGCGACGTTGGCCGACCTCGTCGCGCGGCTCAGCCCGCTGCCGGACCCGGCGCTCGCGCGCGCCGTCGTCGAGGCGATGACGACGAACGAGACCTTCTTCTTTCGCGACCGCGTGCCCTTCGACCTCTTCCGCGACGTGCTCCTGCCGCGCTGCCTCGCGACGCAGGCGGCGACGCGCCGCCTGCGCATCTGGTGCGCCGCCGCCTCGACCGGCCAGGAGCCCTATTCCTTGGTCATATCCTGCGCGAGGCGGCGCCGCGCCTTCTTGGCTGGACGGTCGAGATCGTTGCGACCGACATCTCCGGCGAGGTGCTCGAGCGGGCGCGGAGCGGACTCTACAGCCAGTTCGAGGTCCAGCGCGGCCTGCCGATCGCGCTTCTTCTCAAGCACTTCACCCAGACCGGCGGCAACTGGCAGCTTTCGCCGGCGATCCGCGCCATGGTCGAGTTCCGGCAGCTCAACCTGCTCAAGAGCTTCGCCGAGCTCGGCACCTTCGACATCGTCCTCTGCCGCAACGTGCTGATCTATTTCGACGCCGCCACGAAGGCCGACGTGCTGCGCCGCCTCGCCCGCGCCCTCAACCCGGGGGGCACGGTCGTGCTCGGCGCCGCCGAGACCGTGATCGGGCTGTCGGACGCGCTCGCGCCGCACCCGGAGCATCGCGGCGTGTACGTGGCGGGACGGGGTAGCGCTCCGGCGGTGCCGCTGCGGCGCGCGGCCGCGGGGTCCTGATAGGCCTCGGCGCCCGGCGCGGCCTGCGCCCGGGCCTCACGGTTTGGGGCGCGCCCCCAGGTGCGTCCCGAGATAGGTGTTGACCACCGGGGCGGCCCGGTGCGGGACCTTGCCCGGGTCGGCCTGGCCATAGTCCGCGAGAGCCGAATGGGCCTCGGGCGAATCGATCGCCTGCAGGGCCCGGACCACCTCGGCGGCGACGAGCGGAGAAAGGCTCGCCGCCTGCAGCATCTTGGCGAGCTCGGGCACGAGGCTCGCCTCCTTCCGCCGCCCCGCCGCCCGCAGCGCCCGGATGCCGACGTCCGGGTCCGGGTCCTTGACCAGGAGGTGTACGGTCTCCTTGGCCTGCGGGTGGTCGACATACCCGAGCAGCGCGACCGCGTTGGTACGCACTTTGGGGCGCAGGCCCGGGAAGGTTCCGAGCGCGACATCGCAGAGCACGGTGACCCCTTCGTTGCCGAGGCCCTCGATTGCCTTGGCGACCGATTGGGGTTCGACCTCGATCGCGGAGAGGAGCTGCAGGACGGTGATTTCGGCTTGCGTGGGCATGGCGCACCTCCTCAGCCGATCGTGTCGGGAGTGGCCGGGCAGGCGAACCCGCCGAGGTCCGGCGTGTTCGTCTTGCCCGTCTCGAGCCGGGTCGCGGCAGCGCGCGACTGGTCGACCTGCCCGGGCGGGAACTGCATCGAGTCCGACACGTCCCAGTACGGGTACATGAGGAAGGCCTCGTCGCCGTCCTGGCAGGCCCGGTTGAAGAAGGTCTCGGAGGCCTCTTCGCCGCTGTTCGGGCAGACGTGGGCGAGGCAGAGAGCGTGGCCGATCTCGTGGGCGAGGATCTGCATGAAATCGACCGCGCTCATGGCTTGCCTGCCTCCTCGCCGCAGAAGACCGGGCCGCTGCCGAACCAGGCATGGGCCGTGCCGATCTCCACGTCCCGGAAGAAGTAGACGTTGATCGCGCCCCTGAGACCGCCGTGGTCGGTCGCGAACTGCGCTTCCTGGTCCCTCGTGCTGTCGGGCCAGAGGTTGGCGTTGGCGTCGTCGGTCGTGACGGTCTGGACCGGCTGCACGAGGCGGAAGGCGACGCGGGCCTGCGCCCACGGGATGCCGAGGGTGTTGGGCGCGCCCTCGGCGAACAGGGCCGCGATCTCGGCGTCGGTGCGCGGCGTCCCCACCCCCGGCGTGGTCCCGACGACCCGGAAGGCGGCGACGTTGACCACAATGGTGTCGGAGATCCGCGCGACGCGCTCGGCGCGGCTCCTGCCGCCGTCGGCGTTGCGCACGAAGATCCGCCGCACGCCGCGCAGGTTGCCGAGCGGCGCCGGCGGAATCTGCAGGTTGATCGCCGTCCGCGTGCTGCTCGTCACCGGCAGGTTGAACGACGGCCGGCTCGGCTGCGACCAGTCCTCCGCCGCGACGGTGCATCCGGGTCCGAAAGCGAGACCCGCGAGCGTCACGGCTTGGCCCTCGACCCAGCGCGGATCGGCCGGAATCGCGTCGAGCTTCGGCAGCACGCGGACCATGACCCGGTTGCTGAGCCTCCCCGTCGCGCCGGCGGGCCGGATCCGAACCGGATGCGTTCCACCCTCGGCCTCGAGCGGCACCGTGAACTGGGCCTGCGTCGCGCTGTCGACCGAGGATGTCGCGCCCGGCTGCATGACGCCGTCGAAGAACACCCGATCGGTTCCCGGGATGAAGTTCTGCCCGATGATGAACACCGTCTCGCCGGGCTCCGCGTCGATGGGCGAGACCTGCAGGATGTGAGGCTGGTTGAAAGCGGCGTCCCACTGCTCCGCCGTGATCGGATACACCTGCAGGGCGTCGCTCAGGGGCGGGGGGCCGGGCTCGCCGGTGCGCCCAACCGCGCCACCCGTCCCGCCGGCGCCGTTCGACCCGTGGCGGTTGGAGTGCTCGGCGCACCACAGCTCGCAATCGGCCGATCCGGCCGGTCCGCCCGCGCCGGGCGATCCGGGATTGCCGGGATCGCCGCCCGGGCCGCCCTGGCCAGGATTGGCGTTCACGTCCGGCGGGTTGTCGGCGAGCGCCGCGATGCTCGCCTCGGAGGTGAGGAGCGTCATCCGGCCGCCCTGGCCGCCACGCCCGCCTTGACCGCCGTCGCCGGCGTTGCCGCCGTTGCCGCCGTTGCCGCCCCATCCGACCTCGCGGCAGCAGCCGCCGAAGAAATGCGAGTCCGCGTGCTCGCCCTGGGCGCCGTTGCCGCCGTCGCCACCGTGCTGGCCGAGGCCGCCCTTCCCTCCGTCCTGCCCTGCGAGGTCGATGGGGGGAGGTTGTTCGTGGCGTCGAGGATGTAGAGGGTCACGATCGGCCCGGGGACGTCCGCGTTGCCGCCGCCGTTGTGCGCCGGATGCGGGTCGAAGTCCCCATTCGCCCCCGGCTGCCCGCTCTGGCCCGGCGACGCGCCGTCCGCCCCGCGGGCGGCCTTATCGGGGAAATAGGTGTACGCGCTGGGGAGGGCGGGCCTTTCCCAGGCAATCCGCGAGCCGCCGTCGTGCAGCACCGATTTCGCGATCACCACGAGCTCGCGCACCTCCTGCCCGATCACCACGACCTGGCCGCGGATGTCCCAGGCTCCGGCCATGACCAGGGCCGTATCGTGCAGCGTGTCGTTCGGCCGGTAGTAGAGGATCGACCCGTTGATCACCTTCGAGAAGGCGTAGTGCCCGAGGGAGACGACGTCGCCTGGGCCCGACGGCTTCTTGAAGGGAGCCACGTACGCGCCGGGGACGAGGCGCTGCATCGGGTTCATACGGAAGGTGCCGAGGTCGTTGATGCTGCACACGCCCGTCATAGAAAAGAAGGTCCGGGCGCGGTCGATCCAGCCGCGGATGTTCTCCGGCGCGAGGGAGGTCTCCACCACGTCGGGGCTGATGCCGGGATTGCGGCTCGCCCACGCGGCGTAGATGGCGGCGATCCCGTCCCGCGTGCTCGGCGGGCTGAAGACGAAGCTCGGCCTGATCTCGGTGGCGGGAAGCAGGGAGTTCCAGCGCACCGGGTAGTCCTTCCCGGCGGTGTTCAGGATACTGACCTCGATCGGCTTCTCCGAGGCGATGTCCTCCGCCGTGATCTCCAGGGACAGAGTCCGGCGGCCCTCGATCTTCTGGCGCTTGGAGCCGGACGGCTTCGCAATGACGACCTCCGCCGCGTGCCCGGCCGGGATGTCGAAGGTGAACTCGGCCTTTCCGGCCGCGGCCGGCAGGAAGGCGCGGCGATAGGTCTTGCCGTGGCCGAGCAGGAAGCGGGCGGCCTGCGGGCCGGCGGACGTCGCGAGGCCGGTCAAGGCCCGCGCCTCCTGGACGACGCCTCCGAAGATCGGGTTCGGGATCGACATGTGGCGGGCGAGCCCGGACGTGCGGAAGCGATGCATCAGGTCCTCGCCCTCGACGTTCGCGAGTTCCTGCACGGTCCGGACCCCAAGCTCCGGCAGCACGCGCGCGAGGCCGGCGTACTTCTCGGACAGCCCGAACAGCGGGCCGGGGTCGGGCGGGTCGGGAAGGAAGCGCCGGAATGGATCGATCTCGACCAGAAGGGGCAGGTCGAACAGGAGGTCGCCGTCGCCCGCGTCGACATCATAGCAGCCGGCGGCGCCGGAGTCGTCGAGGTGCCAGAGCCCGAGGGGGACCTCCCTCAGGCGGACCGCGCCATCGCGGATCTCAGCGCGCTTTTCGAAGATCTTCCGGCCGGAGAGCCTGTCAGCGGCGTGCACGGTCACGTGCGTGCCCGTCGCCCCGCGCACCCGCAGTGTCAGGGCGGCGGTGCCCGCGGCGGCGACGCTGTCGAGCCGCACGGCCGCCCGCGTGACGTCGCCCTCGCGCACCTCGATCGCCATGCTGCCCCGCCCGCCCTGCGCGGACGCCGCGCGGACGAGATAGCGGCCGGCCGGCAGGCCGCCGACGCGGAACCGGCGGGTCGCCGGGCGACGGGGACGCTCGTGGTCCCGCCCGGCCCTTCGATCGAGACGAGGCCGCTCTTCACGTGGGCGCCGGCGTCGTCCTCGAGCCGCAGGTCGAGGCCGCCCTTGCGCTCCGCGGTGTCGAGCTTCGGGAGATCGGGAATGTCCTTGCGCAGGCCGTCGAGGAGCTCAGGGGAGAGCTCGTCGGCGTGGACGAGGATCTCGTGCGGCACGGTCCCGGGTCGTGCGACCTGCACGGCGAGCACGTTCCGGTCCTCGCGTCCCTTAGCCACCACGCGCCCCTGCGGCAGCCGCGGGCGTGCGGGCCGGGGGGAAGGAGCGACGGCCTCGCAGCTCTCGGCGCGGAGCTCGGAGTCGGGGGTGCTCATCGGACATGCCTCCGGCCGGTGATCGGAAATTGACTTTGCCGAACCGCGCTTCCGCGGCCGTATAGTCCTCTGACGGGATCAGGCGGGGTCAGGGCTAGATCGCAATGACTGAACCAATTCAAACTTCACTATACTCCCTTCTATACCGTGCGCCACGAAAAAGCCCCGGCTCGCGCCGGGGCTTTTCCTTTGCGGTCCGGCCGTACATCCGGGCTCGGACCGCTATGCGAAGGGGTGACGGCTACACGGCGATGCGGTCCTCGACCTCGGTCGGCTCGCGCAG
>DAINQO010000141.1:0-8805 GCA_036742625.1 Microvirga sp.
CACCCTCATTGCCCCTCAACGCGATGTGTGAATCTGCTAGCCCGTTCGGGAGAGGGGTTCACACATTTGCTGCCCGAGTCGCTCCTCCTCCCCCTTGTGGGGAGGAGGGGAGTTGCGCGCCGGCATTGTGTGAGTCCGGTAGCGCAACGGGAGGGAATCACACCCGCATCGGCATCAGCACGTAGAGCGCCGGCGAGGCTTCGCGGTCCTGGATCAGGGTCGGTGAGCCGGGGTCGGCGAGCTTGAACAGGGCGGTGTCGCCGTCGAGCTGGCCGGTGATGTCGAGGAGGTAGCGGGCGTTGAAGCCGATATCGAGCGCGCCGGCCTCGTAATCGACCTCGAGCTCCTCGGTGGCGCTGCCCGAATCCGGATTCGTCACCGAGAGCACGAGCCGGCCGTCGTTGAGCGCGAGCTTCACGGCGCGGCCGCGCTCGGACGAAATCGTCGAGACGCGGTCGACGGCCTTGGCGAAGGTATCGAGGTCGACGGTAAGGCGCTTGTCGTTGCCGGTCGGGATCACGCGCTGGTAGTCCGGGAAGGTGCCGTCGATGAGCTTCGAGGTCAGGACCACGCCGCCGAAGGTCAGGCGGATCTTCGAGGAGGAGAGCTCGATGCCGACCGGCTCCTCGCCATCCTCGATGAGCTTCTGTATCTCGGCGACGGCCTTGCGCGGCACGATCACCCCCGGCATGCCGTCGGCGCCGGCCGGCGCCGCGACGTCGACGCGGGCGAGCCGGTGGCCGTCGGTCGCGACGGCGCGCAGCATCGTCCCCGATCCGGGGGTCTCGATCGTGTGGAAGAAGATGCCGTTGAGGTAGTAGCGCGTCTCCTCTGTCGAGATCGCGAACTGCGTCTTGTCGATGAGGCGCCTCAGATCCGCCGGCGGCAGCGAGAACTTGAACGGCATCTCGCCCGCCGCGAGATCGGGGAAGTCGCTCTCGGGCAGGGCCTGCAGCATGAAGCGCGAGCGGCCGGAGCGGATCTGCATCTGGCCGCTATCGCCGGCCGTCTCGAGCGAGACCTGCGCGCCTTCCGGAAGCTTGCGGACGATGTCGTAGATGACGTGCGCCGGGACCGTCGTCGCGCCGCCCTGGGCGGCATCGGCCGCGATCGTCTCGGTGACCTCGATGTCGAGGTCGGTCGCCTTGAGCCGGAGGCCCGAGCCGTCGCCGCGCAGGAGCACGTTCGACAGGATCGGGATGGTGTTGCGCCGCTCGACGACGCGATGCACATGCCCGAGCGATCGCAACAGCGCCGCTCGCTCGACCGTGACCTTCATGGACCTGACTCGTGACGTGGCGTGACGGGAACGGGCGCGGGCCCAATCCCAAGACCTTTTTAGCTTCACGAAAATGAAGCGGGGGCGGCAGATTGGCGAACCGCCGCCCGGAAGGCAAGGCGGGAGCCGGCGTCGTCAACAAGGCCGGGCGCGGCCTGCCTGCGGCGGACCTGCGGCGCGGCCCCGTAAAGACCGCGCCGCCGCCCCCCTACTCCTGCAGCATGCGCTTCAGGAGCTCGACCTCGTCGTTGAGCCCGGTGTCCTCGCCGAGCAGCTTCTCGATCTTGCGCACGGCGTGGAGCACCGTCGTGTGGTCGCGGCCGCCGAAGCGGCGCCCGATCTCGGGCAGCGAGCGCAGGGTCAGGACCTTCGCCAGGTACATGGCGATCTGGCGCGGCTTGACCACGGCCGCGGTGCGGCGTTCGGACAGGATGTCGGAGCGCGAGACGTTGTAGTGGCTCGCGACGAGCTTCTGGATGTCCTCGATCTTGACCCGCTTCGGCTCGCGGTTGCGGATGAGGTCGCGGATCGCGATCTCGGCCGTCTCGAGCGTGATCGCCGAGCCGGTCAGGGTCGCATGCGCCAAGAGCCGGTTGACGGCGCCTTCGAGGTCGCGGCCGTTGGCGACGATCGCCCGCGCCACGTAGGAGATCACCGCCGGGCCGACGTCGAAGCCGGCATGGGTCATCTTCACGGTCGAGACCCGGGCGGCGAGGATCGAGGCGCGCAGCTGCTCGTCGAGCGCGCCGATCTCGACCACGAGACCGCCGCCGAGCCGCGAGCGCACCCGCTCGTCGAGGCTCTCGAGCTCGGTCGGCGGCCGGTCGGAGGCGACGACGATCTGCCGGCCTGAATCGATCAGCGAGTTGAGCGTGTGCCCGAACTCCTGCTGGATCGAGCGCCCCTGGATGAACTGCACGTCGTCGAGGATCAGGAGGTCGATGCCGCGCAGGCGCTCCTTGAAGGCGAGCGCCGTCTGCGCCTTCAGGGCCGCGACAAAGCCGTACATGAAGCGGTCGGCGGTGAGATAGATGACCCGCCGGCCGTTCCTGCGCGCCTCGTGGCCGATGGCATGCAGGAGGTGGGTCTTGCCGAGGCCGACGCCGGCGTGAAGGTAGAGCGGATTGTAGAGCGCCTGCGTGCCCTGATGCCGGGCGACGCGGTCCGCCGCCGCATGGGCAAGCGCGTTGGAGCGGCCGACGATGAAGCTCGTGAAGCTCAGGCGCGGATCGAGCGGCGCGCCGCCGAGCTCGGTCGTGTCCGGACCCTGGCTGCGGGCCGGCGTGGGCCCGAGATCGCGGTCGGAGACGAGCTTCACCCGGGCGTGGTCGTTCGGGCCGGTGTCGGCGCGGGCCGGGTGGAGGTGCGGGCGGGCGGCGGCCGGCGGCTCCTTCGCGGCCGAGCTGCGCACCGCGACCGCGATGTTTGCGACGAGCGGGCTCTCGCTGCGATAGACGGAGCGGACGCGGTCGGCGTAATGGGCCTCGATCCAGCTCTTCAGAAAGCGGGTCGGGACGGTGAGGTGGGCGCAGCCGTCGTTGACGGCGTCAAGCTCGAGGCGCGCGAACCAGCTCGTGAACACGTCCTCGCCGAGCTCGGCGCGCAGGCGCCGCTTGACCCTGTTCCAGACCTCGGTGTCTCCCTGTTGCCCGGCCTCGGGCACCTCCGCGCTCCTCGCACCAACGCCCGTACGCCCCCTCTGCCCCTCGCCATACATTGTTGTTCTCCCCCTCCAAGGAACGGCGCCTTTCGGCGCTCGAAGGTCCCGCTCCAGGCGTGCCGCCGCCTGGCGCGAGACGAAGTCACGCGCTTTCACTCGCTCCCGACGTTGATCGCGGAAGTTTAGGACGCCAGCGCAGTAGAGAGATGTAGGTACACGCCCGACCTCTAAGAGGATCGGACTTCAGCTCCCGACGCGTCTCTTACTATTTTCATTACTTGACCGCCGAGAAACATTCCGCCTCCCGCAAGCGAGGCATACTAACTACAGCCGATCGTGGAGTGCTGCGGGATTACTGCCCCCCGAGCGAAGGGACCCTACACCAGCAAATTTCCTGTGCGCAACAGGAACGAATCCCCCGCTCGCCCGATTCAGACCGAATCGCCGAGGCAACCTGGCGAACGTTGCGGTGGGCGGCAGGATAACGCGCTGGAGAGCTTCATCTTTTCTTAAGAACTTGGGCGTGGGGGCCGGAAGGAATTGTGGTCCAACGCGCAACACTGCGGGCACCCGGATTCACGTCGGGTCTTACAGGATTCACGCGACCGGGTCGGGCTTGTGCCGTAAGCCTCTGAAACGTTTGGGTAAAATCTGCGCGGGGAAAATCCGCGCCATTCCCGAAAGCCACCCCCGAACGCCCTCACAATGTCAACGGGAACGGAGGTTGAACCTCCACGCAAGTGTCAAACGGGCGTCATAAAGCTATGCCCGGCCGGAGCCGGGCATCTCGTTTGCCGCGAAGCCGTTGAAACCGTCGCTCAGGCGCTGAGCGTGCGAATCCGCGAGGCGAGGCGCGAGACCTTCCGCGAGGCGGTGTTCTTGTGCACGATGCCGTTCTGGGCGGCGCGCATGATCTCGGGCTGCGCGGCGCGCAGGGCTGCCTGGGCCGCCGCCTGATCGCCGGTCGCGATCGCCTCCTCGACCTTGCGCAGGAAGGTCCGCATGCGGCTGCGCCGCGAGCGGTTGATGTCGGTCCGCTTGGCGATCTTGCGGACCATCTTCTTGGCCGAACTGGTGTTGGCCATGGGCTGTCCTCGTCTTGAAATGCGATCGGGAGGCGGGGCGCCTCGCTGACGATCGGCTGATGCAGGGTGAAACCGTAAAGACCGCAGCGGAGCCCGCGCGGCCTCATGAGCGGCGGCTTATAGACGGGGCCCGCCGGGGCGTCAACGACGCCGGCGGGCGCGCCTACTCGTTCGTGAACCGCGGCGCCCGCTTCTCGACGAAGGCCGCCATGCCCTCCTTCTGGTCGCGCGTCGCGAACATCGCATGGAACAGGCGCCGCTCGAAGCGGATGCCCTCGGCGAGCGTCGTCTCGTAGGCCCGGTTGACGCTCTCCTTCGCCATCATGACGATCGGCAGCGACAGGCCGGCGATGATGTCGGCCGTCTTCATCGCCTCGCCGAGGAGCTCGGCCGCCGGCACGACGCGGGCGACGAGGCCGGAGCGCTCGGCCTCCTCGGCGTTCATCATCCGGCCGGTAAGGCACATCTCCATCGCTTTCGCCTTGCCGACGACGCGGGTGAGCCGCTGCGTTCCGCCGGCGCCCGGCATCACGCCGAGCTTGATCTCGGGCTGGCCGAAGCGGGCGGTGTCGGCCGCGATCAGGATGTCGCACATCATGGCAAGCTCGCAGCCGCCGCCGAGCGCGAACCCCGCGACCGCAGCGATCAGCGGCTTGCGGCGCTGGCCGACGCGATCCCAGGCGGTGATGAAGTCCTCGAGGTAGGCCGCGGGGTAGCCCTTGTCCTGCATCTCCTTGATGTCGGCGCCGGCCGCGAAGGCCTTGTCGCTGCCGGTGATGACGACGCAGCCGATCGCCGGGTCGGCCTCGAAGCCGTCGAGCGCCTGGTTCAGCTCGCGAACGAGGGTGGAGTTCAGGGCGTTCAGCGCCTGCGGCCGGTTGAGCGTCACGAGCCCGACCTTGCCGCGGGTCTCGACCAGGATGGTTTCGTAAGCCATGGACGCCCTCCGGAATGCTCCGGCATCGCTAGCCAAGCGGAACCGTCCGGGCAACAGGCGATCGGCGCCGCTGACAGCGCGGGCAGTAGAAGGTCGAGCGGCCCGACTGGACGAGCCGCCGCACGGTCGCGCCGCAGCCCTCCGTCGCGCAGCGCTCGCCCTCGCGGTCGTAGACGCGGAACGAATGCTGGAAATAGCCGAGCGAGCCGTCCGTCTTCGCGTAGTCGCGCAGCGTCGAGCCGCCGGCCTCGACGGCCTCGCTCAGCACCGCGCGGATCTCCTCCGCCAGGCGACGGGCGCTCTCGCGCGGCTTGCCGGCGGCCGTCGCGAGCGAGCCCGCGGCGGCTTCCGGATGCAGCCCGGCCCGGAACAGCGCCTCGCTGACATAGATGTTGCCGAGCCCGGCGATCAGGCGCTGATCGAGGAGCGCCGCCTTGAGCGGCGCCCGCTTGCCCCGGAAAAGGCGGGCGATCGCCTCCCCGGAGAGTTCGTTGCCGAGCGGCTCGAGCCCGAGATCGCAAAGATGCGGCGAGGTGTCGAGCTCGGCCCGGGGCACGAGGTCCATCAGCCCGAACCGGCGCGCGTCGTTGTAGGTGACGCGCGCGCCGTTCGAGAGGTGGAAGACGACGTGGTCGTGGGCGCTCTCGCCGCCGGCCTCCGCGTGGAACTCGCCGGGGACGCGCGTGCGCCCGCCCTGCGTGACGAGGAAGCGCCCGCTCATGCCGAGATGCATGACCAGCACCTCGCCGGACGAGAGGTCGGCCAAGAGGTATTTCGCCCGCCGCCCCAGCCCGACGACTTCCTGGCCGGTGAGCCGCGCGACGAAGCGCTTGGGAAACCGGAAGCGCAGATCCGGCCGCCGCTGCTCGACCTTGTCGATCCGTGCGCCGACCATCGCCGGCTCAAGCCCGCGGCGGACCGTCTCGACCTCGGGTAGCTCGGGCATTCGCACCTCTTAAGCACGCGAGCTTGGCTACGTAGCTATCCGCCCGCCCCTCCGCTATGCATCGCGCCGAGGAAAAGCGCAGCAGCGGCCGATGGCGGACGAGACGGACAGGACCCATTTCGGCTTCAAATCCGTGCCGCGGGCCGAGAAGCAGGAGCGCGTCAACGACGTCTTCCATACCGTCGCGCGCCGCTACGACCTGATGAACGACCTCATGTCGGCGGGGCTTCACCGGGCCTGGAAGGATGCGCTCGTCACGAGCCTGAAGCCGCCGAAGCGCCGGCCCTTCCGGCATCTCGACGTCGCCGGCGGCACCGGCGACGTCGCCTTCCGCGTCCTCGACGCCGGCGGGCCGATGACCCACGTCACGGCGCTCGACATCAACGGCGACATGCTCGCGGTCGGGCGCGAGCGGGCTGGCTCGCGCCATGAGGGCAGGATCGACTTCGTCGAGGCGAACGCCGAGGCGCTGCCGTTCCCCGAACGGTCGTTCGACGGCTACTCGATCGCCTTCGGCATCCGCAACGTGACGCGGATCGAGGCGGCGCTTGCCGAGGCGCATCGCGTGCTGCGGCCGGGCGCGCAATTCCTCTGCCTCGAGTTCTCGCGCGTCGACGTGCCCGGCCTCGACACGCTCTACGACGCGTACTCCTTCAACGTCATCCCGCGTCTCGGCCGCATGGTCGCCGGCGATGCCGACTCCTACCGTTATCTCGCCGAGTCGATCCGCCGCTTTCCAAGCCCGGCGGCGTTCGGGCGCATGATCGCGGCGGCGGGCTTCCGGCGCGTGACCCACCGCCTGTTCACCGGCGGCATCGTCGCGCTCCACGGGGCGTGGAAGATTTGACGTCGTGCTGAGCGACCTGCTCCATCTCTGGCGCAACATCCGCGCCGGCGCCGTGCTGGCGCGCGAGGGCGCGCTCGCCCTCGTCGATCCGAGCGTGCTGCCGCCGGCCGGGCGCGGCTTCCTGCGCCTGGCGCGGCTGATCGAGCGCCGCGACCTCGGCGACGGCACCGCCCGGCTCTCGGCGGCGCTGACGCGGCTCGGCCCGTCCTACGTCAAGTTCGGCCAGTTCCTCGCGACCCGGCCCGACATCGTCGGCGTCGCCGTCGCGCGCGACCTCGAGCGGCTCCAGGACCGCATGCCGCCGTTCCCGCGCCAGGACGCCGTCCGAATGGTCGAGGTCGCGCTCGGGCGCCCGCTCGACCGCCTGTTCGCGAGCTTCAGCGAGCCGATCGCCGCCGCCTCGATCGCGCAGGTGCACCAGGCGCGCCTTGTCGAGGCGGCCGGCGGGCGGCTCGTCGCCGTTAAGGTGATGCGTCCGAGCGTGCGCGAGCAGTTCGCCCGCGAGCTGCAGGCGATGCGCTTTGCGGCGCGCCTGTTCGAGCGCTTCGTTCCCGACGCCAGGCGCCTGCGCGCCCGCGAGGTGGTCGAGACCCTCGCCCGTTCGGTCGCGATCGAGATGGATCTGCGCCTCGAGGCGGCAGCGCTCTCGGAGCTTGCCGAGAACACCCGCGAGGACGCCGATTTCCGCGTCCCCGAGCCCGAATGGGATCTGACCGAGCGCGACGTGCTGACGACCGAATGGATCGAGGCCATCCGGCTGAACGACCTGCCGGCGCTCGAGGCCGCCGGCCACGACCTCGTCAAGCTCGCCCGGATGCTGATCCAGACCTTCCTCAGGCACGCGATCCGGGACGGCTTCTTCCACGCCGACATGCACCCCGGCAACCTCTTCGTCGACCCGGAAGGCCGGCTCGTCGCGGTCGATTTCGGCATCATGGGCCGGCTCGGCCTCAAGGAGCGACGGTTCCTCGCCGAGATCCTGCTCGGGTTCATCCGCCGCGACTACCGACGGGTCGCGCAGGTCCATTTCGAGGCCGGCTATGTCCCGGCGCGGCACTCGGTCGAGGATTTCGCCCAGGCGCTGCGCGCCATCGGCGAGCCGATCCACGACCGGCGCGCCGACGAGATCTCGATGGCGCGCCTCCTCACGCTGCTGTTCGAGGTCACGGCGATCTTCGACATGGCGACCCGGACCGAGCTCGTCATGCTGCAGAAGACCATGGTCGTCGTCGAGGGCGTCGCCCGCAACCTCGACCCGAAGCTCGACATGTGGTCGACCTCTGAACCCGTGGTGCGCGACTGGATCGAGCGCAACCTCGGGCCCGTCGGGCGGATCGAGGAGGCCGGCCGCGGGCTCTCGACCCTCCTCGGCGTCGTCGGCGACCTCCCCGACCTGGCGCTGCGCGCCGAGCGCGTCCTCGGCAAGCTCGAGCGCGCGACCGACCGCGGCTTCTCGCTGACGCCGGAAGGCCTCGAAGGCATCGGCGAGGCCGAGGCGCGGCGCTCAAGGTGGATCGCCGCGGCGCTGTGGGTGATCGCGATAGTGTTCATCGTGTTTCTGCTGCGATCTTGATACGCCGCCAGGAAGTGTGCATGTGTACACTTCGGAGCATTGCTGATGCGTAGTTGGTTGGCGAAGGACGCCCGCGCTCATTGGAGCGAGCTCATTGATCGAGCGCTGAGGGGAGAACCCCAGCGTGTCACCCGACGCGGCAAGGGCGCCGTGATTTTCGTGCGAGAGGATGAGTGGCTGAAGTTGTCCGGCGGGGCCGGCCAGAAGCCACCGCGTAGCGCGCCGGAGCGAACCAACATTGCCGATGGGATCGCGGCGATCATGGACCCAATCGGCGGCGTCGATTTAGACGCGGGACTAGCGGGAAAGCGCGTCCTCCTTATCATCGGCGGCGGCATCGCGGCCTATAAATCGCTCGATCTCATCCGGCGGCTTCGCGAGCGCGGCGCCGCCGTGCGCCCAATCCTGACCAAGGGCGCGCAGCAGTTCGTGACGCCGCTCGCCGCCGCCTCCTTGGCCGGGTCGCGCGCCCACACCG